>DBCB01000115.1:20518-23430 GCA_002303765.1 Planctomycetaceae bacterium UBA969
GCTACTAATGGATACTCAGAAATTTTTCGGGCGTTTTCGAAGGCGACCAAAAACTCGAACAGATGCAACCCAATGAAAAAGCCCAACATTACTAATAAGCCTAAGATTACGCCAACGACGACTATAATCTTAAAATTAACATCAGTATGTTCAACATTCGCTTTAATCTGACTATTAGCTTCCATGATACAACCACCCTTCAAATGTCTCACTAAATTATAAGACTACACACCATGAACCGGTTCCTTGAGCGCTCGTGGATCACGAGCTGCAATAGGAGGGTAAAGGTTCCACTGGTAAATGAAAAACGAAAGCCATAATCCACCAATACCAAGCAGACAGGTAACCTGACTAACAGGCATGTGAAAATGCTTCGGGCTGAAACTAGGCCCTAAAAGATACAAGTAATCTGCAAACCGCATTAAGAGCATGAAGCAAGCAGCAATTAAAAGGCTGCTGCGAACACGCTTGGTTTCGCGTCGTAAAAGAAACAAAAATGGCAGAGCAAAATGGCCTATCGCAAGAATGATGGTCACAATCTGCCAGCCACCCGAAATACGATTAACATAATAAGGAACTTCTTCTTTTAGGTTTGCACACCAGATAAGCAAAAACTGGGAGAAAGTCAGGTAGGTCCAGAAAATAATAAAGCCGAGAAGAAAACTACCAAAGTCTCGCAGATAATTTTTGGTCAAATACTTTTCAAGGTCTCCACCTTGGTAAAGTAAAATCATTGCAACGATATGAAAAATCAATGCACTTAAAATACAACCAAAAGCAAATAATACGGGGTACATTGAAGAATACCAATGCACATCAACAGACATTGCCCAATCGACGGAAGTTAAACCAACGGTAACTGCAAAAACAACAAGTCCTGGTCCACTAAGGGCTTTAAACCACCAACCAATGGATTCATCACCAGTCTCATCTTCTTTCTTAGAAAAGTAAGAGAGTGAATAAGCCAAACCTACCCAAATGGAGAAAAATATCGCCTGTCGAATCAGGAAGAAAGGCACATTCAAGTAACCTGATTTTAGCTCGATGATTCGATCTTTTAAAGCATCTGGACGTGCCCATTGATAAAGTTCAGGCAAGCCGAAAAGCAACGGTACAAAAAGTACTGCAAGTAATAAAAGTGTTCTACTACCAGCTTCAAGTAATCTGCGGATTGAAAATCCCCACGCACCGCCTGCAACATGCTGAATCATTAAAAGAGCTAAACTACCAGCACCAATTGCAAAGAAGTAAATGTAAGCAATCAGATAAGATGAAAAGAATTCTCTTCTTTCAAACCCAAGCATAACGGCAGAAACCCCAAGACCCAAAACACCAACAATAAAAGATAGCTTTTGCACAAGTGCCATGTTGGTTCTTACATGATCAGAAATAGTAGCCATTACTTGGCCTCCTTTTGGGCCACAGCCTGGCCAGCCGGCTTTCCAAATGTTTCCTGCAATGCCCGGATATAAGCAATAATTGCCCATCGATCCTTGGGAGTAATCTGCGCCGAATAACTTCCCATCCCGCCGTATCCATGCGTAATTACCTGGAAATAATAACCTGCTGGGGCTTCTGGTAAAGGCACGGTAGCACCGGTTAGATATTTCAATCCTCGAGAATGATCTACAAAGAAACTGGGCGGTGGAAGATACCCACGTTGAACGATCATTCCATTACCCGCACCTGTAACACCATGGCATACCGAACAATAAATATTGAATCTTTCTTTGCCACGAAGAATCAGTTCTTCAGTAACTTCCATGGGGAAAGTTTCGTAGTAAGGAGATTTGGCTTGAACGATGGTCATCGGTTCTTTGGAAGGATTAAGATCTTTCCAAGCAGCAGCGGTACCGCCCTCTTGAAGACCAGAATATAAATGTTCATTTTCCTGAAGCATGCCACGCGCTACAGTGCCTTCTTCATAAGGCCGGTTACCCCTGCCATCAGTGAAGAATTGAAAAGGAGAGTGCATTTTAATTTTTGGCTGTTCAGCCATCTGTTGGTAAAAACCCCAACCGATGTCTTGCTTCTGGCAACCCAAACTTCCCGCAGCAATGAAAGTTGCAAGCAAAAGATTTACAATGCGAGAAGAGCCAATAAGGTATTGTGCGATTGATTTAAACATTACTCTGGGACCTCCGAAACTTCATACGGTTGCAATCCTTCAAGGAATTGCTTGGTTCCCTGCAGATCAAATTTTGAATCTTTTGCTTCGATGCACAAGAAAAACCTGTCTGTGGTTACTCTCGAAAATCTTGGAACATTGAAAAGAGGATGGTAAAGTCTTGGGTATCCATTCAATAATAACATTCCAAAAACCGAGGTGATGGACGCAAACAAAACCGTGAGTTCAAACTCAGGGGGAATGAATGCGGGCCATGAATTCAAAGGCCTTCCACCAATATTCAACGGGTAGTAAAACCAGTCGGGCAGGAAAGGGGTAATGAATGAAGGCGCTCCACCAGAGGTAAAGGTTGTTAAAGAGAAGGCTGTGAGAAACCCAGTCAACCCACCAAAAAATGCAAGTGTAGGCAACATGGTTCGCTTGAAACCAACGGCTTCATGCAGATCCATAACAGGAAAGGGACTGTAGGCTTCCATTGCAGTGTAGCCTGCTTCTCGAGCCTGGTTGGCTGCATCCACAATTTGGGTTGGAGTTTCAAACTCTGCAACCAGACCATAAATCTTGACCTTAGGAGCGTCCATTAATGGCTTCCTCCATGTGCGGAATCTGAATGATCATGCGAATCCTTGTGCGAATGCACATGCGATTCTGGGAGCAAATGCTTCATTTCTGCTATAGAAATCATTGGTAGAACCCTGCAGAAAAGGAACAACAAACTTAGGAATAACCCAAAGGTTCCAATGTAGGTACTGATATCCCAGAAGGTCGGGCTGTATTGACCCCA
>DBCB01000258.1:0-16963 GCA_002303765.1 Planctomycetaceae bacterium UBA969
AGCTTTAAAAGAACGAGGAGTGATCTTGTTATGAAATACTTTTCCCTATTATTTTCTGTTCTTGTTTTGGCACCTTTGTGTGCCCAGACGCCTGCAGAAAAACCAGCACATATTTTTATTCTTTCCGGGCAATCGAACATGGCGGGGATGGACCCTAAACTTGGGTTGGAACCCGAAGGCGCTTTACTCTTTCCCAATGCCAACGTCGCCTATATCAAGGTGGCTGCTGGTGGTCAACCCATTCGCTATTGGGTTGCGGAGTGGGATGAAATTGCCAAGAAACATGGGGTTGATGTAGAGAAGGCTCGTGCCGCGGATAAAAACAAAGGAACAATTTATTATAAGCCGATATTGAATCAGTTTGAGATGCTCTTGAAAAAGTATCCCAATCCTGCATCGGTCACTTTTTGTTGGATGCAGGGCGAAAGTGATGCCAAGAAGAATCTTCAGGAGCCCTACAACGAAGCTTTAAAGCAACTGATCACTAATCTGAGGCGCGATCTTAAGCAACCCGAGATGAAGTTTGTGATTGGAAGAATCAGTGATCATAAAAAAGCCAGTGATGCTCCGTGGGAAGCAGTGCGTCAGGGCCAGGTGAACCTTGCAAAGAGTGATCCCCTTGGCGCTTGGGTGGATTGCGATGATCTTAATAACAAAGTAAAGAATAATGTTACTACGGATGACCTTCATTACACCAAAGAAGGTTACGAACTTCTGGGACGTCGATATGTTCGTCAGGCCAAATTGCTAATTGAAGGCAAAAAGCCTGCGGAAAATGGGCGGCCATAATGGGGCTAAGCGCATTGGATGTGGATCTTTAGCATCTAAAAAACATCCTTGCTAGTATACCTCGTATCTTTGATAATGTGACCATGTTGTTTATGTGGGATTTTATTTAGGAACCTAATCATGTCAGTTATTAAAAAGTTGTTGGTTATTGTTGCAATCATGGGCTTTCTGCCCTTGTTTGCTCGCTCTGAGGAAAACGCTCTTTCTGATTCAGAAAAAAAAGCAGGTTGGAAATCCCTCTTTGATGGAAAGACAACCAAAGGTTGGCGCAACTACAAGAAACAAGAAATCAGCAATGGTTGGCAGGTTAAAGATGGTGCATTAACTCGTGCGGATAAAGGTGCGGGCGATATTATCACTACCGAAAAATATGAAGAGTTTGAGCTTTCCCTAGAGTATAAGATTTCCAAGGGTGGAAATAGTGGCATCATGTTTCATGTGATAGAACAAGCTGGGCCACCTTGGCATTCAGGCCCTGAAATCCAGATTCAAGATAATGTTGATGGGCATGACCCACAGAAAGCAGGCTGGCTTTACCAGCTTTATCAGCCAGCAAACGATCCTAAAACTAATAAAACCATCGATGCTACCAAACCTGTCGGGCAATGGAATCATGTCAACTTGATCATTGCCAAGGATAAATGCGAATTGAACATGAATGGTATTCGATATTGGACTTGCAAGATTGGTAGCCCTGATTGGAACGAAAAACTTGCTAAGAGTAAGTTTGCGAAGTTTGAGATGTTTGCCAAAGCGGGTCAGGGTTTTATTTGTCTTCAGGATCATGGCGACATGGTTTCATATCGCAATATTAAGATTCGAACTTTGAATAGCGCTGCTCCGATTGTGGATCCTATTGATGGGAAGAAAAATGTTTCCTTGGCGCCTGGCTTTCCCAATGTTAAGTGGTTGGGTTGGGATGAAGTTGATGAAAAGGGTAAAGTTCAACCTTTAAGGCCCATCGTTGTAACTAATCCTGGCGATGGTACGAATCGGGTCGTTGTTGCTATGCAGCAGGGGCAGATTCATATCATTCCGAATAATTCCAAGGCGGAGAAGTCCAAGATCTTTCTGGATATAAGTTCCAAGGTGCGTTACATCGATAAGGAAAATGAAGAGGGGCTTTTAGGTCTTGCATTCCATCCTGATTACAAAAAGAATGGCGAGTTTTTTGCCTATTACACGGTTAAGCATACGCCACATTTGTGTGTGATTTCCCGATTCAAGGCTTCCAAGGATAATCCTGACCAAGCTGATTCTGCCTATGAAGAAGTGCTGCTTGAAATCCAACATCCTTTTTGGAATCACAAGGGGGGCACGCTTGCGTTTGGCCCAGATGGTTGCCTGTATTGTGCGATTGGTGATGGTGGTGATGGTAATGATCCCTACAACAATGGGCAAAATCTAGGTACTCTTTTAGGCAAAATCATTCGTATCGATGTTAATAAAAAAGATACGGGTATGAAGTATTCGATTCCTAAGGATAATCCTTTTGTGGGCCAGAAAGCTGCACCAGAGATTTTTGCCTACGGACTTCGCAATGTATGGCGCATGGCTTTTGACAAATCCACAGGCAACCTTTGGGCTGCAGATGTTGGTCAGAATCTGTGGGAAGAAATCAACATTATAAAGAAGGGCGGAAATTATGGTTGGGCTATTCGTGAAGGTGCCCACCCCTTTGGGAATTATGAATCTAAATCGGCCCAACCTCTGATCGACCCTATTTACGAATACGATCATCGGGTGGGCAAGTCTATCACCGGTGGTTTTGTTTATCGGGGTAAAAAGATTCCCGAGCTTCAAGGGCACTACCTTTATGCTGATTATATTTCGGGCAAGGTTTATGCCTTGAATTATGATAATAAAACCAACAAGGTCTTGGGTAATTACTCTATTCCAAGCCCGATGTTTCCCATTATTACCTTTGGTGAAGATGAGGAAGGTGAAGCATATTTCGCAGTGGTTACCGGCAACGGTAAAGGTATCTACAAGCTATTACCTGGCGAAGCCGCAACTCCAAAAGTTTCTGCCACTAATGCGGTTGTAGAACCTTCCACTGATTTTAATGGGAAGCAAGAACGCTTTGGCAAACTTAAATATTTGTTGAGCAGGCTTAAGAAGTAAGCAGGCTGAACCTTTCGGATTTTTAAATATGAACTCGATTAAAGTTGCAGTTGTGGGAACCGGTTTCATGGGGTGGGTTCATATCGAGGCCCTTCGAAGGCTAGGCATCGGCATCTCGGGTGTGCTTGGTTCGAACCCTGAAAAAACCAAAGCCTTTGCCCTAAAAACCGGTATCACAAAAGCCTATGCTTCTTATGAAGAAGTGCTTGCAGATACTAATGCTGGTTCTGTTCATCTGGGTGTTCCCAATAAGTTTCATTTTCTGATGGCGAAGCAGGCATTGGAAGCTGGAAAGCATGTACTTTGCGAAAAACCTCTCGCAATGAACACAGCAGAATCTGCTGCTTTGGTTGCGATAGCTGCGAAGTATCCCAAACAAGCAGCGGGGGTTAATTATAACATCCGGTATTATCCTCTTTGCATCGAAGCTAAAGATCGTATTCGCAAAAAAGAGCTAGGCGATATATTTCATATCACAGGAAGTTATTCTCAGGATTGGCTTTTCCGTGATACCGATTACAATTGGCGCGTGCTTGATTCTGAAGGTGGCGAACTTCGTGCGGTTTCAGATATTGGTACCCATTGGCTCGATCTGATTTACTTCATTACCGGGCTTGAGGTGGAATCGGTTTGTGCGGATTTGCAAACCGTTCATCCTATTCGTAAACGGCCGAAGGGCGAGATCGCAACCTTTCAGGGTAAGGGTCAGGCTTTTGTTGATACCGAGAATATTCCGATCACCACCGATGATTATGGTTCCATTCTTTTGCGTTTCAAAGGTGGGAAGAAGGGTTTGCTTTGGGTTTCACAAGTTAGTGCTGGGCATAAGAACTGCCTGAGGTTTGAAATTGCAGGTTCAAAACAATCAGTCAATTGGAATAGCGAAAAGCCCAACGAAATCATGTTCGGGAATCGTGATAGAGCGAATGAGATTTTGCTGCGTGATCCTTCATTGCTTGGAAATGATGCGAGGAAGTTTGCAGATTATCCGGGCGGTCATGACGAAGGTTATGATGATTCCTTTAAGATGTGCTTCAGGGGTTTTTATGATGCAATTGCATCTGGAAAAACAGGGCCCGATGCGCAATATCCTACCTTTGCAGATGGGCATCGTGAAATCGTTTTGTGTGAAGCCATCCTTCAAAGCCATCGTGAACAACGTTGGATTAAAGTGAAAGAGTAAACCAATGCAACTAGGATTTGTCAGCGCCATCGTCCCGGAGTTATCTTTGGAGCAAGTCTTCAAGCTCGCTAGCGAAGAAGGTTATGATTGCGTGGAGTTGATGTGCTGGCCTGTGAGCAAGGCGGAACGCCGTTATGCTGGGATTACGCATGTTGATGTGACTGACTTTGATAAGAACAAGGCGAACGAAGTTAATGGTCTTGCTTCGCAGTATAAGGTGAAGATTAGTGGTTTGGGTTATTATCCCAATCCTCTGTCTCCTGATGAGACAGAGGCAAATACCGCCTGTACGCACATTAAAAAAGTAATCGAGGCAACTGCGCTTTTAGGCATCAATCAGATGAATACTTTTGTGGGAAGAGATTACACGAAAACGATAGATGAAAACTGGCCTCGTTTTCTTGCGACTTGGAGGCTTTTGGTTGAGTTTGCGGAATCATTGGGAGTACGCATTGGCATCGAAAACTGCCCGATGTCGTTTGGGCGGGATGAATGGCCTGGGGGTAAGAACCTTGCGATTTCCCCAGCGATATGGCGTAGGATGTTTGCTGATATTCCGAACTCCAACTTTGGTTTAAATTTTGATCCTTCGCATTTTCCTTGGCAGATGATGGACTATCTCAAGCCGCTAAATGAATTCTCTAAGCGTATTTTTCATGTGCATGCAAAGGATGTGCGGGTTGATAGAGATCGCATTGATGAGGTGGGGATTCTTGCATATCCGAAGGAATATCATGTGCCCAAACTGCCCGGGATGGGGGAAGTGAACTGGGGAAAATTTTTCTCGGTGTTGGGTGATGCGGGCTATGTTGGCCCTGTTTGTGTTGAAGTGGAAGACAGGGCTTATGAAGGTTCTTTGGAATCACGCAGAGCTGCGCTTACGCAAAGCCATACCTTCTTGCGTAACTACATTCCAAGGCGCAAAGTTTAATGCCTGCGAATCAAATACTTGCAGGGATTGATCTTGGTGGTACCACTATTACTGCGGGGCTGGGTGATCTCTCTGGCAATATTTTGCTGCAGCGTAGCATTCCCACACTTTCAGAAAATGGGCCTGAAGATGTTCTTTGCAGAATGGCATCCCTTGTAAAAAATCTGGCGGATGAAGTTGGCTATAAACCTACCGCCCTTGGTATTGGGATTCCAGGCTTGGTTGATCCTACACTTGGCAAAACCCTGTTCCTACCAAACATGCATACTCAATGGCGGGGCGTTTGCATTCGTGAAATACTTGAAAATTTATTGGGGTACGCGGTTCGTATTTTGAATGATGTTCGTACTGCAACATTGGGTGAGATGAAATTCGGGCTGGGGAAAAATGTTTCCAACATGGTTTTCTTTTCTCTGGGAACTGGCATAGGTGGCGGAATAGTTATTGGCGGGAAACTTCTTCTTGGTCCCTTGGGTTCTGCAGGGGAAATAGGTCATCAAACCATTCTTCCCAATGGGCCTTTTTGCGGGTGTGGGAACCAGGGTTGTTTAGAGGCGCTATGCAGTGGGCCAGCAATCATTGCTGAGGGCGTTCGGCTTTTTAAAATCGGGCAGGCTCCGAAGTTGGTTCGTATTTGCGCCAACGATATTAGAAATGTTTCTCCGGAAACTATGGTACAAGCTGCAAAGGAAGGTGATGAATCTGTAAGTGCTGGAATATATCATATTGCAACTCTTCTTGGCATTGGTGTTGCCAACATGGTAACTTCGTTGCATCCGGAATTGGTGGTGCTTGGAGGCGGGGTTTCAAAAATGGGCGATTTGCTTCTTGCGCCAGTGCGAAGTGTTGTTAAACAGAGGGTTCGGATGTTTCCAGTGGATGATGTTCGGATTGAATTATCATCGGTGGGAGAGGGCGCGGGGTTGTTGGGTGCGATTGCACTTGCGGATTTTAAAAACTTAGGAGTTGGAACTGATGAGCTACACGTATAAAGATATTTCAAAGATGATCGATCATTCTCTTTTGACACCGACCCTCACGGTTCAGGAATTGGAAGCAGGGATTGCCCTTGCGATTGATTACGATGTTGCAAGCATTTGTATCATGCCTTATTACCAGCGAAGGTGTGCGGATTTACTCAAGGGCACAGGAATCAGGGCCAGTACTACCATTGGGTTTCCCCATGGTGCAAACACTACTGCAATAAAAAAGATGGAAGCTGAACGAGCCATCGCTGATGGGTGCGAAGAACTTGATATGGTGGTTAATATAAGCCAAGTGTTGAGCCAACGCTGGGATTATGTGCGCGAGGATATTAAGGTGGTGATCGATGTTGCACATAAAGCTGGTCAAAAAGTGAAAGTGATTTTTGAAAACAGTTTTTTGAAGGATGAGCATAAGATCAAGCTTTGTGAAATCTGCAGTGAATTGAAGGCGGATTGGGTTAAGACTTCCACGGGCTATGGTTCAGGCGGGGCGACCATCGAAGATTTGATTTTGATGCGCAAGCATGCTGCCCCTTCGGTTCAGGTTAAAGCAGCGGGTGGCGTGAGGGACTTTGCGAAAATGTTGGAAGTGCGCGCTTTGGGAGTCAGCAGGGTGGGTGCTAGCAGAACCAGAGAAATGCTCGAAGAGTGCAGAAAAGTAATGGGCCTACCCGTTTTGCATGCCGCACCTGGCACAGTTGCAGGCTACTAAATCGTAGGGCAAATAAATTAAATTTTCCTAAACTGCGGAATCGCTACAATCTTTTTAATCAATATATTCGACACTTTCAGTAATATATGCTATAGATAGCTTTGGGTATTTACGTAGGTTGCGCAAATTCCGTGCTGTTGTGATCCTAATATGTCGATTATTAGATGAAACTGCTAACTCTTTTAAGGTTTAAAACGATGTTAAAATTTAATCGCATTAGTTTCTTTTCTGTAATGGGTATAGCGACATTGTTTACAGGTCTTGCAGGATTTGCAAGAAGTGAAGAGGCGGTGAAAAAAATCACTTTGGCTGAAGCTCTGGATTTGATGAATGCAAACCATCCAAGAATACATGCAGCAGAAGCGAGTTTGAGGGGTTCAGAAGCGGGATTACGCGGCGTACAAAACCTTCCTTTTTTCGCCAAGCTTTCTCCTGATATGAAGTACAGAAGACAACAGTCCGAGTTGGGGATAGAGGTTGCGGATGCGGGGTTGAGGCAGGAAATCAGGGACACATCCTACGGGGTGGCCCGGAGTTATTTTTTGGTTATTTATACCAAACAGCAACAGGATTTGAGCGAGCAAGTTCTTCAGGTTTTAGGAAAGAATATTAAGGTGCTTGAATTAAAGATGGCTCTTAAAAAGACACCTGAAGACGAAATCAAACTTCAAAAATTAAAGTTGGGTGTGGTTGAGGCCAAGCACAAGAATTCTCTAGCTGCTACGGGTTTTGAAAGGGCTAAGGCCTTGTTAAGAGAAGAAGTGGGTGGCAGAAATAAAATCGGCCTAATCGAGCCTATGGAAACTGAATTTCCTTCTTATGATCTTTTAGGCTTACTTACCCCTGAATTTATTGAAGAGATGATTGAAAAAACTGCTGTAGTCCGTGAAGAGATTATTAAATCTTCGAAGGCATCTCAAATTCTTGCATTGGAAGTGAATGCCCAGAGGTCTGCTAGGTTTAACCCCAAGTTCAGAACTTTTGCAAGTGGTTCTGATTTGCATTACATTCCGATTGGCGTACAAGGGCGTGGCGAAAACTTTACTCCTGAAGCTATTACCATTGAAATGCCGTCCTCTCTTGTGGGTAAAAAGTCTGACCGTGTTGCAAGAGCTCAGGCCTTCGCAGATCGTGGCGCTGCAGTCGAGGAAAGCACAAAGAATCTGATCAGGCTTGAAGTGCGAAATGCCTTCCAACTTCTGATGGAAACTCGCACTAATTTTAATGAACTAAAGAAGGTTGAACCTGAGTTGAGAAAAATCATCTCAGAATTGCATGATAACCAGTTGAAGTTTTTGAATGCTGATAATGCAGAATTGTTTGAAAAGGCAGGAAAAATGCTTGGGAGTTTTAACTATACTAAGTTCATCACCATGGATAATCTTGCAGATCTCGAACGCATTACAAGCGGTAATTTCAGTGTTGGGCTAACCTGCCCTGCGACCATCACCAACGATGGTAAGCGGATTAAATAATCCAGATTATTACTTCATGCCCAAGATAACTCTGCATGCAGATGGGATTGTTCTTCCCATAAGAGCACAACCCGGTGCAAGAAAAAACAGCATTAATGGCGTGCATGATGGTGCGCTTAAAGTTTCTGTTCAGGCTGCCCCTGAAGATGGTAAGGCCAATGACGCCGTAATGGAATTGCTGAAAAAAACATTGGGTATCAAAAGAAATCAGATTGAAATTTTATCGGGCCAGACCTCTCGGGATAAGAAATTCCTAATCCGGGAAATAAAGCTGGAAGAACTGGCACAAAAAATCCGCACATTGATCTAGGGAAAGGGTGAGCTATTATCCTTTGAATTCGTGTGCGGTTTTTACGAAAGTTTCGAAGTTGGCAACCGGGGTGGTGCGATCCACACCATGGTTGAGATTTAAAATGTGGCGGGTCCCGCCACCTTTTCGCAGACATTCTTCCACTGCAATTTTTACTTCTGCTGGTGTTCCTGTACGCAGGATATTTTCATCCACATTGCCCTGAAAAACGAGGTGGGGGTATTTATCCCGGGCTTCTTTAAGATCGTTGCGCTTACCCAAGCTGATGATATCTGCGCCGGTTTCAACTTGTTTATGAAGGTAGGGGCATTCCTTGACAAAAAGAATTCGTGGCGCACCTGTGGCACCTGAAAGAATTCTGCGATGAAAAGGCTGGGCCCATAGATCGTATTCCTTTTCGGTCAGCATACCGGCCCAGGAATCAAAAAGTTGATACGCACAAGCTCCGTGAGCAATCATGGTTTTTAAAAAACCAATGGTTGCGGAGGTAAGCCTTTCAAGAAGTTCATGCCAAATGATGGGTTGTTCTTGGATAAATTTTCGTGTTGCATTGATATCTTTGCCCGTGCCTATGCAATAGGTTGCCACGGTGAAGGGCGCACCAGCGAAGGCTAGGATTGGCATGGGTTTATCCAAGGTTTTTTGGACTTGGGTTAGCATGCGGGTTACATGGGAATAGGTTTCGGGTTGTGGATAGGGATTTAGTTTTAAAACTGCTTCGAGGGTGCGAACGGGGGAAGCGGGGACCGGCCCGATATTGGGTTGCAATGAAAAAGGCAGGCCCATGGAAACAGGCAGGGTGGTGATATCATAAAAAAGAATTACCGCATCAACTCCAAACCTTACCGGTAGAATTGAGGCTTTTGCTGCGAGTTCTACATTTTCAGAAAAATCGTAGAATCCAAGTCCCGATCGGATTTTATGAAACTCAGGATCCCAGCGCCCGGCTTGTCGCATTGCCCAAACAGGGACTCTTTCGATTGCTTCGCCCCGTGCAGCGCGAACTAATAAATGATCTTTGTTTTTCATTTCTGCAACAGCCATGCGATAACTCCTGATCCCAAGTAAGAACCTTAGGTTAATTTATTAGGTTGGAGCTGATTTGGTTCCCCAATAAAGGGTTGCGATGCCAAAAGTGAAGGGTTTCCAAGTTACTTGGAGTAATCCTTGATCGCGCATTTTTTGGGCAAATTGCTCTCCATCCGGGAATTGCAGCACACTATTGCGTAAATAGTGGTAGGCATCATCCTTACTTTTGGAAAAAAGCTGGCCTAGAAGGGGAAGCATGCGCTGGAAGTAAAAAAGGTAGAGGTTGCCCAAGAACCAGCCTTTGGGGCGTGAAAATTCGAGGATTGCAACTCGTCCACCTGGTTTTGTTACCCGTATCATTTCCAAAATTCCTGCGTCCGTATCTGAGACATTTCTAATGCCAAAGGCTACGGTTGTCAGCTGGAAGTGATTCTCCGAAAAAGGCAGGCAGAGTGTGTCTGCTTCGAGGAAGAATATTCCCGATCCCCTCTTTTGGTTCTTTTTGTAAGCAGATTCAAGCATGGGAAGGCAGAAGTCGCTGCCTACGATTTTGATTTTTCCTTTGGAAGCGGCGTGATAAGCCAATGCGAGGTCGCCTGTACCCGTACAAACATCGAGAATGGGATCGTTTCCCTCTGGGGGGACCAATTTTGTCATGCGATTGCGCCAGTAGCGATCGATGTTGAGGCTAAGAAAATGATTCAGGAAATCGTACCATGGCGCAATGCCTGAAAACATTGCACGAATACGCTTGCCATCTTTGTTGAGTTCCGTCGTCATTAAAAATTTCCCTCTCTGTACAGGTAGAAGACCGTAAAAAGGGGATGAGTGCCAACAAAAAAAGAAGAGGAGCGGTTGGGCTCCCCTTCTTTCAGTTGCACTTTAAAGATTAATTTATCGTGCTTTGAAAAAGATTAATTAAGCAGCTTTCTTAGGTTCTACTGCTTTCTTTTCTTCTTTCTTAGGTTCTGCCATTGGTACAGCAGATCCACCTGTGCAACCTGTGCAACCGCTGCAGCTCTTGGAGCTACGGTTGAACAACTTGTGTCCGCCACCGTTGCAACCATTGCAGCTCTTAGGAGCGCGGTCGAACAACTTGTTACCACCACAGCAGCCCTTAGGAGCACGGTCGAACAACTTGTGTCCGCCCTTGCAGCCATTACAGCTGGACTTTTCAACAACTACGGCGCCGCTGCAACCATTGCAGCTCTTGTGTCCGCCAAGTTCAACAACATCAGCACTGCCACTAAGGGCAACCAACAATACAACACTGTACATTTCACATACTCCATGAAAACCAGGAACCTTTTAACCCCTTCTACCGATTCAGAACAAACCCACAGCGGGCCTGCCAAAAGACTGAACTCACGCTCCTCCCCATTCCATCAAGTGACCAAACAACCTACCCGGATAAACTTTCCTGCTGTTGAGTTTCAACACAGGCCTGCCGGATAAGGCAACCGATGTCTCCTTACATCGTCTCCTTATCGGAGATTGGGCGGAGGAGGGGTTATTTAGATAACATAGTAAAGTCAGGACGATCATTGGTCAAGAATTAAATAGGCAATTTGGCGTAACTTTTCCGGGCAGCTTTTTTAAACCCCTGCGTAGCCCGAATAACCCGAATAATCCTCATGTTTTATCGTTTGCACGCCCTGTTTACTACGGTAAACTGCATCAACCTCCGCTTATTTTTCTCTTGGTTTAAAGGATTTTTTTATGCTCCTACCCTTTTTTGCCCTCCTTTTGCTTGCTGCAGAGCCTTTGGATGCCGATTTCGTACTTAAGGGCGGCCAAATCCTTGATGGAACAGGAAAAATGGCCATTTTGGGTGATATTGCAGTCAAAGGTGAGCGTATTGTTGCGGTTGGCTCCTTTTCTGTCCCATCAGGTACAAAAATTTTCGATGTTTCAAAGTTTATAATTGTGCCCGGGTTTATCGATTTACATACCCACAGTGATTACCCGCTTCAAAAAGTGCCTACCAACGCTAATCTTAACTACCTTTTTCAGGGGGTTACCACTGCAGTTACGGGCAATTGTGGTTCTGGGCCTGTTGATACCGAGGCTTATTACAAAGCTCTTTCAAAAGTAAAAGTTGGCAGTAATGTTGCTCATCAAATTCCCCATAACGATGTTCGAAGAGCCGTTATGGGAAACGTAAACCGTGCGCCTTCCGAAGTTGAATTGAAAAAAATGTCGGATCTTGCAACCAAGTCGATGAAGGATGGTGCCTGGGGTCTTTCCACTGGATTGATTTACAACCCGGGTACTTATGCAAAGACTCCTGAACTAATAACGCTGGCAAAAGTTGCTTCTTCCCATGGGGGTTTTTATGCGAGCCATATTCGCGATGAGGGGTCTGAAGTTCTTCCTGCAATAAATGAGGCATTAACTATCGGAAAAGAAGCTAATATGCCTGTGCATATTTCGCATATCAAGGTTTCGGGCAGATCCGTATGGGGCAAATCAGGCGATGTGCTTGCGCTGTTAATGCAGGCAAGAAAGGATGGCATCAAAGTTACAGCAGATCAATACCCCTACATTGCAAGCAGCACCTCGCTTACTGCAACGGTGGTGCCTTCGCGTTTTCGTGAGGGCGAGCGAGCCGAACTGGTGAAAAGATTTGAAGACCCAGAGCTTGGGGTGTCACTTAGAAAAGCGATTTCAAATTCTTTGGAGTCGAAGAATGGGGGCGCAGACTTGCGGATTGCCTACTATGCACCAAAGCCTGGATATGCAGGTAAAAACATCGCAGAGTTGGCAAAAATGACGGGCAAATCTCCACTTGATATTGTAGTTGAAATCGAAAAAAACGGAGGCGCTCAGATTGTGCACTTTGGCATGAGTGAGGAAGATATGCGCTTGTTCATGAGGCAGGATTTTGTTGCCACCGCAAGCGATGGTGGCGCAAAGGTTCCTGATACTTCTTCCGTGCCTCATCCTCGTAATTATGGAACCTTCCCCCGCAAGATTGGTTTTTATTCCATTCAAGAAAAGCTTATTCCACTCGAAAGTGCAATTCGCTCTGCGAGTGGGTTGCCTGCAGATATCATGGGCCTTAAGGATCGTGGTTACCTAAAGGTTGGGTATTTTGCAGACATTGTAGTCTTTAATCCTGATACTTTTCGCGATAAAGCCACCTACGATAAGCCCCATCAGTATGCCACCGGTATAAACCATGTTCTTGTTAATGGCACCTTTGCAATCATGGATGGAAAGGCCACTGGAAAGCTGGCAGGTAAACCACTTAAGAAAACTGATCAGCCCAGATAAGTTTGAGCAATGCTGGCTTCTGTTACTTCCAATACGGATGTAATTGCTGTAAGCTAATAGTTATGCGAAGACTTTGCATGGCAATACCATTGATTGTTTCACTTACACTTCTTTCGGGATGTGGCGGTGTGGGTATTCGCAAGGGCGATGTTTTAGAATTAAAGCCCGCAGCTTTGAAATCGTGGGTGGAAGGCGTGGCGCATAATGTGTTGCTTCGGGTGAATTTAAAACGCAATTCTGTAGATCGCTGGCTGATGATGCAAGAAGGCGAATCTTTGCCCGAGATAACCATTCTTACAAGTTTTCAAGATGTGGATGGATTATTAAGCGAGCCTTTGGCACAACCATTCTCGAAGGATTGCTGAGCGGGTTCAAACGATCCCTTTCTGGCCTCGGTCGAGACCAGCAAAGTGCCTGAAGGAACGCAAAAAGTTTTTCTAGAGATTTTCTTCGCAAAACTGCCAGAAGGGGTTCATTCTGAACCTGTTAAACTGGAGTTTGATGTAATTAAACCAATGCCAGAATCTCTTGTCACCTCGCCCTGAATAAATGATTGAATTAGTGTTAATTCATTGTGCTCATTAAATACGGGAAAAATCGTTATGCATTCGATTACAACACTTTGTTTATTATCTTTTGCAATGATGCAGGCCAACCCGCTTGAAGTCTCGATTAAGAATCTAGAGGGCAAGGCTGCAAAGTTGGCAGATCATGCAGGTAGCAAGGCTACGGTCGTTGTTTTCATGCAATTTGAATGCCCGATTAGTTCAGAATACAGCACAGAACTAGCCCGACTCTCAACGCTCTATGGTTCCAAGGGTGTTAATTTTATTGGAGTGATTCCCAATACGGATGAAGACGCTGCGTTAAAGAAAGATGCTAGCGAGTATAAAATTGGGTTTCCAGTTCTTCATGATGCCAAGCTGATATTGGTGGATGCTTTAGGTGCAAAGATTACTCCTGAGGTTTTTCTTTTGGATTCAAAAGGGGCTGTCGTTTACTCGGGAAGAGTGGATGATTCTTGGACAGAACGCTTGCGCAGGAATGTTGCGCCCAAGAAAAAAGATCTTATCGATGCGATTGAATCGCATCTTGCGAACAAAGTACCTGAGATTAAAAAAACCGATGCGGTGGGTTGCCCTATTAGCAGGCCATTGCCCAAAGTTGCAGAGGGCAAAGTAACTTATCATCGCGATATCGCCCCGATTATTCAGGAAAAATGTCAAGCTTGCCATCGTCCGGGAGAAGTCGCGCCCTTTTCGTTAACCAGCTTTAACGATGCGGTGCGCTGGAAAGATCTCCTTGTGGAAGTGGTAGAGAAAAAACAGATGCCACCTTGGTTGCCTAGTGGCGGATTGCACTATCGGGGTGAACGCAGGATGAGCGATGCAGAAACTTCACTGCTGCGCAACTGGGTGAAGGGAGGATGTGCAGAAGGGGATTTTGCTAATGCACCATTGCCCAAGCGGTTTACCGAAGGCTGGCAATTGGGAGAGCCCGATTTGATTTTGGAACCTTCTGAAGATATGGTGTTGGCGGCTACAGGCAAAGATCTTTTCCGCTGTATGGTTTTGCCTACTAATCTTACCGAAGACAAAATTGTGGTGGCTTACGAATTTAGGCCGGGCAATCGCAGGGTGGTTCATCATACCCTGCATTATCTAGATAAAGCGGGTAAAGGCAGGGATTTGCAAAGCAGTTGGAAGGAAAAGAATGGCGTGGGAGAAACCAATGGGGATCAAGGCCCTGGCTATACTTCTGCGATGGGTGTTGGGTTTCCTCCTTCGGGAGAAATGGGTGGCTGGGCGCCCGGCATTTCTCCTAAGTTTCTTCCCGAGGGTATTGGTTATTTCCTTCCCAAGGGATCCGATTTTATTGTTCAGATGCATTACCATCGTACAGGTAAGGAAGAAAAAGATCGTTCTCGCGTTGGGCTTTACTTTGCTAAGAAACCTGCAAAGCGTTATGTGCAGCCTCTTGTGATCCCCGGTCAGTTTCTTGTCATCCCTGCGAATAAGCCCGACTATACGGTTCGCAATACTGTCTGGCTTGCTCAAGAAGTATTATTGCATTCTGTCGATCCTCATATGCACCTTATCGGTAGGAAATTTGTTATGAATGTAACTCAGCCAGGTGAAAAAACTTTTGAAGCTATTCGCATTGATTCATGGGACTACAACTGGCAGGAGATTTATTTCCTCAAGGAACCAATGAGGCTAAAAGAAGGCACCAAAATTGAGATCGAAGCTGTCTTTGATAATACCAACAATAATCCCCACAACCCTAGTACCCCGCCCAAGTGGGTTAAGTTTGGCGAGCAGACCACCGATGAAATGTGCTTTATGTTCCTAGGAATTACTACGGATGATAATTCGCGTGTTGCAGTTCGCAGGGTAGAAAATGGCCCCATCATCAAAAGGGCTGGGAAGATTGGCCCTGCTAATCAACCTGATTAAAGTTATGGTCAGCCTATAAGCGCGGTTATATTCTAACGGTTTACTTAACTTCATGAGATTTTTTAATGACTATTCGAACTCTTTCTGTTGGCCATAGCCCAGACCCTGATGATGCCTTTATGTTTTATGCCCTTGCGCACAATAAGATTCCCACCGGGAATCTCGCTTTTGCTCATGAGCTTCAGGATATCGAAACCCTCAACCGCAGATGCTTGAAGCAGGAACTCGATATTTCCGCTATCAGCCTTCATGCCTTCGCTTATTTGTCAGATAAGTACGCTTTGTTATCTTCGGGTTGCAGTATGGGCGATCGCTATGGCCCAATGGTGGTAGCGAAAAAAGCTTACACTATTGATGAACTTAAGAACTTGCGTATTGCGGTGCCTGGCACACTTACAACAGCTTTTCTTTCTCTGAGTTTACTTTTAGGCAGTAAGTTTCAATACGAAATCGTTCCGTTTGATGAAATTCTAAATGCGGTAGAGCAAGGGAAAGTAGATGCAGGTCTTATTATTCATGAAGGCCAGCTGACGTTCCAGAACCAAGGGCTGAAGCTGGTTGTTGATTTGGGCGTCTGGTGGTATGAAAAAACAGGCCTTCCTCTTCCTTTGGGTGGAAATGTGGTGCGCAAAGATTTGGGCGCAGACATTATTTCTGAAGCCAGCAGGCTTATTCGTGAAAGTATTCACTACGGGCTTGATCATCGCAAGGAGGCCCTTGCCTATGCCTTGCAGTATGGCAGAGATCTCGATACCGGGTTGGCAGACAAGTTTGTGGGCATGTATGTGAACGATTGGACAGTGGATTATGGTAAAAAAGGGCGTAAAGCGGTTCAGCTGCTCTTAACTGAGGGGCATAAGGCGGGGGTTATTCCGCACCCTGTCTTAGTCGAATTTGTTTGATTTACCTCTTTTCTTGCCAATATTCTGCTTGTTTTGTGGCAAAAAGGTTCTAAGTCCGGATATACTACTATGATAGGCATGATTATTCGGGGAACACTCTCACTTCCCCTTTTATAACGCTTGAAAATCGCTATAGTTAAATGACCTAACGGTTTTATTACCCCTTCAGGAGGGATTTGGATATGAGTGAGCATAAAGGCCAAGGCCATCTTCAATCAGGCGCTGAAATTCTTGTTCAGTGTTTAATCAATCATGGCGTAGATGTTATTTTCGCCTACCCAGGCGGCGCTAGCATGCCCCTTCACCAAGCTCTTACCCGAGTCTCTGATAAGCTTCGTACCATTCTTCCTAGGCATGAACAAGGTGGCGCATTTGCTGCTGAAGGCTATGCTCGAACTACTGGCAAAGTTGGCGTTTGTATGTCCACCAGCGGACCAGGCGCAACTAATTTTGTCACCTCCCTCGCAGATGCCAAAATGGATTCTTGCCCCATCATGTGCATTACTGGCCAAGTGAGTACGCCAGTTATTGGCACCGATGCATTCCAAGAAACCCCTATCGTTGAAGTTTGCAGGGCTGTTACCAAGCATCATTATCTGATCTTGCGCACCGAAGATATTACCCGGGTTATGAAGGAAGCTTTTTACATTGCTACTTCAGGTCGCCCCGGCCCTATCATTGTTGATGTGCCCAAAGATGTGCAAATGCGCAAAATTGTTGCAGACTACGATCCACCAATGAACTTGGCGGGTTATGCACCTGATCGCAGAGCTACTCGTGAAGAACTCGA
>DBCB01000258.1:17035-21689 GCA_002303765.1 Planctomycetaceae bacterium UBA969
AGTAGCAATGCTGCACAACACCTTAAAGCCTTTGCTGAGAAAACTGGCATTCCTGTTGCCATGACTCTCCTCGGCCTTGGTGGCTTCCCTGCTGAGCATTTCCTTAGCCTTGACATGCTCGGCATGCATGGCACCGTTTACAGCAATTATGCCATTAACGAAGCCGATCTTCTTCTCGCCTTTGGCGTTCGCTTTGATGACCGTGTTACGGGCAAAGTAAGTGAATTCGCCAAGCATGGTAAAATCGTTCATTTAGATATCGACCCTTCTGAACTTAACAAAATCAAGAAGGCCGATTTGCCAATTCATGGCGACATCTGTCTGGCGTTGCAAGATCTTGTTCGCATGATCGATGCACGCCCCAAGGGTTCTCCATCGCTTACTGCAGGCCATCAAGAATGGATCAAGCAGGTTGAACACTGGCGTGCAACCGAGCCACTCCGTTGTGAAGCTCGCGAAGATGCGATCATTCCTCAGATAGCAATCAAGCGCATGTGGGAACTTCTTAAAGAACGTAACATGCTTGATGATACTATTGTTACCACGGGTGTTGGCCAGCATCAGATGTTTGCTGCCCAGTTCTTCAAGTTTAATTCTCCTCGAACCTGGATTACCAGCGGTGGCCTTGGCTCTATGGGCTTTGGTTTGCCTTCTGCTATGGGTGCGCAGGCTGCCAATCCTCTTAAGACCGTTATCGATGTCGATGGCGATGGTAGCTTCCTCATGAATGTTCAGGAACTTGCAACTTGCTTCACTGAAAAGCTTCCTGTCAAAGTGTTGCTGCTCAACAATCAGCACCTCGGTATGGTGGTTCAGTGGGAAGATCGCTTCTTCGAAAGTAATCGTGGCCATACTTATTTGGGTGCTGGGTTTGATCAGCCCCCCTACCCTGACTTTGTAACCATTGCCAAGGGTTTCCGAGTAGCTACTAGGCGCATCACCGATCCAAAAGATCTTGATGAAGCTCTTATCGAAATGATTGAATCTAAAGGCCCATACCTCCTTGATGTGATGACTCCTCATCAGGAACATGTGTTGCCTATGATTCCTTCCGGCATGACCGTCAAGGATATCATTAAGGTGTAATGTGTATTTGTCGGTAACGATCAACGAAAGCCTGAGGGATAAAATCCTTCAGGCTTTTTTTTGTTTTAGCTGGGGACTATGAATGAGCACTTTTTTAATTTGCTTTATTAATCGCCATAGTGTTATAATATATTTAGCTCAATTCAAGGAATCAAATATGCGATATCTTAGTTCTAAAAAAGCGTTTACTCTGATTGAATTACTGGTGGTAATAGCCATCATTGCTATTTTGATAGGCTTGTTACTTCCTGCGGTGCAAAAGGTGCGTGAAGCTGCAGCGAGGATGAGTTGTGCAAATAACCTCAAGCAAATCGGGCTCGCTTTCCATAATTATCATGGCACATATAGTTGTTTTCCACCTGGTAGAACCGATCCCGAGGCTACTTGGGCTGTCTTCATCCTTCCTTTCATGGAAGGTGATGCCACCTATAAACTTTGGGATATGACCAAGGCGTTTTATCAAGCTCAAAATAAAGTGGGTCGAGAAACCACGGTGAAAGCTTATATCTGCCCAGCAAGGCGATCGGCATCCACCGCAGGATTAAGCATTTCGGGCGATATCCCCGACTCCGCTACTTACGGAACTGTTCATGTGCCTGGTGCTTTAGGTGATTATGCCATCAATTCGGGGGATCCTAGTGGTGCGGGTGATTATTGGTGGGCACCAAGCCCCAGCCAGCCAACTAAAGCCCCTTGCAATGGTATTGGCATTGTTGATGTTGATTGGGAAACCAAAACCGGGACTCGTTACTTGAAAATAAATGATGTCTCCGATGGCCTTTCCAACACACTTCTTGTTGGCGAAAAGCATGTGCCTCCAAATAAGTTGGGGCTTACCGGTTATGATAGCTCGATCTTTAATGGCGACAAAACAGGTGCTAGGCGTATGGCTGGATCTGCTACTGCGCCAGGAACTGGAATTTCGATTTTAGCCAAGTCTCCAACCGATCAAACCTCCGGCGTATTTGGAAGCGCTCACTCAGGCGTTTGCCAGTTTGCCCTTTGCGATGGCAGTGTTCGTTCTCTGCGCACAACCATTTCAAACGATGCCTTGCGAAAGCTTGCGAATCGTAAGGATGGCGAAATCGTCGATAGCAATGATTATTAATCCGGGTAAGTGCATTTCTACAACCCTGAATGGCAAGCGAAGATTCTTCCTTTTTCATCGAAATGCACATATTAATCTGGTAGTGAATTCCAACCTAAAGAATGAGTTACACACTTTGAGTTTGTAGTTTCCAATAGTAATAGGTATAATAATAGATCGTATCATCCCCGCAATCGCTTCGATTTGCTTCGGGATACGATATACAGTTTGCTAATTCATCCCTTGTGTTTCCGTAGCTACCAACATGATTAACCGTTTTATAATTTTAATACTAATGTGTTTGCTCCTTTCCTCGGGGATTGCCTCTGCTCAATCCTCTTTCGAAAAGGAGATTCAGCCTTATCTTAAAACGCATTGCATCCGTTGCCATAACGCAGAAAAGCAAGAGGGGGATTTTCGGATTGACCGTTTATCACCCGAAGTAGGGATGAAAGACGCTTCACATTGGGCCGAAATTATTGAGCGTATCAGTTCGGGCGAGATGCCGCCCAAAGAGGTTAAGAAGCGCCCAACGGCAGACGAAAGCGCAAAGGTTATTCAGTGGCTAGCAGCACGCATTAAAGAGGGTGAAGCGGATCGCTTGGCTAAACGGGCTCGCGTTTCGTATCACCGCCTTACGCGTGAAGAATATGTTAACTCGGTTCGAGATCTGATAGGCGTTGAGTATGATGCAGCCGATCCTGGTGGTTTACTTGAAGACCCCGAATGGAATGGTTTCGAACGATTAGGTTCGGTACTTACTCTTTCCCCAACGCACATTGAAAAATACATGACTGCTGCGGAATCAGTGCTTGCTGAAGCCTATCCCGATAAGAAGGTTTCGTATCGCAACTTAAGTATTCGGGCAGCCAATGTAGGGCCCAAGCAGCCTCACTACGAGCGTCTAGAAAAAGCTGGCTTGCTCGATAAGGTGCGATATCCTCTTACCACTGCAGGTGAACTTTTTCGTGCATCAAGCCCCTTCCGCGGGTCGCCTGACCGAGTATTCCCCGGAGCAGGTATTTATGAAATTAGCTATACGGTCAGCGGATTAAAACCAGATGACCAAAGGCCGCCTCGCATGCAGGTGTACGAACACAAGCTCGACCGGGTATTGTTTGAGCGGGATATCATAGCCCCTGAAGATAAGCCGACTACCGTCACCTTTCGAACCCATCTCGTGCGTCCCCCCGAGATTCATGTGATTAACATCGCTGCGGGGCCACGCCATCCTCGGAATAACGGGGATAGTAGGATTCCGTTTGTAACTACTGCAGATCCACTCGCACCCTGGCAGATGAAGATTGTTGATCAACAGGGCCTACCGCGGGTTCCCATTCTTATCCTTGATTCGATTTCTATGCGGGGCCCCATTGTGACCGAGGAAGAGCAACGCAGGCGTGATGAGTACATGGCGAAGACGCCAGGGAATATGGATCAAGCTCGTGCTGGACTCGAGGCCATGGCAAAACGAGCGTTTCGACGACCTCTAAAAGAAGGCGAATTACAAACCTACATGAAGATTGTGGAAGGAGAAATCGCTGCTGGTGCAAAGTTTGTCGATGCTACTAAATCAGCGATGACCGCGATCCTCTGCTCGAAAAGCTTTCTCTTTATGGCAGAAGGCGATCAGAGCGCAGAACGGCATACCTTGAACGACTGGGAACTCGCTTCGCGATTGTCCTATCTCGTATGGAGCACCATGCCAGATGATGAACTTCTGAAAGTAGCGCAAGAAGGCAAATTGCATAATAAGGATGAATTACAAAAACAACTGGCACGATTGTTGGCCGATCCTAGATCGCAACGCTTTACGAAATCATTCCCGACGCAATGGTTGCGATTGCGCAAAGTTGGTATGTTTGCGCCCGATAAAAAAATCTATCCTAATTACGATCGCCATCTCGAAAAAAGTATCATCGAAGAACCACTCGCATTTTTTAGTCAGGTGTTGAAGCAGGGTTTGACTCTGCGTGAATTTATCGACTCTGATTGGACGATGGTGAACCCTCGCCTGGCTGAGTTCTATGGTCTGCCCCCTGTTTCTACAGATGAATTCCAGCGAGTTTCGCTCAAACCCGAAGATAAGCGCGGCGGATTACTTACTCAGGCATCGATTCTTTCGCTTACCTCGGATGGAACGCGGCATCGTCCGGTTCATCGCGGTGTTTGGTTATCTGAATCGATTCTTGGTAAATCGCCACCACCACCACCAGCGAATGTAGACCCTATTCAGCCAAACCCGCTTACTGCTCCGAAAGCAACAATTCGCATGAAGCTGGCTGCCCATGTTCATGATGCTAGGTGTGCTTCATGCCATAGGAACATTGATCCATTGGGTATGGCCTTTGATAATTACAATGCCATTGGTGAATGGCGCACTCACGAAAAAGTAGAAGGAACCGGAGATGATCCGCTAGTGAATGCAACAGGTGTATTGCCCGATGGGCGACCCTTTGCCAACGCTAAAGAGTTTAAGCA
>DBCB01000258.1:21871-22982 GCA_002303765.1 Planctomycetaceae bacterium UBA969
TCTCGGATCTATTTCAACAACGTTAACCAACAGGAAATGACATGAATATTCTAACTAATAAATGCCTCCTTAGTCGTCGTCATCTCCTGCGTGGTATAGGCGCCAGCATCGCCTTACCAATGTTGGATTGCATGCGTTTACCTAGTCATGGTGCTTCAGAACTTCCCAAGTCGACGCCACCGAAACGCAGTGTGTTTCTTTATATTCCCAATGGTGTCAATACACTGAGTTGGCAGATCGAAAAGGCAGGCGCCGATTATGAACTTACGACTCCGCTAAAATCTTTGGAGCGTCACCGCAACGAAGTCACCCCCATCAGCGGGCTGCATCATCCATTGGTCATTGGCAAGGCTCACAATTGCGATCAGGTTTGGCTGACAGGTGCGAATGTTCCTAGCCATGGCGGAGCGTTTCGAAATACCGTTTCCGCAGACCAATTGATTGCAGAGGTGCAAGGCGAATCCACCCGCTTCCCGTCACTCGAAATGGCCATTGATGGATTTTCTCTCGCATGGTCCCGCGATGGAATTCAAATTCCATCAGAGCGCAATGTGAAAACGATTTTTGAGCGGATGTTTGGTGAGCAACCTGGCGGGAAGAACGCCGTTCGCCGTCGATTGAATCAGCGGGGCAGTATTCTCGATGCCGTGCTGGGGGATGCCCAAAGCGTGAACAGCAATCTTGGAACGGAAGATCGTAATAAGTTGGATGAGTACCTAACTGCGGTGCGTCAGGTAGAACTCCGAACGAAAAAAGCTGAAACTTGGCTCGATGTGCCACGACCCAAGCTTGATAATTCCGTATCAGGGCGATTTACTCGTCAGATGAATCATGATCAGGTCCGCGAATATCACCGTCTATTCTATGATTTGATGGTGCTTGCACTTCGTACCGATACGACTCGCGTGATCACTTGCATGATTGGCAGCGAAGCCAACGGCGGGGCCATTCCTGATATCGGCATCTCGCAAACCCGTCACGGACTTTCGCACCATAATGGCGATCCAGAGCAACTTCGCCGACTGACTCAAACCGATACATTCCATGTCGAACAGTTAAGCTACTTTCTCGACCAACTAAAAGCGCATCAAGCAGAGGATGGCAACCTGTT
>DBCB01000258.1:23036-23171 GCA_002303765.1 Planctomycetaceae bacterium UBA969
TATGTCGTATGGCCATAGCCATGGGAATGCGAACCTGCCGACTCTTTATGCAGGGGGCAAAAAACTCGGCGTGAAGCATGGTAAGCACATCGATTTCAACCTGCCGAAGATTGGTAAATATAATGTCGCAGAAGC
>DBCB01000258.1:23239-23420 GCA_002303765.1 Planctomycetaceae bacterium UBA969
TTGTTGCTGACTATCTTGCAACGAAGTGGCGTGAAAACAGAAAAATTCCAAGACAGCACAGGCGTTCTTTCGGAAGTGGTGGCTTAGACCATGCGAAAATTATTCACATTACTAATTACAGTTGTAGTTAGCAGTTCATTGATGACTGCCATGGCGGCAGAACCACAATATCGAACCGATG
>DBCB01000242.1:0-217 GCA_002303765.1 Planctomycetaceae bacterium UBA969
GCCACCACCCTGGCCGAAGCCACCGCCACCACCACCCTGACCGAACCCACCGCCGCCACCGCCTTGGCCGAACCCACCGCCGCCACCCATAGCCCCACCACCTGTAGAAAGTGGGATTTGATAAAGTTGCGAGATTTGCATGCCCGGAGCATTATTTTGTGTGTATTGGGATGTTCCCTGAATTCCCCCGGTACTTTGTTGGAAAGCACCACCTCCG
>DBCB01000242.1:301-6529 GCA_002303765.1 Planctomycetaceae bacterium UBA969
TCTGTGCTTGAACTGTATTATTTAAAGGGCCTGGCGGTGGTGGAGCAGGAGGCAAAATCATCCTATATCGTTGTGCAAAGAGAGCATCAGGAGAAATAAACAATCCAACCGGAATCAGGAATTTTAAACTTAGAGCTAATAAGTTTTTATTTTTGAACATGAGAAAGTTCCTTTGATAAATAAATGCTTCTATTACATAGTACCCTGTTATAAGCTAAAAAGGCTTTATTAAACAATCAAACTTGCTAATTTATAATTATTACATCGGAATAATCAGATTTAATGCAAATTGATAGGAAAACTAAGGGCAAAGTAACATTTTGAATGAAAACCTCGTTATTTTTTGTGTTTCCCTCAAAAGAATCACTATTTCCGATTGATTTACAAACGAAAACAAAACAATTATAAAAAGATTAATAGGCTCTTTAATAAGATAAATTAATAAGGATTATGAGGGAATAACCTTACTATTGGGCTGCAAAAATTCTTCAATTCGCTTCTTATAGCAAACTTAGAATTAGGTTATTGTTTTAAGGAATAGCCCCGAAATTTAGAAATCCAGCGTGATTTCACCACCTTATCTAAAAGTCCTTTAATGCGACTGATCCTGCCTTTTGGTTAAATTTGCAAGGATAATGAATGAGGGTCTAAAATTCAAACCACAGGTATTTTGGTTTGAGCCAAGAACCACGGATATACACAGAAGGTACGCAGAAGACTGGCCACGGACCTGATATACAAGACAAAAACAAGATTTGCCACGGATTTACAAGGAAGTTAAGCAGAAGACTGGCTAAGGACTTAACTTAGAGTCTACAAAACTTGGTACAGCTTAGTTTTCTACTTCTTAAGGCAGGCCCATGATGGCGGAGCGTTTGAGTTCTTCCAAAGATTTAAATCGTTCTTCGGGTGGCATGGTTACAAAAATCCAGTCCTGGCATTTCACTCGAACAATCCTACCTGGGCGATACCCATCCAGAAGTTCGGTAAACTTTAAGCGCACCTGAATTCCACTGCTGCCCGGCAGTGGGTTTGCTGTTTCTTTCCAATCGAGAACTTGTCCAATTTTTTTATCAGCCCTATGAAACCAAGTGCGAAGCGTTTTATCCGATGCACCAACCCCAAAGCCTTTTTCCTGAGTAGCTTTGAGTTCATCATAAAGAGATTTATCCATACCGCCGAAAAGGGTGAGGGTGACTACGCCGCCACCATAATCAAAATTTTCGACACGATCAATCCAGGCAGGGAGCCAGCGCTGTTTTTGATAACGGACATGTTTTTTGCGTTGAAGTTCGGTTGCAAAAGCTCTGCTCTCTTCATCAAGCCAAAGTTCAGAAACCGAGTATTCGTTATCGCGCCAACCTTGGGCCCATCCTAGATTAAAGTTAACCATAGTGCCCGGAGAGATTTCCTTCAGATCAACCAGCTTGCGCGATTTCCAAATTTTCGAAACCTGATCAATGTCAAAGGTGTAGGGTTTATTGATACCATCCTTGGCAGATTTTCCCTCAGGGATCAGATTGATTTTGCCTTTGATCTCATCAACAGAAACGACCTTCCAGTTTTGGCCCCGCTTTTGATAAAAACTAAAATCATCCTCGAGTGAAAAGGCATGATTATGTTTCACATGATACTTTTCCATGTTTGGAATAGAGGGAATAGTTTTTTCCTCACCCTCTGGTGGCAATAAAAAATATCCATGAATATGGGTGCCAAGAGGGATATCACGAAGCTCTGCGGGAGCGCCGTTATACCAGATCATGCCAAAGGGAAGCATGGCAAAGTAATGAAGAGGGCCAGATTGGTAACGGTCGCCTGGGGGATTTCCATCCAACCTAATTCCACCTCTTCGATTTATGGGATCGATAAAAACAAGTTCGCCTGCGATATAAGTACCTGAATCAGATGGTGGGAACTCACCTGCTTTCAGCACGGGGTCTTTTTTTTCTTGAGCATAAACTAATGCAGGCAAGGCTAAGATTAAGCTGGAAGCCAGTAAAACAAGAATCGATAAAAGACGAAGCATCATGCCTGTACCTCCGAGATAGGGGCAAGGCTGTCTGCAAATTTTTCTGTTTTAACATCCATCTTTTGTGCCATGGTGAGAAGCAGATTTGAAAGCCTCGCTTTTTCGTTGATAGGTTTATGGTAGATGGCGGGGTGTTTATCATAGCCTTGGAATTGCGCAGATGCATTAAAATCAATATGCCTGCCATGCTTCAGGCCAAGCTTAGAACCACCTGCAAGAACAAGAGGAAGACTGGCATTACCATGGCTATGACCATAAGCCATACCGCTGCCATAAAGTGCCATGGTGGTATCCAGCAAGGGGCCATCGGCATCTTTGACTTCGCTTAGTCGATCAAGAAAATAGCTAAACTGTTTGATGTTGAAGGCATCGTTTTCCGCAAGTTGCTTCATCAAATCAGGATTCCCGTTATGGTGGGAAAGAGAATGGCGATCTTGTTTAATACCTATTTCGGGAACAGCAAATCCCTGACCCTCTTCGCCCGTGTTGAAGGTAACAACTCTAGTCATATCGGTTTGAAATGCAAGAACGATGAGATCATAAATAGTGCGTAGGTAATCACCCAGCATCTGCATCGAGATTTCGCGGTTAAGGCGAGATTGGGTTGCTGGCTCGATCTTGGGTCGTGCAGTGTCAAGCCATTTATCAGAGCGCTCGGTCCGAATTTCCACTTCGCGAACAGAAGCTAGATACTGCTGCAAACGGCCCCTGTCTTCATTTCCCAATTGATTATCCAGGCTTTTAGCATCATCAAGAATAGCATCAAGAATACTGCCGCGCCTTTTATAACCCCTGCGTTGACTAGCAATACCACCCTTTGGATCTTCAAAAAGTTCTCGGAACACAACCGCAGGGCTGGATTGCGAAGGCAACTGGATACCATCAGCATTCATCGAAAGGCTTCCGCCCTGATTGCTGAGTTCGAGTGAGGAGAAGCGCGTTTTCGGTCCGGTTACGGAAGCCATCAGTTGATCCACTGAAATGGTGTTGCGTTCTGAAGGGCCAATCTTTGCACCTGTCAACCAAATGGATTTGCAATTATGATGATGGCCAAGCCCATTTGGATGATGTATACCACTGAAGGGTGTGATATTGGAACGATGTTTCTCGAGCGATTGCAAAGGCATCGATAATTTATAATCTGGCCCAGATTCGCGTATTTGGTAATCAACAGTGTTGACGCCATTTGGAAGATAAATAAAGACGCTGCGCTTTGCCTTCATGGGGGCATCAGCGGCACGAAGCGGAACCATGCAATCTAGGAGTGGCAAAGCAAGGGTGACGCCTAAGCCACGAAGCATATGGCGACGACTAAGCAGCCAGTTTTGTGAAAGAATGTTCATGAAAGATTTCCTAGGTTTGTTGGTATATCATCTCTTCTGAAAAAGGTCTGAATACACAAGATTCTCGATCACTGATTTAAGTTTGTAATCATCCTTCTTTGAAGATAACGCAATTGATTTGATCTGATCGATGTCATCAACGGTCATGGCTCTGCGAAGTGCAAAGGTTGCAAGTTGTTCGACAAAGGCCAGGGCAAAGCGATCCATATCCTGCAGGAGAAGTTGCTTGAATTCGAGTGAGTTATTGTAAGTGCGTCCATCCATCATGGTGCCACTTGCATTCACAGGGGGATTAGTTCCTTGGCCTGACTTCATAACTTCTTCGGTTCGCCAGCGGCCTATAGCATCGAAATTATCGAAGGCAAATCCAAGTGGATCAATCCGTTGATGGCAGGAAGCGCATATTGCATGAGTGGTATGGGCTTGCAATTGCATGCGCACGGTGGCTTTGGGTTTATTAAGAGGGGTTGGTTCCAGCGGTTCAACATTAGGAGGAGGGGGCGGTGGAGTTTTACCAAAAATAGCTTCTGAAACCCAGACGCCACGATGTACTGGTCGGTGCCTGGTGCCATCAGATGTAAGCATGAGAATACCAGCTTGGGTGAGTAATCCACCACGATGATCTTCTGGCTTTAGAGCAATTCGCTGCATCTCTGGATTTTTTAACGGAGGCATTTGGTAATGAAGTGCAAGCCTAGAATTCATCATGGTCCAATCGGAGTGAATGAATTCACGCAGGGAAAGGTTTTTATCAAACACCTCGTTAAAGTACCCAACCGATTCCATCACCAAGCTTTTTTCAAGCCATTTGTCGTAATCGGGGTAAAGCTCTGAATCGGGTGGAAACATACCCACTTTGTGCAATTGCAACCATTGTTGCGGGAAGGCATCGGTGAAGCGCTTTATTTTTGGATCCAACAACATGCGGGCAACCTGAGTTTTCAAAACTTCGGGCAGATGTAGTTTCCCTGACCGGGCGGCATCTAGCAAATGGTCATCGGGGATTGAGCCCCACAGGAAATACGAAAGGCGTGAAGCTAGTTCCCAATCGTTAACCTTTGGAAGTTTCTTTAAGGGAGAACCTTCTTCAAGGTAGTAAAAGTTTTTGGAAGTAAGTACACCCACCATGGAAGCCATGTATGCGGAGCGAAACTTTTCACCTGCAGCCATTTCATCTGCGATAACTTTCATCAGGCGCTTGATTTCATCTTCTTTTGCAGGTCGCCTCCAAGCTTTGGATGCGAAATAATTTAAACACTTTTGGGCTTCCGCCATATCGCCTTCTTTTGCAGGGATCATTCCTTCGCGTTTCTTACGATCCGCATCCAATAAAATCGGGCCTTCCCATTCAACCCAGTCCACAATCAATAATGGAAATATGGAACGCCCCTGTTCATCAAACAGCTTGTAACTCTGGGGCCGAGTGGATTGCATTTCCTTAGTGCTTACAAAAGGCACATCCGTAAGGCTGAGAGTATGCCCATCGGATAACATTCCCGGAACTTCATTGGTAAGATCAAAACCACCTTCAGGAAGAAATGCTTCTATCTCAACAATGGTTGGTTTATTCTCTGCTGCGATTACATCCTGACCTACTATGGATTTTTTTAAACCCTGATGCCAAAGCGAAAGATGAGGAAGTCTTCCTTTAAATGAAGGCAGGGCGCTGACTTGAACACGGATGCGATAAAGGCCTGGGGCAGTTGCACGGATACTACCACGATGAATCCCGGGAAAAAGCAACCAGCGATTGCCAGCATTGGGCTCACTACGACCTTTGGTAGAAACTGCTTCTTTAATGGGAAAACCCCTTTCAAGCACAGTTTCAGCAGCTTTAAAATATCGATCAACATGGGAAGGAGAAAGAGAAAGCATGGAACCTATGCGGTTGAAACCATGCCAGCGAGGATCTTCATTAAAGGCTCCGGGAAGATTCACATCATAATAAACGCCAAGCAAATCATAAATCGAATAGCCATATTCATCACGGCTTAATCGATAATGAGATACAGGGCCACGCTTTGCCATTCGGGTCGCTTCACCCTGCTTGATTTTGGCAGATAGCCAATCCACTGCTTTGCCAAGTTCATCGGCCTTGGGTTGAGGTTCCTTTTTAGGAGGCATCTCTCCTGAATTCATGCGGAACAAAACTTCGCCCCAACGCTGCGCTACCGAAATATCAGAAAAGTCTGTGGAAAGAGAATCAAGACGGAATTCGCCCTTCTGTTTATTTGCATCATGGCAACGCAAGCAATAAGACTTAAAAAAAAGCGCATGATCCTCCTGCGCATTAACCCCTGAGGTTAGAAAGCTCGCAAGGAAAGTAATAACCATGGCGTATTTCAAAGATCTTCTCGGGGTAATGGAGTGAATGATTATCTTAATCAAGTTTGAAGTACTGTTTACATGCCAAAACAAGCAGGAAATTAATTATAGGCCCGAAATAAACAGCTTGCAATAAGTATATACAAGAAAGGTGCCTACCCAAGATCGCCCCTTTACCCAACTTCCAAACTTTAATCCATTCTTAAGAATCCTTCAAAGGTTTTATAAAGATATACCGATAGTAGGGATAAGGGAAAATTGCCCTTGAATGCCCAGTTGTTTTTATCGGGAGATTGCCTTGACCCAGACATTGAAATCCACTTCTTACAATGATATTCCTTACGAAAGTTTTCCGTTTCAACAAACGCATCCGAATAGGTTGGCAACGATCGCCAAGCTTTTTGGATTACAATCTCCTAATGTTGAAACCTGCAAGGTTTTAGAAATTGGCTGTGCTTCAGGTAACAATCTACTACCGATGGCGGAATACCTACCGAATGCTAATTTTCTGGGTATCGATTTATCAGCAAA
>DBCB01000242.1:6579-27625 GCA_002303765.1 Planctomycetaceae bacterium UBA969
TTCTGAAAGTTCTTGATCTTCCCAATATTGAGCTACGTTGCCAAGATATTCTTGATTTTAACGAAGAGACAAAATTTGATTTCATCATTGTACATGGGATTTATTCGTGGGTGCCAGCACCGGTACAAGAAAAGATACTTGCGATTTCCAAAAAGAATCTTTCACCCGATGGCGTAGCTTACATCAGTTATAATGTGCTTCCTGGATGGCATATGCGAGGAATGATCCGCGATATGATGCTTTATCACTCCGGGAAATTCCCTGACAATAACTCAAAAATCATACAGGCCAAGGCCCTTTTAGAATTCCTATCTAAATCCGTCCAAGGTGATAAAAACCCCTTTGGCATATTCCTACAATCCGAACTGGAAATACTTAAGAAACAAAACGATGGCTACTTCTTCCACGAATTTTTAGAGGAGAATAACTTCCCCGTTTATTTCCATGAGTTTAGTTCTGCAGCCAACCGCCATGGGTTGAAATACCTTGGCGACTCTGATGTTCGAACGATGTCTACACGCGACCTGACTCCTGAAGCTCAGCAATTGCTAACCAAAACTCCGAGCATGATCGAAACAGAGCAATACATGGATTTTTTACGCAATCGCATGTTCCGTACTTCTCTGATAGTGCATGATAACAAAAACCCAATTTACAACTTAAACTCCGCAGCTATTGTAAATTTTAATGTAACTTCAACCCTGACACCTACAGAACAAAATATAGATTTACATTCAACCAATCCAAGCCAGTTCACCGCTCATGATGGAACTACCATAGGTACCACTGAACCACTAATCAAAGCAGCGTTGTTATGCTTGTTTGAATCCATCCCAAACTCAATGACTACAGAAGAAATCATTGAAGGCGCATACAATAAACTTGGATCTAAACCTCCCGTGGCTGCAGAGGAAATTGCAAAAGTGACCGCACAATTAGGGCAGACATTGATTACTGCTTATACTTCTCTACCTGCAGGTTCCCTAGAACTTACGACAAGGCCGATGAATAGATCTTCGCTTATCTCTTCAAAACCTAGAGCTTTCAAGTTAGCACAAATACAAGCAGGGATGATCGGCATGGTAACAAACCCAAGGCATCAAATGATAAGGCTCGGCGATTTCGAAAAAGTTCTTTTACCAATGTTAGATGGCAAAACAACAATACCAGAGATAATTAAAAATTTTAAAGACCTTGTAAATACAAATAAAATTGCAGTGAAGGATAATGGAATACAAGCTGATTCAACTAGGGTCGGAGAAATTATTCAGCAACAGGTAGAAAATGCGTTGAAGACGCTTGCAAAAAACGGCATGTTAGTTAATTAGATTAAATTATTCTAATTCAACAGTCCAATAGGCGTTATCAAGAAATGTACGCCAAGATTGATACTTGGTATTGTTAAGTTTCAAGCTGAGCGAAGGACTGCGCTTGGGTTTTTCTGGTTTCCGAATCAGGTTCATGCTGGCCTGCTTTGGGGTTCTGCCACCTTTTCGAACATTACAAGAAACGCAGGCACAGACAATATTCTCCCAAGAGTTCTTTCCTCCCTGACTACGGGGCAGGATATGATCGAGGCTGAGTTCAGGCATCGGAAACTTTTTACCACAATACTGGCAGGTATTATTGTCGCGAGCAAAAATGTTCTTGCGGTTAAACTTAACTGATTGCTTTGGAAATTTATCGTACTCTGTCAGACGAATAACTCTGGGAACTTGGATTTCGCAGGAAACCGTGCGAACCCAATCATCTTCTTCTTTGCGGAAAAATCTAGCCCGATATTCACTAACCTCAAGCCAGCTCGAAAAATCATAGGTCGAATATTGCCCATCCTCGGTACTGACCACCTCAGCTTGTTCTTTTACCAAAAGAATAAACGCCCTTCGAACATTGATGATCTGAACCGCCATAAACATCTTGTTCAACACAAGAACACTGGAATCAAGAGGACAGGCTAACGAAGAACCCATATAAATACCTCTATCAAGGAGATAGAATTAAAAACCTTTTAAATTTTAATACAAACAACCTTTAAAATTACACTACAAATTAATGATAGCAGTGCAATGCAAGCGTAAGCAAGCCTCCATTAGTTAAGAAGTTAGGGAATTCTCCAAATATTCATAGAATAAAAACATGAGCGAAAAAGAAAAACTTAGCAACTCTGATGCGCGACTTGATGAAGAAAAGCTTGCAAATGGCTTGGTCTCGCGCGGGTTGATGACCAACGAAGAAGTAAAAAAAAACGCACCCGATGGCACCTTAGGCGCTGAAGGGTATCTAAAAAAACTTACGGCAGCAGGGTTACTTACGAAGGCGCAAGCAGAACGAGCCAAGTTAGACCTGACCCTATTAGTTGGTCAGCAAATCCCCGGATATGTAATGCTTGAGAAATTAGGCCAGGGTGCGATGGGCGTCGTTTATAAAGCATTGCAAACACGCTTGAACCGCCATGTAGCTATTAAACTGCTCAAGGGAAAGAAAACCAATGATGCGGGATTCTTCGCCCAGTTGGAACGCGAAGCCAGGCTTGCTGCAAAGTTAAGCCATAACAATATCGTGCAAGCAATCGATATCGGGTCTGCAGGGAAGTTTCATTATTTTGTGATGGAACTCATCGATGGGAAAACCATCCAAGATGAAATGAAAGCTGGAAAGAAGCGCTACGAAGAAAAAGAAGCAATTGAAATCATTTTGCAGATAGCGCAAGCACTAGACCATGCAAGCAAGCGAGGGTTAGTTCATCGTGATATCAAGCCCGCAAATATTGTGATGACCTCTGAGGGAATTGCAAAGCTTGCAGATCTAGGGATGGCGCGTGAAAATACCGATGAGGCAACTAACTCCCGCGAAAAAGGAATGATCATCGGGACTCCGAATTACATCGCACCCGAACAGGTTCAGGGCAAATCTGATATCGATACCCGTGCCGATATTTATTCGTTAGGTGGAACACTTTACCACATGGTTACGGGTCAACCGCCCTTTGTAGGCAACACAGTTATGGAAGTGCTGAAAATGCACGAGAAAGCTGAACTGGTGCCCCCGGATCATTTAAACGATAGTCTTAGCGCAGGCTTGGGCGAAGTAGTAGAAATGATGATGGCCAAAGACCGCAACATGCGCTATGGTTCGCCCGAAGCATTAATCAAAGATCTTGAATGCCTTATTAACGATATGCCACCGAAGCTTGCAAGGCAGAAAATGAGCTCTTCGCTTGCAGCACTTTCAGAGGGCGAAGAAGAGTACGACCATATCCCTGAAGCCGAATTGCCCCAATGGGTGATGATAACTCTTGCGTCTTTGGGCACTTTACTATTTATCAGTTTGGTAGTAAACATCGTACTGATAATGCGTAGATAAAATCAAATTACTCGGGCGTCAGGAAAACCGCTCCCAAAGGGGGCAGGGTAAGCTCCATGGAATAAGGGCGGTTGTGCCAAGACATTTCCTGAGTTTGCTTACGGCCTTGGTTACCCTTGCCACCGCCACCATAATAAGGCGAATCCGAATTAAGGATTTCAAGCCAAGTTTCCCCGAAAGGAACGCCGACCCTGTATCCATCTTTAACCAGAGGGGTGAAATTAAAAACCGCTAGAACAGGCTTAGTCCCATCGAGATCCCAGCGAAGAAAAGCAAATACGCTACCTTCGTGATCCGAGCAATCAATCCATTCAAGGCCAGAGGGTTCGCAATCTTTTTCATAAAGGCCGGGCTGATTCTTATACATACGGTTTAGATCTGCGACAAACTTCTCGATACCACGATGCTCGGGAGAATTAAGCAGATTCCAATCCAAGCTTGAATCATGATTCCACTCGGCCCAAACACCAAGCTCTGCGCCCATGAAAATCAACTTCTTACCAGGCTGGGAAAACTGCCAAGCAAGCAACAAACGAAGGTTGGCAAGCTTCTGCCAATAGTCGCCAGGCATTTTGTTTAAGAGTGAGCCCTTGCCATGCACCACTTCATCGTGGGAAAGAGGGAGGATGAAGTTTTCTTGATCGCAATAAAGCATACGGAAGCTGAGTTCATTTTGATGCCATTTGCGGTGAATCGGATCGCGTGCGGTGTAGCGAAGGGAATCATGCATCCAGCCCATATCCCATTTGTATCCAAAACCTAACCCACCAGAATGAGTAGGCCGAGAAACCATAGGCCATGAAGTTGATTCTTCAGCAAAGGTTTGAACATCAGGAAATCTGGAGTAAACCTCTTCGTTAAACTTTCGAAGAAAACTGGTAGCTTCGATATTTTCATTGCCACCATACTGATTAGGAATCCACTCGCCTTCATTCCTGCTGTAATTCAGATAGATCATGGATGCAACAGCATCAACGCGTATACCATCAATGTGATAGTGTTCAAGCCAGAAGCAGGCGCTGGAAAGCAAAAACGATCTAACTTCATGTCTGCCAAAATTGAAGATGCAGGATTTCCAATCGGGATGAAAGCCCTGCTTGGGATCTGCATGCTCGAAGAGATGGCTACCATCGAAGTAGGCCAGTCCATGTTGATCATTGGGGAAGTGGGAAGGCACCCAATCGAGAATAACGCCCAAGCCATTCTGGTGAAGATGATCAATGAGAAACATAAGATCCTGAGGCGAGCCGTATCTGCTGGTTGGCGCAAAGTAGTTGCTGGTTTGGTAACCCCACGAGCCATAAAAAGGATGCTCGGTGATAGGTAGAATCTCGAGGTGGGTAAACCCAAGTTTCAACATATGCTCGGTAAGTTGCGGGGCTAGTTCACGGTAAGTGAGCCAGCGGTTGCCATCTTCGGGAACTCTTTTCCAAGAACCCAAATGAAGTTCATAAATAGAAACCGGAGCATTATGAGCGATTTTGTTTCTACGCTCATCCATCCAGGCAGAATCATTCCAGGCATATGAAAGATTACATAACGCAGAAGCAGTGCGAGGTGCAATTTCCATCGCAAAAGCAAAGGGATCAGACTTTGCAACCTGATAGCCCCCATGATTGGAGATAATATGAAACTTATAGAGATCGCCATTTTTCAAACCAGGAACAAAACCAGCCCAGATCCCAGAACTGCCTACAAGATGCATGGGATGAACGCCAGGCTCCCAATTATTAAAATCACCAACAACACTAACTGATTGCGCAGAGGGGGCCCAAACAGAAAAATGAAACCCAGTTTGATTATCAAGAGTAAAAGGATGTGCGCCTAGCTTTTCATAAAGCCTGCTATGGTTGCCTTCATTAAAAAGGTGAAGATCCAAAGGGCCAAGCAGATTTTTTTCAGGCGGTATCCAAGTATTATTATTTTCCACTAGCGATCCTATCATATGCAAGAGATCAAGCATGACTCCCATAAAAGGAGCACCATAAAATCCCTTATTGATATTGTATCCACAGACTTCCCATCTTGCCGGATTTCCTTGGATGTTTCTCAAGGGAACCTCTGTTACAATCGATTTATTAGACTCGATCCATTTGTTCGTACCAGAGAAAATATGGGGCCAGGCTTGCAATTAATCCTAATAATTCTGATCATTGCGGTGATAATCATCCTAATCAATCGGAATCTTCCAGAATTCACAAATGTTGAAACTTGGGAAGATTCATCCCCAGAACCGGGTAAAATTCAAACAGGACAAGAGAATATCCAAGCAGCTTGGCTAAACGCCTTGGCAAAGCGAAAAGTCGAGATCCCTGCACTTTTTCTTATTGGATTAGGCGGAATCAACCTGATTATGGGTTCCGTCATCATGTTGCGCAGCATTCAAATCTCGCAAATTCCAACCGAAGATTTTGAACGCGACTACGAAGAAGCTAAAAATATCACCCGTAAAATCATGCCCGAAGCTGCTATCAACCTCGATAACCAAGACCTCTCCATCAAAGAAATTCAAAAGAAAACCATCTGGATCAATGCAGGGTACTCTTGCTTCCTCCTAGGCGGATCATATCTGATGATTATGGGTGGTTGGAATATGCGCCAATTTAATTCCTTGGGCATGGTCATGCTTGGGGTCCTATATTGCGCAATGCCTTGCGTCAGCTGCGCTGGTACTTGTGGCTTAGGCCAAGTGATCGCAGCATGGTGCTTGCTGGTACTATTCAACCCATTAGTAAGGCAGGAGTTTGCAAAAGTCGCAAACCGAAGCATCCAGAATCGTGATTCTGATTGTTAAAACATTTGCCAGGCTTTAATCATGATATTACAAATACCTTTAATGTTACTATTAGCTTTAGCTCAACCGCCCACACCCTTAATATGGGCCGCGGATGAAGAAGGTGGTGCACCTTATGTTTACCGAGATAACAAGCTAGGCCGGGTCGGTTTCGAACTGGATATCATCAATGCCCTTGCAGAAGAATTAAAAAGGCCAATCGAATTTAAACAGTACGCGTTTGATAGTTTAATCCCAGGATTGCTGAAAGGCGATTTTGACTTCGCAATGAATGGGCTGGAAATCAATGAAGAGCGCCAGGAAAAAATCCGATTCTCAAAGCCTTACTACATTTACCGCCAGCAATTAGTGACCCGTGCCGATGAAAAAAGATTCAACACCCTACTCGGATGCAAAAACACCCTAGGCGCCATCGTGGGCACCATGGATGGCACGCAAGCAGAGCGCCTGCTAAACCAAGCTAAAATCCCTATCCGCACCTATTCATCATCAACAGAAGCCTACTCCGATCTGGTATCTGCTGGCCGCATTGATGCCGTATTTCTTGATCTACCCATGGCAATATCCTACGCACTACCCAACAAACGATTACAGTTTGCAGGCAAACCAACTGCTCGAGGTTTCTACGCCATCGGATTTCATCCAAAAAATGAAACACTTGCAAAGGAAGTAGATGCTGCAATCGATGCTCTAAAAACGAATAGCAAATTACGATCGATTCTAGTGAAATGGAATTTATGGGATGAATGCCAAGAGGAGTTGAGCCCGGGATTTTTATTCGAAGAAGAAGGCAGACCCAATAATATCACACATTCTATCCTCGAAGAAAATCAAGCTTGGACAATTAATCGCTACCTACCATTGCTGCTGGAAGGCACCTGGGTAACCATCCAACTCACGCTTTGTAGTTTTGCATTAGCATTGGTGCTGGGGTTGCCTTTATCCCTGGCTAGGCTTTATGGCTCACCCTGGTTAAAAAGCTTAGCGTTGTTGTATGTGGAATTTTTCCGGGGCATACCAGTGCTGCTGCTGTTATTTTTCCTTTACTTTGGATTGCCTGCAATTGCAGAGTCTTCAGGATTGAATATATCCCTGGCATTAAGCCCATTTATTGCAGCAACATTAGGTTTGGGGTTGAACTATGCCGCTTACGAAGCGGAAACATTCAGAGCAGCAATTCAATCCGTGCCCCAAGGGCAATGGGAGGCTGCTGCATCACTGGGTATGGGCAAATCCCTTACTTTCAGGCGCATCATATTCCCTCAGGCAATGCGCATCGCCTTGCCCACTACCACAAATGATCTCGTTGCGTTGTTCAAAGATACTAGCATCGCAAGCGTTGTGGCTTTGGTAGAACTCAACAAACAGTATCAAATACTGGCAAAGTCGAGTTTGAAGTTTGTGGAACTTGGATTGATAACTGCGCTGTTGTACCTTGCGCTTTCCGTACCATTAGGAAGATTAGCAAGGGCATTAGAAAAAAAACTTGCACCAGAGAGGCGCTAACAATGAATATCAAAGCGCACCAAATATGCAAAACCTTTGGCAAACGCCCAGTACTTGATGGGTTAACTCTGGACGTACCATCTGGCGAAACCGTGGTAATAATTGGGCCAAGTGGTTCTGGAAAATCGACCTTTTTACGCTGTCTTAATGGCTTACAAAGTATTGATTCAGGCACCATTCAGGTTGGGGATCACAAACTTGAAGCCTCGAATGAAAAACGGTTCAGTCCTTTTTCTTCGGAAATTCGAAAAGTACAAGGCATGATATTTCAGGATTTCAATCTGTTCCCCCACATCAGTGTTTTGGGAAATGTAACTGAAGCGCCAGCAAGAGTGCTAAAGCACAACCAAGCTGATGCGAGGAATCTTGGATTGGAACTATTAAAAAAAGTGGGTCTGGAAAGCCATGCAAATCATTATCCCTCACAGCTTTCAGGAGGGCAAAAACAAAGGGTTGCGATAGCCCGGGCATTGGCAATGAAGCCAAAAGTTTTACTTTGCGATGAAGTAACCAGTTCTCTCGACCCGGAACTAAAGCACGAAGTCCTCGATGTATTGGAAAAGCTGAAAAGCGAAGGAATGACTTTGCTGATGGTGACGCATGAAATAGGATTTGCAAAAAAAGCTGCAGACAAAGTTGTATTCCTTGCAGAAGGTAAAGTGGTGGAAGAGGGCCCACCCCAGCAGATTCTTGAAAGCCCTGAAAACTCTCGCATTCGCACTTTTATCTCAAAGTTAATGAGCTAATAAAAAAAGGCCCCATGAATAATTCACAGGGCCTTTCAAAACACAAAATTTTTGGCTTAGTGTTACTTGCTTGAAAGCAAAAGGCTATTAAGGCCAAGAATCAGAATAACCTGATCCAACTGCTTTTCAAGTATGGACAACACCTTCTCAGGATCAACAATCAGGATGTTATTCTCGCGAATCTGAAGCTGTTGCTTTTGCACCAACTCTTGAAGGCTGGTGAGAATACCTTTTTTGTTTCTAGTTCCATCGAGCAAAGGCAATACAAACTTTTCGAAATCGCCCACTCGGATCGTTTGATGACGAATGTTGGTAAGTACGCCATCAATGCCTGCCTGCTTGCGAACAAGCGCAGGAACCTTTGGTTTTTCAAGGAACTCACGGGTGACACCCAGAGGGCGAAGTGAAAGTTCAATCGCACCCATAGGCAGGCCAGTGTAGAACAACAAAAGTGCAGAACCAATCTGATCAACAACTCGGTCAAGCCCAGCTTGATCAGTAGGTACCTGAAGGCCAAGTTTCTTTGAAGAAAGCTCAACCAATTTATCAAAGGAAATTCGTTCGGGCCATGATTCATTCAATACGCGAACTGCAGCTTTAACGAGTGGATCACGCGCAGTAGCTTCGCCACCGGTTGGCACAATGTAGGTTTCAGGCTCATTACTATGAAGCTCTGGGCCATTTTCTTTCACGCGCAGCGTACCTGCAATCATGAAATCACGAATCAGTTTGGTGTTTACCTGCAGCACAGTCTGCTTGCCTGAATGCACAAGAAGAGTCATGCGGAACATGCGGTTGCGCAAGAAATCCATGTACTGTTCAGATTCAATTTGATTAGGCGCAGTAGTAAGCAATTTCTTGGCTTCCTCATGAAGATCATGGGTTGCCATCGTTCGCATATCAGCATCGCCGAGATAACTAAGGCCATGAGCCGATGCCCGTTCGATGAATTCGTGGAAATAACAGGGTGTGTTATTTTCTTCGAGGTGATCATGGAAAAGGTAGTTATCAGATTGCTGGCGAAGCAATTCGAGTTCGCTCTTAAGGAACGAGCCATAGGCGTTGTTATCTTGGGGAACAGATTTCACCAAGAATTCGAGCAAGCCACGAGCTTGTTGCAATTTCTGTTGTGGGGTTTCAAATCGCTTGATGTGATAAAGCATCATGTCGCGAATCATGCCACGCATACGCCAACCTGGCAAAACATTGTAACTGACATAAGCAACGCCATCTGGAGTCAGGTTTTTCTTGCAGATCTCAAGAATCTTTTCCTGAACTTCTTTCGGAACCCAAGAGAAAATACCATGCACGATGATGTAATCAAACATGCCATCCTTGGGCCCAATGTCCATGATGTTGGCTTGGCGAAGTTCGATATTCTTAAGGCCTAGATCTGCGATAGTTTTCTTGCCTGCAGCGACTTGAGGTTCAGAATAATCAATACCCACGAACTTTGCGTTGGGCATGTTTTCTGCGATGGGAATCAAGTTGTTACCCGAAGCACAACCCAATTCAAGCACTCTTGCATTTTCAACTTTAGGAGGATTCAGGCCCAATAACTTAGCTACGGAAGCAAGCTTGTCAGGGTGGGATTGCTGATAAGGAAAACTAACATACTGGATTTCATCGTAAGCCGTTGCCATCATCTTCTCCATAATAAAATAATTCACAACTGTTAACCTATTTTGAATCGTATCTTATTCAAAAAGATAAAGAAATAGAAGTTTTGTGAAGAATTGAATTAACTCAGAAGACACTTAATCAAGGATCATTTCGAAGCTAAAAAGCCCATGCTTTTAAGCCATTCTGCGCATCTTTGAGGCCAATCATTGATAGGGTGAACATCTTTTCTCATGCCAAAACCATGGCCACCCTTCGCACAAATATGCAGCTCTGCACTAAGGTTTTGCTTCTTGTATTCCAGATAAAGCATCGCAGCTTCAACAGGGTTTAGCTTGTCATCATGGGCGACCAAAAAGAAGGCAGGTGGCGCATCCGCAGGTACTTTAAACCCCTCACGGAACTTGCTTTTATCGTCCTTGTGAAGAAAACCTCCACCATAAATAAAGATCAGAAAATCCGGGCCACTCGCATCATCCAACCCCTTCTTTTGCTCATAAGTTCGCTCACCCCGATCCCACGAAACATGCCCTGCTAAATTCCCACCCGCAGAGAAACCCAAAATCCCAACTCGCTTTGGGTCTAAGTTCCATTCTTTTGCATGATTCCGCACCAAACCAAGCGCCCGCTGTGCATCTTCCACAGGCATCGTGAACACTTCTTTTTCATCCCGGGTTGGCGTTCGATACTTCAACAAAATTCCTGTAACACCAAGAGTATTCAGCCATTCGCAAACTTGTGTGCCCTCATGTGCCCACGAAAGAAACATGTAGCCACCACCTGGCGCTACAATCACCGAGGCGCCATTAGGCTTCGCAGGTTTATAAATTGTGATGGTGGGTTCAAGCACATCAGAAATGCGATTTGGCCCGGGCTTGCCATAAGAATCAATTAGCTTCTTTGTAGCTTCCGACTTTGGATTCATCTTCGAAGGCGGGCCATCAGGCCATAGTTTCAATGTCAGAGGTTCTTCAGCGCTTGCTAGGGTAAAACCAAGTGCAAGATAAGCACCAATGCATAGAAAATTTCTAATCAGAAACATGATTGAAGCCTCTTAATCTAATTCTTTTTGGGGGAACGCAAATCCTTCTTGCAATTAGGATCTGCTGCAACTGCCTCACCCACTTTTTCAACAGGATGTGTAAAGAGATATTTCCAAACTGATTCATGAATAAATTTACCCGAGGCATCCTTCACCGCAGCGCCACCGGGGGTCACCGAACTATGCGCCCTTTTATCATCGTTCTTAACATCTGCATCGGTGATCAGCCTTCTACTGTTACCAAAAGGCGCAGGCATTTTGTCCACATTAACAATCGAACCAAAAGCATTAAGCCCAAGCAGCTCCCACGATCTGCAATAATGATCGCCTTTCCAACCACCATCCAACACGTGGCTAAAACCAAAATATCTATTTTCAGGAGTTGCAGAGGGAAGCGCCTGCCAGGTTTCATATTGATCTCGGGGACCACAAAACATTACGACTCGATCGACCTTCTGATGTTTTGCAAACCGCGCTGCTGTAGTAGAACCATGCGAGCTACCCGAAATAATAACCTTGTCCCAACGCAGGCCCTTACCATCTTCGGAAATAAAATAACCCCAGTTACCCTCAGGGTTTTTCTTTTCAAGATACTTCACAAACTGGTATGCACGTTCCATCATGCCATCGGGCTTCGGGATATTCACCACTGGGCTGAAGTCTTCGCCTGTCGCTGCTTCCAAACGAATCTTACCCAAGAATTTATCATCCGCTGGGGCGGGCTCTTTACCAAACTCACCGAACCAACCGTTTGCATAATGAACTTGGATTGCATGAAGCCCATAGCTGGAAACCCGATCAAATAGCTGGGCATTATGGCCCATCAGCCAGATCACCAACTTGCCTTGCGAAGGCACCCGGGTATCTACACAAGCGTTTTCATAATCAGAAACCTTGCCATCTTTTTCAAACACAAAACCAATCTCAGGATGAGGCTTGGCTTTGGGATCAATCTGACTGGCCCTCGCCTTGATTTCATGTTTCTTAGGCGAAGCATCTTTGTATTTAAACGGAGATTTAGCTTCCTGCGCCTGCAACAACATCAAAGGCGCAAACATCATCATCCCAATCATCATCGGAATCATTCTTCGCATGTTCGTTTCCAATTCTATAATTAATTACTTAAGCCAGCGTTCAAGCCAAGCCAAGGTTTCAACCTTGAACTCGGGCGTTACAGTATGAGGCACTCCCGCAGCCTCCACAATCTTTAATTTGTCTACTACATTGGCTTTCTTGTAAGCTTCGCTTGCACTTGCAAAAGCTATGCGTGCACCTTCTATTGGGCAGTTTGGATCTTTCTCGCCATTCAAAATCAACATGGGTCTAGGCGCACATAACTTCAACATATTCGGGCAATCAAACTCTTCCAAAATACCTGGGATGATTTTGTTCCAGAGTTCCTTACAAACCTTAGCGTTGATTTCTTTCTCACCCATATCCGAAGCTGCAGCTTCATGGGCCTTACGAATGGTGTTAGCCCTCGCCTGCCATTTGCCATTCTCCAAAGTCCATTTGAAACTTTGAACTCCAATAAGCGGAACCATTACGGAAACCCGCTCATCCACCGAAGCAGCAAGCCAAGTTTGAATGCCGCCCATGCTAATCCCAACCATCGCTATGCGCGCAGGATCAACATCATCGCGTTGCAAAAGATAATCAACGGTGCACCAAAGATCCCAACAAGTTTCAAAGTAAAAAGGCATGGGCTGCGGTTTATCCTTGGGTGCGCGCCAAGCTTTAGTAATGGCTTCGTTATAAGCCTCTGACCCTTTTTTACCACCCGATCTTGCACCATGATGCCTTGCATCGATTGCTACGCCAATCCAACCACGCTTTGCGAACTCTTCAAGCCAGGATTTCTGGCTCTCTTTATTGCCCCCGGTTCCATGCAGCATGATTACTGCAGGAAGCTTAGCTTTCTTTTCCGTAGGGGAAACGAGGTATGTTGGAACCCGCTCAGCGGAACCATCAGCTTTTTTATCGCTAGTGAAATCCACTGTTTCGTAAGTGTAAGATCCAGAAGTAGTCTTCGAAATCTGTTTGACATCAAGCGGAAGCTTGGGCCGATCCAAAAGTTTTTTGAATGCCTTACGGGTTTCATCAACAGACTTGATAGTCGTTTGAGAAAAGACAAACAATACCTGCAAAAGCATTAAGCTTATCGCTAATGCAGACCAACGGATGTTTCGCATGATGCTTCCCTGAGTAAGTAAACTTTATTTCTTGATAGTGAATGTAATTCCAGGCGAGGTATGGGTTTCTTCCTTATCCTTGCCTTTTGCTTTACCAGTAACCGTTATGGAAGGGGTTGCAGGTACAGCCTTTTCTGTTGAGGTAATTTCGAACTTCACCTCATTCATATTGGCGGGAATGGGGCCAGCCTTGGCAGTGACATTAGCAGGCAATCCGCCCACAGTGATCACAATCTCAGAATTAAAATCCTTAGCACGACTAGCGGTTACCGTCGCAGATGCTTTCTTACCAGGCGCAATGGTTAGTGGGTCGATCTTTAACGAAAGTATAAAAGCTGGCCTTTGCAAAACTCCCAGTGCAATTTCATTCCAATAAGTTCGTGGGGGAATTGGCAAACCTGCAAGCGAAGTGCTCATCGCACCCCGAACACTTGCATAGCTCTTATAAGGTTTACCATTAATGGTAGCAGTTCCCACGATGCGAATAAGTTGTGGACCAACAGCAACCGATTCATCGATTTCAAAGTTAAGATTCCCAGCAGGTTGACCAGCTTGCGCTGGTTGACCTTTTGGAATACTAAGCTTTCCCGTAATACCTTTGGTTCCTTCGACAGAAACTTCTATCGTGTCTGCATAATCCCTTCGGGTTACATTAACAGGCACGGAAAATGGCGCACCTGCAGGGCCATCGAAATGATCCCCACCGATAGTAATATCAAACCCTGGTTCATAATTGGTGATGCTAAGGCGGTAGATCTCTGCTGGCCCACCCCATAAATGCAAGTGTTCGACCGCAATAGTGTAATCGCCATCTGCGGGGGCTTTAAAATCAAAACGACTTGCACCCGTAGGATTAGTCTCTGCAAGCTTTGCGCCCTTCGCATCTTTCAACGCCATGTACACTTCCGTGGGCGAATAAAGATCCTGACTAGTAGCTTCAATAATCAATCGTTGATCCTTCTTGGCAGTAAAAGAGAAATGATCGAGATCACCCTTTTCCAAAAGGCGCGCAGTGATTGCAGAAGGAATCGCAATTTTATTCGCCTTGGCTGGATCATTGTTAGGTTCGAGTTCCATGGTTTCAGTAAGATCGGAAAGCAACACACAAACAGGCCAGCCTGTAAGTCCACTCTTTCCCTTAGGCGCAATCCAGATGCTATCAAGCAATGGATCTACCGGAGCAACAACTTCTTGGGATAACGCAGTTTCAACCGCAGGGCCTGCAAAGTTTACATTGCCTTTGGTGCCACGCTTCATTGCCATCGGTATGGGTGAAGTTGCCATGGGAAAATCACCCATGCGCAATCTATAGTGAAAATCATCTCCGCCACGATAACTAACATCCCGCACTTCAACCAAGTAATCACCCTCTTTTTGAAACACATAACGCAATCTAGGATCGGTCTGCGCCCCAGGGGAATCATTACTATGGCTCTTCGGCAACTCTCGCATGGTCTTAGGATCTATCAAGTTAATTTGTGGATCAATGGTGCCACCCAACCTTCTTCCCAATACTTCGAAGCTGATTTCCTGCCCAGCTTTGACGCTGATTTTGTAATAGTCATTAGATTCTGCATCGATCTTGCCTGATACAACACAAGGTAATGTCACCACCTGAGGCGTCATCTTGTTTTTGTTCGTGTCGACTTCCAAAACTTCAGGAAGATCATCTATGCAAAGGATGCGTGTGTTGGAAACACCCTTCGCAGTTGCGATGCGAATCGTGTGAAATCCCAAAGTTGTGTTCGGATCAATTTCAAGTTTCACTGCAAGCTTGGCTGCATCTTTACCATTGTTGTTCTCGGTAGGAATCGTGGCTTTGCATGGGAAAGAAGAAAGAAACTTAATAGGGCCAGCAAGATTGGTGCCTGTAAGATTCAGAGTAATCGAACTACCGCGCTTTGCTCCAGCAGGGAAGATTGGTTTTAAAGTAGGTGCCCCAGCATTCGTTGGAAATGGCACCACCTTCTGAGCGTTGGCACCCATGGGAGCCATCATCATGCAAGCAAAAATAAACAATACTAAAAATGGGATCTTACGCATTACTACCTCGGTTTGATTCTTTTCAATAGGCGGGAAGATGATTGATTCATCATTTCTTTACCACAAGCAAGATCCTAAGGGATTTTCTAATACTAGGCAAAGAAAAAGCCATGTTTCTGCCTTAACATCACATATCCCTGCGTTTTACCTCGACCTCTGAACACTTACTTTTGTTCCAACCCTTCCCAAAGTATGCTGCCTAGGCGGATTAGCGTGGCCCCTTCCTCAATACCAATTTCGAAATCGTTACTCATCCCCATCGATAGCTCGGGCAGCTTTTTCCCTAAAAGGTCCGATAGTTTATCCCGAGTATTTCTCAACAATTGAAACGCTGGCCTGCAACTCTCTTTTTCTGCAGCGTAAGCAGCCATCCCCATCAAACCCTGACATTGCAAATGCTTTAATCCCATAAGTTCACTGGCCAATCCTAGCACTGAAGAAGGATCAAACCCCTGCTTGTTTTCTTCGCCACTGATATTCACTTCTAATAAGAAATCAAGTTTGTGGTTTTGTTTTTCGCATTCAGCTTCAAGCGCTTGCAATAGGCGCAGGCTATCCACCGAATGAAAGAGATGAATAAGGGGCAGGGTTTTGTCGATTTTATTTCGTTGCATATGCCCGATGAAGTGCCATTTAGCATTGGGAAGATGCGAGGCTTTGTTCCAAAGTTCTTGAGGTCTGCTTTCGCCGAGTTGATCAATTCCTTTTTCCATTAAAAGTTTTGCGAGTGGCGAATCAACTGTTTTTGTAACACCTACCAATGTCACTTCAGTTCTTTTCCTAGCAACTTTCTCGCACGACGATGTGATTCTTTCCTCGACTTTATCGAGGTTTTTCTGCAGAATTGATGCTTGTTCTTCCCCGTTCATGCGCTTGCGCCTTTCTATGTTACCCTTCACTTCCTATTTTATGTATTATGGCCTTAGGATTACCAGTCACACGGATATTTCATTCAAGGGAGTTGGATTGATGGCAAACATTAGAGCTTTTCGCGCACACCGCTATGACATGGGTAGAGTTGGAAATATGAGTGAGGTCGTTGCGCCTCCCTACGATGTCATTGATGAAAAACTCCAGGAACATCTTTACAACAACAACCCCTACAATGTCATCAGACTGGAATTAAACAAAGAGCTTCCCTCCGATACCGAAACCAACAACCGCTACACCCGCAGCGCCGCAGTGCTTCGGGACTGGATTGCAGAAGATATTTTAATCCGCGATGGCTCCCCCGCACTTTATGTTTACGAACAAGAATATGTTGTCGAAGGCAAAACCCATCTGCGCAAAGGATTCATGGCACGGGTCAGACTCGAACCTTTTGGTACAGGCAAAATCTTCCCCCACGAAGAAACTCTTGCTGGCCCAAAAGCAGATAGACTTAAACTCTACCAAGCTACCAACATGAACCTCAGCCCTGTCTTTGGCCTTTACCCTGATGATAATTGCGAAGTGATGGCCAAGCTTGAAAAAGCTGTAGGGCAAGCACTTCCCATGGAAGCCACCGACCATCTGGGAACCATCAGCAGGCTTTGGACCATCCATGATCATTCTGTCGTTAGCGCAGTTACCGGCTTGATGGGCCCCAAACCTGTTTTCATCGCAGATGGCCATCATCGTTATGAAACAGGCTTGAAATATTTGGAAGAGAAGAAAGCTGCAGGCGAAGTGCTCGACTCCGAAGCAGCACCTAACTTCATCCTTATGATGCTGGTTAGCATGAGCGACCCAGGCCTTTTAATTCTTCCCACCCACCGTCTGGTTAGTGGCTTAAAAGGCATTACCTCCGAACAAGTGCAAAAAGCTCTCGAAGGGCATTTCAAAATCGAAAAAGTTGGCACCGGTAATGCTGCTGCTCTTGATGCCTGGGAGTCCATTGAAGCCGATGGCGGACAAGACCTACTCGCTTTTGGTACTCTTGCAGACAACACTTGGATTCTTGGCAGATTTACAGATACTGCAGCCATGGATAAACTTGCTGCTGCCCATAGCAGTGATTGGCGTGGTCTGGGTGTTAGCATTCTTCATGTGCTAGTTCTCGATCACCTAATGAAGGAAAAAGCTGGGCACAACCCTTCTTGCAAGTATGTGCATTTACTGGGCGAAGTGCAGGATGCATTGGCCAAGAAAGAATGCGACTTAGCAGTATTGGTTGCGCCTGCGGGGATGGATCATGTGGAAGAGATTGCAGGCAATCTGGAAAAGATGCCTCCGAAATCTACTTACTTCTACCCCAAGCTTTTAAGCGGCCTGCTGTTTAACTCGTTGAAAAACAGCTAACTCAAAAACAGGAAAAGCCCCACCTTAATTGGGGGGCTTTTATTCCTACTGAGCGACGGATGTGAATCCGCTGGTTTAGAAACTATATATTTGGGATGGGCGAGCACCAGCGGATTCACATCCGCTGCTCATTGAGATTCTTCCTTCGCTTGCGCTTCAGCTTTGTAATATGTTTGAATTTGCCTTTCCCCCTCGCGAAAATAACTGGAAAAGTAAAGCGAGGCAAATCAATTTGGATCTTAAGCCCCGGAGGGGCGAAATGTGATAGCCCGGGGTGGAGTGGAACGCAACCCCGGGTAACCAATCCCCTAATAAACAAGCCCTGAAGGGGCGCAATGGTTTAACAACGCCTTTCGCCCCTTCAGGGCTTAGCTTTTTTGCACGGTTACCCAGGGCGTTGCCCTGGGCTATCTAATTTAGCCATTTCAGGGCAATCGCAATAAATGCATTTACTTGCCAATGCCAACAAATTTGGGCAAATCCGAAGAGTCAATGATATAGAAGAATCAATGGTATACTGGGTTTATATGTCCCGACCTTAGTAACGCCCCTGGAACTTCTCGGAGAAGATGCTTTACCATGACAACTCCTACCATTTTCGATGAACTCAGGCGGGTTCGTCATCAGATCTCGGGCCAATTAGGGCATGACCCCCGAAACATCGTGGCTTATTATGCCAAGCTTCAAAGTACCGTCGCTAATCGCACGATTGATTTAAGTGGCGAAGCTAAAACGAAAAAACCAGACGATACAAACAAACTTCAAAGTAATGATGATTAACTGAACTAGAATTGTATTTTCTAACAAGAGGCCCATGGACAGCACTCCATGGGCCTTCTTATTTTACTTCGCTGGATTAAACAGCTTATTAAATACTTCTGGGTCAAAGGGGTTTGCTTCCTTCTCGCCTTCTTTTTCCTTGGGGCCTGCTGTTGGTTTCATCGGCTTTACGCCACCTTTATCTTCTGCGAATGCACTAGGGCTATTATCAACTTGTGCTATCGCATGCCTTACGGTAGTCATACGCACCCAATCTTCAAGCAACTTATAAGTTTCGGATTCCCGACCTTTGATCGGGGCTTTGTTGGCTCCGCCATGCAGGGTCAACGCCTTACCTAAAAACGGACTGTTATCGGGCTGTTGCAAATTAACCTGGCTCAGTACTGCTGCAAGGTTTTGCTGTAAGTTTTTCTGATTGGGTTTTGATAACCCATACACCCGTTGCAATTTAAAGTTCCCACCTTTACCTGTACTATGGCAGGTGGCACAAGTGTTCATCAATATCGGTTGAATCCGAGTTGCAAACATACTTAAGGAATCATTGGCCACTTCTATGGGTAGAACCGTTGGAACTTCTTCCGCTTGAACCACAGTGTTGATTTCTTTACGGAATTGATCTTGTTCGATGCTAGCCTTCAAATGTGTCAGCAAGCGGACACTTGGCGAATGTTCGGGCCTTAGTTGCACGGCGGCAGTTGCTTCCTCAAGAGCCCTTTCCTTCAATCCATAACGAACACACCATGAAACCAACTTCAGCCTTTCGTCAGCATCATCAAGATTAGTCCTGCTGCGCAAAAACATATAAGCGTCATCCATGCTTGGGCAAAGCTTTACTACATTATTGGTAGGCAACCAAGTTTCACCTATGGTTCGTTTGATTTTGTAACGATCCCCGACCAATTCGATATCACCCTCTAAAACTCGATCGTTTTCCAGAAGGAGTACCTTACCCTTTATGGCAGGTTTTACGGGCACGGACGCTGGTGCGGGTTCTTCTGCTCCAAGCAGGGCCACCAGAGAAAACGATAATAAAAATAATGTGTTCATGGGATGGGGTAATAAGCGGGAAAGTTACATCTGTCAAGAGATTTGATCGAAGAATTGCCAAGGAAATGAACCCTCTTTTCTTCCTATTTTAACAACTTGATAAAATTTCTTGTCTAACATGAAGAAATCTCACCAATAAGCCGATTACTCTTTTAGAACCTATTTTGACTATTCCTCCGAGGGAGTCTTTTCGTGAGACGCATTATCTGGATTAGCTGCTTTCTTTCGTTGGGGCTTTTGATCTCCAGATCTTCCGCTTCGGACGATGGTATTGCAATGGATGCAAACCCAGACCACAGTTGGAAGCAAACTGGTTACGCCAACCTTGTTAAGAAACATGCCAAGCCAACCTATACCTCTGCCTACGATGGTTATTGGGTGGGGGGCAGTAGTTTCAGCAGAAAGGCCAGTGCGCCTAGTGCGATGCAAGGGACTTATGGCAGAGATTATTTCGGCAAATGTTTTGACAGAATAGTAGTGTTAGGTTGGAAAAACAAAGAACACGATAAAGTTGGTACAGGGAGTTACGCCACCGATGGTGGGCCCCGAGTACGCAATGTTTTAGGATTCAAGCTTCCTGAAAAGGAAGGCCTGGGCGATTTGAAATAAATCCCCACCTCGATAAAGCCCGGTACCAAAAAGGCATATCCCGTCTCCTTTGTCTTGATGGTGCCGAGCTTACTTCTACTTAACGAAAAAGCCCGCATGCTAATAAAGCACGCGGGCTTTTTTGTTTATCTTGAACCTTATCTTTTCACATTACACATATGTTCCATCGCAAGCATCAGTGCATGGGTGCCCTTACGGCCATAGCCCTGCGCCCTTACTGCTTCATAAAGTTGCTTGGCAAGAGCCAAACCTGGAAGGCAAAGGTTCATACGCTCTGCTTCTGCAAGAGCAATGCCCATATCTTTGATGAAATGTTCGACAAAGAAGCCAGGTTCGAAATTGCGATCGATAATGCGGGGGCCAAGGTTTTGCAAAGACCAAGAACCTGCTGCGCCCACGCTAACAGATTGCAGAACGGTTTTAGCATCGAGGCCCGATTTAAATGCATAAAGCATCGCTTCGCAAACTGCAATCATGCCCGATGCGATAAGAATCTGATTTACCATTTTGGTATGCTGGCCTGAACCCGCAGCACCTTGATGCACGATGGTTTTACCCATGCAATCGAACAAAGGCCTTACAGCCTGCTCTGCTTCTGCATCGCCACCAACCATAATAGAAAGCGCAGCATTTTTTGCACCGATATCGCCACCAGATACTGGCGCATCTAAAGAATGAACGCCCTTAGCCTTGGCTGAGTTATAGATTTCCACTGCAAGCGAAGGTTCGCTGGTGGTCATATCAATCAGAATGTTCCCTGGCTTAGATCCCGCGAGAATCCCATGGTCGCCTAAAAACACTTCGCGCACATCCTTAGGAAAACCAACAATTGCAAATATTACATCGGTCTCTTGCGCCACGGCTTTTGGCGAATCAACCCACTTGGCTCCTAGGGCAATAAGATCTGCTGCTTTATCTTTGCTGCGGGTGTAGATCGTGGCATGGTAGCCTGCTTTAATAAGATGGCCACACATGGAACGGCCCATCACACCTGTGCCTATCCAGCCGATTTTTGTTTTTCCCG
>DBCB01000018.1:0-19310 GCA_002303765.1 Planctomycetaceae bacterium UBA969
TTTCAGCGGTGATTACAATACAGAGAGTTACTATAGAGATCATTCAACAAGGTCCAAACCCTTAGATCCGTTATAGAAGGAAGACTCGGGTAGTTTTTTCTGTGCAGCGACCATTTAAACGATTAATCTTTACTTTCGAGATGAATTCCAAAAAAGGAGCAAACCATGAATCGCAGAAACTTTGTAAAAAACACCCTAGTAACAAGCGCATCTTTAACCTTGGGAAATTCAGTGATGGCTCTTAACTCCAGCCTCGCACCAGCCAAGAAGCCCATACTTCGATTGGCAGTTAAGTATGGCATGATCAAAGCAGGCACTACTCCGCTCGAAAAACTTACCCTTGCAAAAAAACTCGGAATTGAAGGCGTTGAAGTCGACAGCCCCAGTGGCTTGAACAAAGAAGAAGCCAAAAAGGCCGCAGACCAAACAGGCGTTAAAATCCATGGCGTGATTGATTCGGTACACTGGCGCGATACTCTTTCCTCGCCCGATGAAGCCATTCGAGCCAAGGGGCTTAAGGCTTTAATTTCAGGCATTGAAGATGCCAAGTTCTTTGGCGCAGATACCATGCTTTTAGTTCCGGGGGTTGTCAACAAGGATGCAACCTACGAACAATGCTACGAACGATCCCAAATCGAAGTGAAAAAAGCACTGCCCACTGCAGAAAAACTAGGCATCAAGATTTGCATCGAAACCGTATGGAACAACTTCATCACCAAACCCGAACAACTTGTTCAATACATCGATGACTTCAAAAGCCCATTTGTCGGTGCTTATTTTGATTGCTCTAACATGGTAAAGTATGGCGTTAGCAGCGCTGACTGGATCCGCAAGCTCGGCAAAAGAATGGTCAAATTCGACTTCAAAGGTTATAGCAATACCAAGCAATGGTGCGCCATAGGCGAAGGCGATGAAAACTGGCCCGAAGTTCTAAAGGCCCTGGGCGAAATTGGCTATGATGGCTGGGCAACTTCCGAAGTCGGTGGTGGCGGGGAAAAAGAACTAACCGACATCGTTGCCCGTATGCGCAAAGTTCTTGATCTTCCAAGCGCTTAATTTTGTTTTACTACAATACCAACTGTTCCACTTTTTTAACGATTGAGGTTGATTCATGACGACTGCTACATCCATTCAGACGAAACTTTACATTGATGGCAAATGGTGCGATGCCCTAGATGGCAAAACACATGCAGTCATCAATCCTGCAACCGAAGAAGTACTTTGGGAAGTTGCCTATGGCAGCAGGGCAGAAACCAAGCTGGCGCTGGAAGCCGCTGCCAAGGCCATGCCAGGCTGGCAGAAACTCACCTCATGGGATAGAGCGAAAATTCTTAAAAAAACCGCAGACCTCATGCGCGAACGCGCTGATGCAATCGCTCGCGTTATGACTATGGAACAAGGCAAACCCGTTGTCGAAGCCAAAGCAGAAGTAATGCACTCTGCAGATACTTTCGAGTGGTTTGCAGAAGAAGGTAAACGAGCTTACGGGCAAGTTATCCCGAACTCGGTGCCAGGCAAAAGGCACATCACCCTCAAGCACCCCGTGGGCGTTGTAGCAGCTATCAGCCCCTGGAATTTCCCCATCACACTCGCGATCCGCAAGTTGGCACCCGCCCTTGCAGTTGGTTGCACCGTAGTTAGCAGGCCCGCAAGCCAAACTCCAAGATCATTGATCGTGATTTTCGAATGCATGATCGAAGCAGGCCTTCCCGCAGGCGTTGCCAACCTAGTGATCGGCCCCGGCCAAGAGATGGCTGATGAGTTCATGCAAAATCGCATTTGCAGAAAAATCAGCTTCACAGGGTCAACCGAAGTGGGCAAACAACTGATCCGGGCATCCGCAGATCAGGTGAAAAGAATCAGCATGGAACTCGGTGGACATGCGCCCTTCATTGTCTTCCCAGATTCAGATCCCGAAGTTAGTGCAAAGCTTGCAGTTGCAGGAAAGTTCCGCAACAACGGGCAGGTGTGCATCTCTCCCAGCAGGTTCTTTGTACACAAGGATATCCAAAAGAAATTCACCGAAGCCGCTGTCGAGTTTGCCAAGGCTTTGAAAATGGGTAACGGGCTCGATGCAGGAATCGAAGTCGGCCCAATGTTCGAGAAAAAAGCGCTGTCACATACCCAAGGCCTCATTGACGATGCAAAAGGCAAGGGCGGTCAAGTACTTACCGGTGGCAAGAAATCCGACAAATTCGAAAAGGGTTACTTCTTCGAACCTACCGTGATATCTGGCCTTAACCCCACTTGCAGAATCCTTACCGAAGAACCTTTTGCTCCTGTAATGCCAATCATCGAATTCGACAAAGTCGAAGAAGTTATTGCTGCTGCAAACAACACGCCCTATGGCCTTGCTGCCTATGTTTTCACCAATGACTTAACCACTTCGTTGAAGATGGCGGAAGGATTGGAAGCAGGAATCATCGGCATAAACGACCCCGTGCCAGCAACACCCCAATGCCCGTTTGGTGGCATGAAGGAAAGCGGCTTGGGCAGGGAACTAGCTCAGGAAGGCATGGAATCCTACTTGGAAACCAAGTATGTATCCATCAAGCTAAGAGATTAATTTCTTCACTAAATAAAAAAGCTTCAGGAAGGCATTCGCTTTCTTGAAGCTTTTTTTATTGGTTAACTATTATCGCAACTTTTACTTTTTAAGATTTGTCGTCTTTATTCCCATCTCAAAGGCAAAGTTCAAAACAATTTCTAAAATCGTCTCTTTAAGCCTTCTCTCCTGCTCATCATTTTGAATATCTGCAAAAGCTGATATCTCGAACTCCAATCCATTCTCCCCTATTTTTAAAAACGAAATCGTCGTCTTGCTGGCAATAACCCTGGGAGTTACAACAAGTTTCTCCAACAATTTAACATGCAACAAACCAATTTTTTCCACCTCGGTATGAAGATCAATACCAAATACAAGTCGCAGCCTTCGTTGCTTGCGAAAACCATAATTGTCAATGATTGCTGTCGCAAGGTTAGCATTGGGTATCAATAAAAGAGAATCTTCAACAGTACGAAGTTTAGTAGCGCGAAAACCCAATTGCTCGACCGTACCCTCTTTATCACCCAGAATGATTTTATCGCCAACACGAAAAGATTTTTCACTGATAAGAAGTAATGTGCCAAAAAGATTCTTGAGAGAATCCTGTGCTGCGAGTGAAATACCAATTCCAAGGATGCCCAGACCAGCAAGGAATCTACCCAGCGATTCTGCTTCACCAAAATTTTTGATCAAAAGCGAGACAGCTGTCAGTATAACTATAAGCTTTATACTTCTGCTTATAAAAGGAACTAGCATGTCTGCGACACCTTTATATTTAATCATGGATTCAGAAACTTCATAAATAAGGGCAATAGAATCAACCAATTGCAGGAAGAACCAAGCAACGACAAGTGTTATTAAAATTTGTTCTATAGTGTAAATAAAAATGGCGATGTTGTTGGGAAGATCAAGCCAAGGAATAAAAGAATAGACAAGAGTAACAAAGATCAGGGTTTTTAAAGCTCGAAAATTACGCCTCATTCTTGTCTTAAAAACAACAGCACTCGATTTCGGAACAAAATGATGAATTCCAACTTTAACAAAAAAAGTAGAAAAGATCGCAACGAACAAACTGAGAATGGTAAAAATAAAACCCACAGCCCACTGATACACACATAACCCGAAATATACTTTATGATACTTGGCAGGCACATTCAATCGAAACCATATACCGGGTTCTGACCAAAAATCAGCGTTAAGCCTGACCAAATTTAATTTAATAAAATCCTGCCTTACAGGCATATCAATAACAGCATTAAAAATAGATTCAATGCGCCTCACCGAACTAGAATCAAACTTCCATTCAATTTTCCCCTTACCATTATCCATGGGAGAAATAAAAATCTTTCCCAAAGGCCCACGATAAAGTTCATAACTAACCAACTTAGAATCAGTTGGAATTTCTTGCAGATAAACCTGACTGAGCCTGTCAAAAATAAATTTTAACTTGAATGCAAGCACAGGGCCTAACTCATGCCGGGCTGGAACAGGTATTTCAGAAAGATCCAATGCCCGACTAGCTTCGCGATCATTAAAGAAATTAACAGCAGCTAAAAAGAAAAAAATAGTGTTACGCGGATTGGCCAAGTCGTGGGTGTAATTATATTTTGCCTGCTCTTCAGATGAAAGCTTTGAAAACATAGTGGGAATATTGGCAACGGTTTCAGGCCCAAAACGCCAGCATCCATCATGCTGCCTGAGAATCCCAAGCTCAAACCCCGGAGGGCCATTGATCACTTGGGTAGGACTACTCCAGGAATCTGAAAGGTTATTAGAGTCGGGGCTGATTTTTCGAAGGATAGCATCAAGCATGACCGCTCTTTTTGGGCCAAGGTTTTCTAAATCTTCGACAGGTAGCATACTTAAATCAAGGAAGTTGTTAAGGTTCTTTTGCTGAAGAATATCAAATTCAGCCACCATGATCGCAAGAAAAAAATTTCGAAGGAGCTTACGGGGGGTAGAAAGTTCTTGTGGTACGGAATCAGGTTTTCCAGATTTTAACTGAAAAAGTGCAGGATCAAAATTATCAGGGACTGGGGGAACAATTTTACCCATTATTTTATAGCGAATATCAATGGGTTGATTTTTGATATCTTCATACATCAAATCAACCGCACGAATCGTATCCTTGGTAAAAAGCCAAGCATCTTTCCCACCGGGTATATAAGCCCTTTGTACAGCGATCATACCTTTGCTACTTGCATTCCAAATATATTTCGGCCCGTTTGGATCTTCAGGAATTTCCTGTGTGAATAAATAACCCTTACGCTGAATGATCGCAGCCAGTTTCCAACCTATTAACGCCCCCATAGTTTTTATTTTGTCTGGGGGAAATTCGGAAAGATCAAGATGATGTGTAGCTGAAATAAAATCACTATTGCAAGCATGCATCATGAATTCACTCATCGTATTATTAGGGTCGTGCAAACCAGATTTTAGTTGATTGGCAATTAGTTTTCTTGCTTGAGTTCTGGTTGCAGAAACAATGCGCATGGATTTAATTCGTGATACGGTCTCCTTATCAAAGCGCCAAAGGCCATCATTGCATTTTTTCAAACTAATGCTAAGTGCTTCATCTTTAAAAACAACAATCCGATCCTGACCTGGTAATGCGTTAAAATCACTCAACGGAACAGATAACTCATCGAGAATATCATTAAGGTCTAAAATCATGCTGTTTAAAATATCAGGGGATACCGTTCCCGGTTCAAATTCTAGACAGGAAGAAGCCTCTTTCATCAAACCCGGAATTACAGGGTATGCTTCTGCAGCAAAACAAAGCGTATTAAAAGTATTTACAGGACTTGATAACTTTAGAATCAAAGGTTGATTTTGATATTGTTTTAATGCTTCGAGATCTGGATTTGCATAACCCAAAATACCTGAAAGAACAAAACCTAAAAGAAATCCTGAACTATTCATGTAAACATTCCTTTGTACAAACACCATGGCCTTTCCTAGGCTAAATTGAGTCTAACAAATTCATTGAATTATTAAAATACGAGCATAAAGCTAATTGAAAATGCAGTTTATAGCAAGAAGATGGGGCTACTTACTAACCTAGTCCCAAGACTTTAATTTGTTCATCAGATTCTTCACTTCTGTTTTCTTTTTTTCAAACAATGTGAACATTCCCAAGATCGCGCTTCCTAAAATAATGACTGCTATCCACCACACCCAGGTTTGTTCTTTATCCACCGCTGCATGCCATATCATGAAGAAAATATCCATGAGAAGAAACGCCATCCCGAAATAAAGGAACCCTTTGGTTTGTGTAGCCATGCCCGCCAAAATCCCCATAACACTCCAGAATGCAAGGGCAATGGGTAGCCAAACAGAATAACCAATACCTAGGATCAAAAGATCCGAAGCAGAGGAAGCGTAAAGAAAGGTAAGGGCAGTGTAGCGCAGGAATTGAGAAAGGTTTTTGTGCAGTTTCGAGCGTAAAGAAAATTCTAAAATAAGTAGGAAGATTGCAGGAGGTACAAGCCACATTTGCGGATGTTGGAAAATAGAAAAACCTTGGCTAACCCATAACGACCAAAACCCAATCACTAAGCCCAGACAGGAAGCCAGCATAAGGTAAAAAGAATTCCTCTGCATTGCAACCCAGCCCCAAACCAAAGCTGCTAAAAACCACAAGAATGCCTGAGCTGAGAAATCACTTGGTAACCTCATTGCAGATTCAGCAAAAGCCTTCATAAAGAAAAACGGTTCAGGATAAGCGACTAAAAATTGTTTAAACCAGAAGGATAATTGGGGCGCCAAAGGAATCAATACGCCACAAAGCATGATGGGTAAAGCGATGGCCTGTTTGTTCCTTCGGAAAAATAATTCTGAGATGCCAGCAGCTATAAAAGAAAGGATAAGAGCCCCGATGGACCAATATTGCCCAAAGAAACCACCAAACCATTCAGGCCTGCAAAGTCTGCAATGCAGGAAAACAAAAACAAGTACAACGATCATACCCCAAGTGTATCTGGTATTTTTCCAAGAAGTATCTCTGGCATTTTCAGCATCAAGAAAACAAACAAACCACAAACAACCAAGGCCCAACACAGCAATAGAACCCAAAACCAATTGAACCGCCCATTCAGGTTGAAAGCTCTTCATTAAGTCAGGGTTGAAATAAATTGCTTCCAAAGCAAGAGAGCATAAGACAGAAAGAAATGCAAAAATTGGCACACGATCTCGGATCAATTTGGTTGCAAATTCCCAGACGCCGGTTAACTTTCCTAGAATCAATCTGCCAACTATTGCAAGCACCAAGATGGCAAATTGTAATTCCGCAGCTCTTTGGGGCCATCGGGAATCATCAAGTGGAGAAGGAACAGCCTGCAAAAGCAAACACCAAGCTGCAGCAAGCAAGAATAAAAATTCCCTACGCACACTGCGGGAAGTACCAAGCCCTGCCCAAGCAAGAAACAAAGCAGATGGTGCGACACAAAAAGTTGCAAACGCTCCTATGATTCTTTCTTCAAAAATTTCAGCATTCCAAGAAATCCAAACAGAAAGCAGCATAACGATACCTGACACAATACCTTGAACACCAGGTAACCAAAGTGGCTTTACCTTTATTACAGGCATTGCAATAATGCCTGTAATTAAAGTCATCAGCAAAGCTAACGGAATACAAGTAGCCTGAATTAAATCTGCATAAAGCAAGTTTCTAGATCGTAGCCAGTAGGCAATCGCAACCAGCCCAAGGGTGAATAAACCAAGATCTCCAAACTTCACTTTCTTTGTGAAAAATCCAACTAAAGCAACAAGGGCCAAGATAGAAATCGAGTAAGATGCGAGAGGAAGATCAGTTAAGTAAAGCTGGCCATTCAAACAACCAAAGTAAACAATTGCTCCGCTTAGCCCCATAGCAACCAAAGCAATTTGCATAGCGGATTCAGTCATGCGGATGGCAAGGAGTTTGATTCCGGAAACAGGCAAACAGGAAACAAGGAACCAAAAAAACGAGATGCTTCCAAGGCCCAAACAAACTAAGTTAACCATATCCAAGGGATGATGAAGATGGAAAGCCATCCCCAGATAAATGCACCCACCCAGTGAAGTCAAAATGTTTGCAAAGGCATAACCTGCACGGTTGCGCCAGGCTGCAATCATCGCCATTTCTAATGCAACTAAGCAAATAAGTGAGAATACAAGCCAAGGATCAATTGTTTCGATTGCACCCATGCGAATAGCAACAAAAAGTGATGCAACCAGAATAAAATTAAGATTCGTAGGCCAAGATTCTTCATCAATAAAAGTGGAAGTTTTAGCAAGGGATTGAAAAACAATTCCTAAAAAAGAAATTGCAAATCCAAATAAAATCCAGATTAAACAGATGGCTAGTAAAGCATTGGAAAAGCTACCTTGCCTATCGTATTCAATCAAACCTGCAACTATCCCGAAATTCAAAACCGATCCTGTGCAGATGATTCCAAGTGGAAGGTACGCACGCACCCGATAATAAAGGTTGGCAATTAAGCTAAATACCAATGCAATACAAATGGTCTTGCCTGACATGGTGATTAACCAATTTGCAGACAAACCTTCTTTTCCTACCAAAACAAATTGAAACCCTGTAGGAAGAAGCAACAGCAGTAAAGCAACCCAAGGCAATGAAATGTGAATTGCTTCAAGAGTCGACACCCTAGATTTCAACAACCATTCATCATTAAGGGCCTTAATTCGTGACCATATTGCGGTCTGAATCGAAGCTGAGCAAAGTGCTCCTACAATCATGAAGGCATACCAATTAACGAAAGGCTCGCCTTTATTTTGATGATAAATTGCAAGTGCGCCAAACAGAGAGGAAAGCCAGAATGCAATAGTTGCATGCCTGTCGCTTTTACGAAACCAGCCAAGCAACATGGAGGTTGCAATCAAGAAACCCAATCCAATGATTGCATGAATAGTGAACCCAAGAAGCCATGCAGTCCAAGTAATTAGAAATAGCAGGAACAAACCTAAGCCCTGAAGAATTTCAGCCAACTCACTAAGGTTGGTGAACTGCATCCGAAGCAAACGGTGTTGAAAATAATCTTTTATGGGATAAGCAAAAACCCATAGAAGCGAATAAACCGGCCCTGCAATAACAAGAAATTTCAAACCTACAAACGTTTCGTTTCTTTCAAATACACAAGCAAGTGTAGCAAGAATTCCAAACCCTGCGATGAAAACATTACGCCAATATAAAGTTCCAAATTCTTGAAGTCGCAATGCAGTGCAACCGCTTAAAACAGAGCCCAGCATCACCATGCCAAGAATAGAGCCCGCTTCGGAAGTGAATATATGAGCCTCATTTGCAGAACCATTAAGGCGCATCAAGCCAAGGACAATTCCAACAGCAGCAAGGGAACCTGCACTTAAAGTTGCCCTAGAAGGATAATCAGCGAATTTGAAATCAACAAAGCGCTTTAGTAAAAACCAAACCCAAAGAAAAAGTCCGCCAGCAAGGGCCATCATCTGGGGCAAAATAACTATGCACCCTTTGTCTAACTGCCCCGAATGATGCAGGGACCGAATATACCCCACACCTGCAGCGGCCATGACAAGCCATTGGATATGAAATAAGAATCGTTGATTACGCTGGGAGAAGACTTGGACAAAAAGCCCAAGGATAAGAACCACGATAGGCGCCCAGAAGTCTCTTGCTAGAAAAGGAATCTGAGCAGAATCCTGCATGATTGATGCAAGATCTTCCGCAAGTTTCCAGGCAAGGGTAAGTAATGCAAAGCCTGCAATGTTCCATCGTAAAGCACGCTCGGGCAGATTGCCTTCCTGTACCCGGATCGTGAAACGATTACAAAAAGCATTAAGCGAATCATTAAAAGAAAGAAGAATAGAGCCGATAAGGAACCACACGGACCAACTCAGATTCAAACCAAGCGCAATGTTTTCTTTTCCAAGATGATAACCCAGCGAGGTGGCACCAAAACCAATAAGTAAATGAAACAATACTAACTTTGGATAGCTGGCTTCATCCCAAAGATAGATGATGCACGTAACCAACAAAATCGCATACCAAAGAAGAATACCTTGGCCCATCATCAGATTGTGCCAATCACTTGCGGGTAGCAAACCCCAATTAGAGGCAGATGAAAGGAAGCCACTAAATAAGCCTAATCCGAGTAAAATTGCGCAAAGGGTTGCAAGGGTCCATTCATCAATAGATCTTCTGGTTTCGAACCAGATATCACGGAAGATACGGCTTTTGCGGGCCTCAAATCGTAATACACTCCAGACAAATGCGAGCGAAGAAAGCCAGCATCCCAAGGTTTGCAATGCCCAAGGGTGACTCAAATTTCCACCTTGTTCCAGAAACCAAGGTTGCATTCTTATGAAGTGCAAAGACAAACAACCCACCGAGCCTGCCATTGCCATTTGGAAGATTCTAAACCACGGGCTGCTGCTTACCAACAACGCTCTCAGTAACGCAGCGAATGCAAACCAATCAAGATAAATTGCAAGAGGAAGATCCAGAACCTTTGAGTCAAGAATTGCACCTGCGGATTCCACCACAAGGACCAAAGGCAAAATCAGCAGCAGCCAGAATTCAGATATTTGGGCAGGCGTATTCACTCCCTCATCCCAAAGCGAATCAAAGAAAACAAAAAAGCTATTTAAAAGATGCAACAAAAGTGCAAGCGTTATAGCAGCCAACATTCCTGCAGTAAAAGGCATGGGAAAAAAGAGGTGATGCTGAAAAAAGCTGTACCCTGAAATCGACCAGAACAACAACCCACCAAGGGTCAATTCTACCCTGCCAAACTGCCAAGCAAGGAAGATGCAAGCAATGCCCAATTCCAAAGCACCCAAACTAAAGAAGAAAGATTTATCTTCAGGCGTTTTAGAAAGGAAATACCAAGCGGGTAATAAACACCCAATGAGAATGCAGGAAAGTATCCTTAAAGCTTGAGTTAAAGAATTTGTTTTGGCAGAGGATGGAATGATTCTTGCGAGGGCAGAATAAATGAACGCAACCATGCCTAAGCAAGCGAATCCGAAATTTGCTGGCGGGTCGGGGTATAAGAAAGCAGCAACAGCGGAGATCGGAAAAACGGCGATGATAATTGCGCTGAAGCGATTAGTTTGCAGTTGATAGAGATACAACAGAAGGCAGGCAAAGCCGATTTGAGCGATTGCGCCTCCTGGGCCGGGGCCCTCAGCTTGCGCCCAACCCATAGCCAGAGAACTCATCGCAGCAATCCATGCCCCTGCAATCCAGCCCTTGCGTTCCAAACTATTTTCAAGATTCCAGCGTGCAAAGCCAGTAATTAATACACCGACAAGAAGCATTACAAAAGCAGAAGGCGGTTCTACCAAGATTTTAATTAGATCCAACGAAGCAAGTGTTGCAGTTGAGCTCAAAGTTCCATTCAGCAAATGCACTTGTACAGAGAAAGCGATAACCATTTGCAAACTGGCAGCCATCGGGCCAAACACAGGCACTGCGGTTCTGGAAAATAAGACGAGCATTACAATGGCGATCCATAACGCTAGGATCATCGAAGAAACATCGGGCCATGCGAGGAATGGTGCAATAGTAATGGTTAAAATACCGAAGCCATGAAGCAGCGGGCCAGCCAACGAAAAAGCATCGTCTGATGCCTCTGGCTTAGGGATTTGCAAAGCTAGAAATACAACACCAGCAAATATCAGAGGTATAGCAAGCGAAGAGATTACAAAATCTGCCCCCGATGCCAAAAGAAACCCTTGAGAGACAAAAAGCGAAAACACAAGAAGCAGTGCAAAAAGAATAAGTTTTGCGGAGGTTGCTGGTTTTGCAATTCGAGACAAGTAAGCGCCAAACATGGCCAATAGAATTGCCCCGCCTTGTGCAATTTTCATATCCAATGGCACATACCACGAAGCAAGCAACATCGCAGCGCAAAAGATTAATATCCCCAGAGTCAAAGGGCGAGGGATTCCCGCAAAGGCAATATCTTCAAACAGATCGGAAGTTGCTTTTTTGAACAAAATTGCAATGCCTGTAAGGGCGATAATCTGCACCGCTGCTGCTATCCAATAACTTGAACCAGCAATGCCTAGATTTGCCAGTACTAAAAGAGAAAGCACTGCAAGCAAAATACTGATGACCAGCATGCCCCTGCTGGTGGATTGTAACTTCCAATGATGTAGGGTGTATTGCCCTGCAAAGAAAAGTAGAAGTGTTATTGCTGAAAGCATTAAAAACGGGAAGTAGGGGATTTGTTCGAGGCTATTCCATAAAGTTCCAACCAAGGCGACCGAACCGCCAACAATTAATAATCCGCCCACCAACTCCCCAAGCAAGATATTGCGACTTTCAAGAAACAGGCTAAGCACCCCTGCCAGGGTTCTTTGCGGTTTTACAATAATGGGCTCTTCAGGGTTTTTAGGAAAAGGAAGTACCGGCCTTTCCTCTTCAAACTGAGTTTTAGATTCTGTTGATTGCGTTGGCAATGCAGGTGGAACACTAGAATTTTCTATAGCGGATAGTAATTGCTGAATACTTGAAGTTTCTGCAGGAAGTATTGGCGGAATTGGAACTGGGGTGATTTTTGCCAGGCGATTTTGCAAAGCAACCACAACCGCAGCGCTCGCCTCTTTCGAAACTTCATCCCGATCCACTAATTTTTCCAACTGTTCAAGGGCTATGCGAAGTTCTTCAACCTCTTTAGAAACGGTAGGATTAAGATTTTTACCGCAATTATAACATTGCATCGAAGTTGGATTAAGTTGACTGCCACAAGCTTTACAAAACCGAGGGGGTACTGCTGAGGGGGAAAACAATCCGACAAAAAATTTGATTACAATCCACATAATAAAAAAGACAGAAAGCGCAACGAACAGACCTAACAGGAGAATAATTACAACAATTATGTCCATGAATTACGAACTAGCACCTGAAAAGAACGATAGCAATAAATAACAAAAACAGACGCCAGCAGCGCCTATTTTTTACCCAGACTGCCCATATTAGACACTTTTGGCGGTTTTTGTGCAACCCCTATCTTCTTATCTGGTAAGGATTTTGGTGTTTTATGGAGTTGTGTTATGCGTCCTTTTCCGTGGCTGGCTTCAAAAATACCCAAACCATTCCTGCTGATTCGTTGTAAGATAAACATTGAATAGCTAGACTAAATGATAGAGTCTTAAACCTCGTGGCATTTATCTAGGGTATTTGAACCGGAAAAGGGACTACCCAAGTAGTTTTGCACAACCTAATAAATTCGCAGGGGCTTTTTGCCTGCGGGAAGCAATATAATGCAGCTAACTTCCAAAAAAACTCCAATGGCAGAACCAGTGAAGTCCAAAGGGACATTCGCATTTGTAAGCCTTGGGTGCCCAAAAAACCTCGTTGATTCCGAACGCATGCTAGGGAAACTTGCTCAGGATGGATACACGCTTACTGCCAACGCAGAAGGTGCAGATCTCGTAATCATCAACACCTGTGGTTTTATCGAACCAGCTAGGCAGGAATCGCTGGGCGTCATTCGAGAAATGCTGGATCTAAAAGAACAAGGCAAACTAGGATCGGTGGTGGTTGCGGGTTGCCTAGCTGAACGCAAAGGCGATGCCCTTCTAGAAGAAGTTCCAACGGTGGACCATATACTTGGGGTTCATGCACGCGAAGAAATAGTACAGATCATTAATCGCACACTTTCGAAAAAAGCAGCGGATGAACAGCGCTCGGTTTTTCGTCCAGCACCCGTAAAAGCTCAGGAAGATACAGGCCGCTTTCGTATCACCCCCAGGCACTTTGCCTACCTCAAAATCTCTGAAGGTTGCGATAGGCTTTGTACATTCTGTGCAATTCCTTCAATGCGTGGCAAGCATGTAACAAAACCCATGGAAGAAGTAATTCGCGAAGCCAAGGAACTTGCTGCAGATGGTGTGCGCGAACTTCTGATCGTTGCCCAAGATACCACCTACTACGGGCTCGATCTTTATGGTGAAGTCCGCTTTGCAGCGTTATTGCGCGAGTTAGAAAAAGTGAATGGGATCGAGTGGATACGCATTCTGTATGCATACCCTATATTCTTCACTGATGAACTGATTGAAGTGATAGCGAGCTCGAAAAAAATTGTGCCTTATCTTGATATGCCCTTGCAGCATATCAATGATCGTGTGCTGCGCAGGATGCAACGAAAAGTGCGCAGGGCCGATGTTGAAACACTGCTTGCAAAATTACGCGCGGCAATTCCAAACCTCGCTTTCCGCACAACCTTCATCGCAGGATTCCCAGGCGAAACGGAAGAAGAGTTTCAAGAACTTGTTGAATTCGTCAAGCAGGCAAAATTCGAAAGGTTAGGTGTGTTCACCTACTCTCTTGAACCGGGAACTCCCGCTTCCAGACTCGAAGATCATCTGCCTGAAGAAGTTAAAACCGCTAGGCAAAACGCGCTCATGGCTTTGCAACAACCCATTGCATTCGAGTGGTGCCAAGCCCAGTTAGGCAAGGAAATAGAAGCGATTGTGGACGGCCCAGATCCAGAAGTCCCAGGCCAATTTACAGGCAGAACTTTTGCAGATGCACCTGATATTGATTGCCTAATCCGTCTAAAGGGAAAAGGCCTTCGCTCGGGTGATATAGTTCGCACCAAAATCACCGGAACTGATGGCTACGACCTCGCAGGCAGGGTAATTTCTATTCGCTAGTTTTGCATAAAGAGTATTTGCTTCATGGAAAGAAACCTCGCAGGCACGCAGGCTATCAAGTCAGGAAGAGCGGTTTTATTTAACCTGCCCAACCAGCTTACAGGCATGCGCTTCCTACTTTCCTTCGTTCTCTTTTATCTCATCTCGCAAGAATTATGGCTCGCTTCTCTTCTGGTTTTCATATTTGCTGCATTCACCGACTGGCTCGATGGCCATCTCGCACGCACCCAGAATATGCAAAGCAGCTTAGGCCGTAACCTAGACCCTCTTGTTGATAAAGTTCTAATCTGTGGCACCTTTATTTTCTTGATCCCAATAGGAACCACCGAAGGCTGGCTGCCCCCATGGATGGTCACCGTTGTCGTTGCCCGAGAACTTCTCATCACCGGATTACGAAACTTCATCGAACAAAAAGGCGTGAGCTTTGGTGCAGACTTCCTTGGTAAAGCCAAGATGATTCTTCAATGCGCCGCACTCATTTCTATTTTCATCAACCTAATGAACCTCGAATGGATCAATCCAACCTTTGGCTTTTATGCCAGAGCAGCACTGATCTATGGCATGCTTGCAGCCACCCTGTTCAGCGGGCTTCAATATCTGATCAAGGCTTTTCAAACCATTCTTTCTGAGCATCCTTAATTCATCAGGAGTAAATCAATGGCGAACAATGGACAACCGCTAGGCGTTGCAATTGTAGGGTGCGGTATGATCGCTCGCTTTCATGCAAGGGCGCTTGCAGAAATTCCCGGAACAAAACTTCTGGCGCTCATCAGCAGAAGTGGCAAAAACGCCCAAGCAATGAACGAAGAACTCAAGCTCTCTTGTGATATCTATCCAGATCTGCCACCTGTTCTTGCAAGAAAAGATATTCACATCATCATCATCACCACGCCCTCGGGTGCCCACCTGGAACCCGCAGTAGAATGCGCCCGCGCAGGCAAACATGTCGTTGTCGAAAAACCCCTCGAAATCACCGCAGACCGTTGCGATACTATCATCCGCGAATGCGATGCCAACAAAGTTCTTCTTTGCACTATCTTCCCCTCGCGCTTTGGTGATGCAAATGTCGAACTTAAAGCCGCGGTTGATGCAAAAAGATTTGGCAGGCTAACCCTCGGCGAGACCACCTGCAAATGGTGGCGCACCCAGGCCTACTACGATGAAGGTGGCTGGAAGGGAACCATGGCTCTTGATGGCGGGGGCGCTTTCATGAACCAGGCAATCCACAATGTCGACCTCTTACTTTGGATGATGGGCCCCGTCACCCATGTAACAGGGTTCACCGCTACTCTCGCTCACGAACGCATCGAAGTCGAAGACACAGGCGTTGCATGTTTGAAATTTCAAAACGGGGCACTTGGCGTTATTCAAGCCACCACGAGTGTTCACCCCGGCCTGCCGAAAACCATCGGCATCCATGGCGACAAGGGTACTGCAGTCATCGAACAAGATGACATACTCAAGTGGGATTTCCTTGAACCCATCGCCCACGATAGTGATGTGAAAACCCGCTTTGCACAAAAGGTAGGAGCTTCGGGCGGCTCAAGCAACCCCGCTGCAATCAGCCATCAGGGCCATACCAGACAATTGACCGATTTCGTCAACGCAATCAAGCTAGGCGGTAAACCCTTGGTTGATGGCAGGGAAGGGCGCAGGGCAGTGGAATTAATCCAAGCGATCTATGCTTCCAACGCATCAGGAAAAGTGATTCATATCAAGTAAATAGGCATAGCTTATACCAACAGGAAAGGCTCTCCTTGATATTATCATGGAGAGCCTTTATTGATTTAGTAATCAGCTTACTGAATAACTTTAGTTACATTATAACGGCTACCCGCCTTGGCATTCACTGTTTGCTTGAGTTCATCGAGATTGAATTTTTCCTTGTCTGAAACTGCAAACCTTACGGTTTCAGTATTACGGTTGGTAACGATCGATTCTTTAACCACCCAAGGAATTGTCACAAGTGCGGACCGCACTTTAGTTGGGCAACTCATTCACGACATACCCCGTACTTCCACCGTGTATCGCTGCAAACTTGCATCTGCAGTATCTTCACTAATAGGCGAAAGCATCTCCCCACAACCTGCAAGCAGCAGAATGGGTGCAAAGATTCGCATTATAACCCGATTAAACATACAAAAGCCCTCCTTTAATAAAATGACCTACTGCTATTATAGCATTCAACGAGCTAATAAACAAAATCTTAACGGCCACCAGGAGGAACATACTTTTCCAACCAGGTGAACACTTCTTTGTACCAGAATTGACTGTTCTTTGGTTTCAAAACCCAATGCCCCTCATCAGGGAAATTCACAAACCTAGAAGGCACGCCCTGCCTTTGAAGAGCGGTGAAAATCTGCGTTCCCTCACTGATGGGCACGCGGAAATCCAGATCATTATGAATGATCAGCATCGGAGTTTTAAACTTTGCAAGATTCTCTGCAAAACGATGGGGCGAAAACTTTTCATAACTTTCTCTGCCTCCTTTGCCCCAAGGTGGACCACTATGTTCCCATTCATCAAACCAGATTTCTTCGGTGGTCGTGTACATACTTTCAAAATTATAAACACCACAATGACTGATCAAACATTTGAACCGGCCTGTTTTTACAGAGAACCAATTCATCATATAGCCACCAAACGAAGCACCCGCACTGCCTATGCGATCCTTATCGACATAGGGAAGTTTTTCGACATAATCAGCTGATTTCATAAGGTCTTCGTAACATTTGCCACCCCAGTCGCCAGAAATTTCATCGACATACTTCTGGCCAAAACCGGTACTGCCCCGTGGGTTGGGCAATGCAACAACATAGCCCCGGGCTGCCCAGGCTTGTGGGTTCCAGCGATAACTCCAACCATCTTCCCAAGCACCTTGGGGCCCGCCATGAACCAGAAAGGCGACAGGCCATTTCTTCGATGGATCAAACCCCGGGGGTTTTAAAATCCACATCTGAGTTGGAGTATCTCCCGCGCCCGGAAGTGTGACACTTTCAGGCTTGGGAAGTTCGAGTTCGGTTAAAAGAGTTTCATTAACCTTGCTGATGTTAATCGGCTTGGAAAGCCTTAAATCAGCGTTCCCTGCAAAAACTTCGGGCGGACTCGCCATGCTTGAATTAAGAAAGGCAATCTTTGCGCCATCGGTGCTTGCACTGATACCAGAGTTATAGCCAGACAATTGGTTTTTGATCAGGGTTGCAGCTTTAACATCTTCAAGAGGAAGGATTTGAAACAGCCCAACTTTGCCCAGATGATCTGCAGTGAAGAGGATTTTATCTTTACCTGCCCAAGTAAATTCATTGACAGAGACATCGGTTTTCAAAGCCCCTGTAAAAGAAACAGGCTTACTTTTGAAGGTGCCTTCTTGATTAGTTTCGACGATCATGATTTCCCATTTATCAGCTTCGAACCCTGGTCGCTTTTGCGCCCTGTAAGCTAGATAATTACCATCCGGGGAAAACATCGGGGCGCTATCTGCTGCGAGGTTTTCTTTGGTCAAATTTTCCCACTTATCCGAAGTGTTGTTGATAGAAACCCTGCAGAGATCCATGTTGGTGCTCCACGCTTCATCCTTTTCGGGCACTGCGCTAAACACAAGGTATTTCCCATCGGGTGAAAAAGTGAAATCATCACCCGAAGAAAAAGTGGAAGAAGTCGGGAAAGCATCGCGATCACCAGGCGTCACATCCCGGGGCTCTGCAAAACCCTCTGTGCCATTGGTATCAAAAGGCAGTACAAAAAGGTGCTGGCGTTTATCTTCAACATAGCTATCCCAATGGCGGTAAAAAAGCTTGGTAAAGACTTTCGCCTTGATGGGGCTGGCTTTGATCTCATCCATTTTTTTCTTGTTAGCAGCATCAGACTCTTTGAACGGGAGCTTGGCAAATTCGGGATAAACAGCAGAGACGAATGCTATATTTTTGCCATCTGCACTCCAAATTGCTCCGGAGGCTTCGGTGGAAAGGTTAGTAATCTGTCTAGCTTCCCCGCCCCTAATGTCGATGGTCCAAAGTTGGGTTTCGCCTGAACGCGAGGATTCAAAGAGGATGCGTTTGCCATCAGGGCTCCAGCGGGGGTGCCTATCTTTTTTGTCGGTGGAGGTAAGTCTTTTAGGAGGGTTTTTTCCTGCTACATCTGCCAGCCAAAGGTTGGAAGATGATTTATTCGCATCGAGATCCACCTTGGTGATGACATAGGCGATCCAAAAGCCATCGGGGCTAATTTGCGCATCAGAAACCCGGAGAAATTTAAAAAGATCATCCACCTGCATAGGTCGTGCAGCGGTTGCGACCGTTGCAGTCATGCCAAGGATTGTAATTAATCCAAGAAGAGTAAAAAAGAATCGATCCATGATTAAGTTTCCTTGTTAAAAGAAGTAACATGGGGGCAGTCTACCAAAACTGCCTAAACAAACTCCATGAAAAATGAAGAGTTTTAGTTAGATATGTGCCCAAGTGCGGTTATGAAAGTATATATTTATAAGAGAGGGTACCGAGTGTCTAAAAAGACAAAAATTCTCGAGGTAAAAAATGTCACATGCCAGCCAGTTCATAATCGCCCGACCTAGTCTGCAAGATCCAACTTTTCAGCAAACGGTTATATTGCTTTTGCAACATGACCCGTCCGGCGCATTTGGCTTGGTAGTAAACAGGCCCCTGCCTCCACAGGCTTGGACTCTGCCCTTTCCGTTGTATCTAGGTGGCCCTTGCAAATCCGAAGGTTTACTCATGCTGCATGGTCATCAGGAATGGATGGATATGCAAACGCAGCAGGAAAAACAAATTGTACCTGGGATCTTTATCGGAGACGAAGAATGCGTCAAGCAAGCAACTCAAAAGCATGCTGAGGAAGCTACTGGACGATTTTTAATGATGACGGGATACGCTGGGTGGGGCCCAGGGCAGTTAGAAAATGAAATCAGCCAGGGAGCTTGGGCTCTCGTAAAAGCAACTAGCGAAAATCTATTCGAAATCAGTGCTCAGGATAAATGGGCCTCGCTATTGCCTTCCATCATACCCCAACCCAGCGATAACTAAGACCACAGTTACCCACATTTTCTTTCAGAGCCGGAAGCGTGAGCGACGGATGTTACTTCCGACTCTGAACGGTATTTCTTTGCCTC
>DBCB01000018.1:19384-19768 GCA_002303765.1 Planctomycetaceae bacterium UBA969
TTGAAGAACCTTCGCTTGCGCTTCAGGCTTATAAAGATATGCTATAAAAGTTTGCGTGCGCCTGCGCAAGGATGCAAAACCGTTGCTCACGCTTTCGGCTCTGAACGGTATTTCTTTGCCTCATAAGCCTGAAGTGCAAGCGAAGGACTTATGTGTGAATGGTAAATGGACATTTGAAGAACCTTCGCTTGCGCTTCTAGCTTGTAAAGATATGCAATAAAAGTTTGTGTGCGCCTGCGCAAGAATGCAAAACCGTCGCTCACGCTTCCGGCTCTGATAAGCACTCATTACTTACCGTCGCTCACGCTTTCGGCTCTGAACGGTATTTCTTTGCCTCATAAGCCTGAAGTGCAAGCGAAGGACTTATGTGTGAATGGTAAATGG
>DBCB01000018.1:19825-19963 GCA_002303765.1 Planctomycetaceae bacterium UBA969
GCTTGTAAAGATATGCAATAAAAGTTTGTGTGCGCCTGCGCAAGAATACAAAACCGTCGCTCACGGTTCCGGCTCTGATAAGCACTCATTACTTACCGGCGCTCACGGTTCCGGCTCTGAACGGTATTTCTTTGCCTC
>DBCB01000018.1:20064-23106 GCA_002303765.1 Planctomycetaceae bacterium UBA969
GCTTGTAAAGATATGCAATAAAAATTTGTGTGCGCCTGCGCAAGGATGCAAAACCGTCGCTCACGCTGGTATATTGATTTTATCCACTTCCGGCTCTGATAAGCACTCATTACTTACCGTCGCTCACGCTTCCGGCTCTGAAAGATATTTACGCAACCCAGCAATAACTAAGGTCGGGGGTTCTAAATCATCAAGAGATATCTTTTTTATCAAGCCTGCCTTCGGATTCCAACTTACGAAACTTCTTGATAGTTCGGAAAATGCCCTCTGAAAGAGGAGTCTTGGGCAAAGGCCCGATATCTTTTTGTAGCGCATCATCTGATAAATTATATGCGATCTGAATCTGCCTATCACCAAATGTGATCAACTTCGAGGCTTCAGGTTCAAGCTTTTCAAATACCTGATGAAGGGTTTGCAGATCGACTACATCACCCCGAAGGTTGTAGCTTTTAGCGCCTTCAAAAGGAACATCCAAGCTATGCGCAAACACCCGTGCGACATCCGCCACATACTGCAAATCTTGAAAACCACCGTAAGTGATGTGATAGGGTTTGTGCAAAGCCATGCACTTCATCGCCTTGGTGGGTTCGCTGGTCATGCCAACATCACGCCCCACGCCATAGACTGTCCAAGGCCGTAAGCCTATGCTGGTCATGCCATGATCTAGGAAATAGACCTTAGCATTGCCCTCATTGCAGATTTTGTAAAAGCCGTAGTTGGTACTTGGGGAAAGGCGAACCTCATCCGAAAGGGGGCCTTCAGGATAATCTGCTGGTGGGCCAAAAACTGCAGCACTACTTGCATAAACAACCCGCTTGACCTGATTACGACATTCTTTATAGGCTTCAAAAATCGCCAAGGTTCCCATTACATTCACCTGGGCACCCAGCACAGGATTTGCCCTGCAAGTTGGCACCTGCAAACCAGCAAGATGAACGATATGCGTAATGCCATGCTCACGAATGGTACGGATCAGCTTATCTTGATCTGTAACATTCCCTTCGCAAAAAGTGGTATGAGAGATGATATCTTTGTTAAGGACAACCTCCAACCGCTCTGCATCTTGCTTAATGTCGTATAGAAAGATGGAATGCCCGCCTGCGAACAGATCCTTGACAATCCAAGAGCCAAGAAATCCATAACCGCCTGTGATAAGAACTCTCATAGTGCTACAAACCTCGAATAGAAATCAAGTGGTGGGTATGGTTGGCTCGGTGGGTACTACAGGCACTGTAGACTCTTCGGTTTCAGGAGGCGCTTCTTCGTGTGGAATCTTAGCGAGTGATGCAACTTTATCATCATCCTTAAGATTCATCACTCTAACGCCCATGGTATTTCGGCCCACTGTTCGAATTTCTGCGACATGGGTTCGGTTAACCATCCCTTGGCCGGTAATAATCATGATATCATCAGTATTACGCACACTCATGATACCAACGACTTTACCATTTCGTTCGCCGGTGCGGATATCTCGTACACCCTTGCCGCCTCTTTTTTGCTTGCGATAACGCATACTCGAAGCAGTAGGTGGCACTTCGCCATTTTCATCAGCGACTGTTTCCTGCTCTTCTACTTGTTCTTCAGCAACATCATCGGTCAACTCATCGGCATCGCCGACAGAATTAGGGCCAAACGGCGTGCGTTTACCATAGCCTTTTTCGCAAAGAGTAAGTAGGAAACCTTCGGGATCTGCAACAACCATGCCTACAACAGCATCGTCTGTGCCGATTCGAATACCCCGAACACCCTTGGAATTACGCCCCGTATCACGGGCATCGGCTTGGTCAAAGCGAATAGCCATGCCGTTGCGGGTAACAAGAATAATTTCATCAGTGTTACGAACAAGAGCAACCTGTATAAGGGAATCGCCCTCTTCGAGGTTAATACCAATGATGCCACCCTTGCGGGGATGGGAATACAAGCTAAGAGGGGTCTTCTTGACCAAACCATTTCGGGTTGCCATGATCAAGCTAAACTCTTCCGATCCATCAAAAGATTTCACAGGAATAATACTACTGATCTTTTCCTCGGGCTTAAGGGAAAGAACATTAGCCACCGAACGACCTTGGGAAGTGCGGTTCGCCTGAGGCAATTGATAAACCATCAGCCAGTGAAGCTGACCAAAACTAGTAAAGCAAAGCAGATGATCCTTCGTATCTGCAACGAAGAATTGATCGATAAAATCATCATCCTTGGTACTGCCACCACTAACACCACGGCCACCACGATGCTGGGTGCGGTAAGTGGAAACTGGCAACCTTTTAATATAGCCCTGATGGCTAAGCGTAATGGCACACGCCTCGTTAACAATAAGATCGAGGTAATTCACATCACCAATTTCGCCCGTGATCTCGGTTCTGCGTGGGTTCGCATACTTGGCTTTAAGCTCGATAAGTTCTCTGCGAACTTCAAGGCTGATATTCTTCTCATCGGAAATCAGGACTTCGTAAGTGATGATCTTGCCACGAAGATCATTGTACTCGCGCAGAATTTCATCGCTTTCAAGAGCAGCAAGCTGGCCCAATTGCATACGCACCACAGCCTCGGCTTGCGCTTCGGTCATGCGGTATTCAGCAAGTGCGCCCAATTCTTTTTGCAAATCAGCAAAGTTGGCACTACCCAACGCCCGTGCAAGCACTGCTGCTGCAACAGAATGATTCTGCAACCCAATCTTCGCTTCGTTCCTGCTAGGGGAAGTTCTACAGATGCGAATAATTTCATCCAGCGAAGAAATCGCAATCAGCTGACCTTCAAGCACATGGGTTCTGCGTTTGGCTTCGCGCAACAAAAACAGAGTTTTTCTACGAATAACCTGAGCTCGGTGCCTAAGGAAGCATTCGATCATCGCCTTGATGCTAAGGGTGCGCGGCCTACCATCAACAAGCGCCAGAAGAATAATGCTGACGGTTTTTTCCAGCGGCGAAAACTGGTAAAGCTGAGCCAGAATGAGGTTTGGATCTGCGCCACGCTTGATTTCTATCACCAAGCGAACAGGATCGCCCATGCGCACGCTACTCTCATCGCGAATACCCGAAATACCAG
>DBCB01000111.1:0-3494 GCA_002303765.1 Planctomycetaceae bacterium UBA969
CGGTGACGGGTAATATTGGATCAATTCAAAGAAAAGAATACACCATCATCGGCGATGTTGTAAATCTTGCCTCTAGAATAGAATCGCTTAATAAGCAGTTTAATTCGCAATTTTTGATTTCTAATACGGTTAAGGAAGCAATTGGCGATGCAGGAAATGATGCGGTCAGCCTTGGGAAAGTAATTGTAAAAGGCCGTGCTGAACCTGTTGAAATTTTTAAACTCGCTTAATGTTGTTTTGATGCAAAATCATAGAAAAAAGAGACCCATGCAATACTTGATTACAGTTACACGCATTTAAAAATCAATTTTAACTATTAATAAGAACTTTATTGATCCTTCACCAGAATTAAGAAATGCTTGGTGGCGGCAACGGATTTTAGTTGTGTGATGCGGAGTGGGGCTTTGACGGAAACCAAATCAAGCTTTATTAGAGACTCTACCGCATCTGGTAAATATAACGGCTGTTTTTTGGTATGTGTTAAACCATTTCTGCTGAACTTCTTGTTTTTTATTGGATCAGCTTCAACCTTCCCTTAGGCTGTAAAGAGTTAATTTACCTTTGCAAAAGAATTGGATCAAAACATGCCTCTCCTTGGCGCACACATGTCGGTTGCTGGTGGTATTTACAAAGCTGCAGAAGAATCTGCTGCACACCAATGCCAGACCGTTCAGGTTTTTACCAAGAATGCCAGCCAGTGGAAGGGCAAACCCCTGACGCAAGAAGACATCGATAACTTTCGCAGGGCTACAAAAAAAGCAGACCTGAAGCATAATCTTTCGCATAATTCCTATCTGATTAACTTAGCTTCGCCTGATGATGAGCTTTTTGCCAAATCGATTGAGGCTTTTGTGGATGAGATGGAGCGTGCAGAGCAATTAGAATTAGATTATTTGGTGGCTCACCCTGGGGCCCATGTAAAAACAGGTGAAGAAGCTGGAATCAAACGCATCGCTCAAGGTTTGGATGAAATTCAGCGCCGTTGTACTGACTTTAAAGTCATGATTCTTTTGGAAATCACCGCAGGGCAGGGCACAACTCTCGGCTACAAATTTGATCACATGGGCCAAATATTCAAGCAAACGAAGCATGCAGATAAACTTGGAATTTGCTTTGATACATGCCATGCTTTTGCTGCTGGATACCCACTTTTTCCCAAGGTTGATTACGATGCGACTTGGCAAGAGTTTGATACCCTTATCGGGATTAATAAACTAAAAGCCTTTCATTTGAATGATAGTAAGAAGGGATTGGGCAGCAGGGTGGATAGGCATGAACATATTGGTAAGGGGGCCTTGGGGCTTGAACCATTCAGGCTTATTTTGAATGACCCGCAGTTTACAAATCTTCCGATGGTGCTTGAGACGCCTAAAGAAGAGGGTGATAACCATGATATGGATGGTGTAAATCTAACGATGCTAAGAAGTTTGCTTGAAGCGAAATGATTTCAAAGAATCATTTTATAATGCGATAAGAGTCAAATAAATCTAATTTCTAACCCCGAATAAAACAATACTTTCGTAATGTAAATTAATGACTAATTGATTTGATATGAAAACTGCTTGCCAAGGTTGTTTTTCGATTAAAACAAGAACGCCAAAACTTATTCAATTAAACCAGATATTTCACGTAATAAATCAACTCGGAAAACGAATAAGCCTTCGTAAAGGGTTGGCAGTATCTTTATTACCCAAACAAGGATAATTCCCATGACTGTAAGATGCGTGGTTATAAAAAACCATAAAAACCGGGGCGCCGAATACAGGGCAAAACATAATCTTTCTCCACACCTTGTAAAATTAAGGTGTACCCATTGGCAGGCTACCATAGGAGAGCATCACCTTTGGGCTATTGATATTGTTAAAAATTACCTTACCGAGCAAGGGTTTGACCCAAATGATTTTGACTTTGTAAGTTTTGATTATCTGGAAGGATACTTCATCAATCACTTGTTTACAAAACCTGAAATTCTGGATCTTTGGCTTGAAGCTAAGACTCTAGATATCCGCCATTATGGGCCCGCCTCTCCGTTCGGACCCAACTCTGAATATCCCAATGGAAATGAAGAATTAACCTCAGACGATGTGCTGGATAAATATGTATTAAGTGGCATAAACAAAGTCAAAAGTGATCTTTTTGCATTTGATCCAAACCTTTTAACACCGTAATAATAATTGCTTGCCTTGTGCCTCCTTAAATACTAATTGCCAATCATTTGACTTGACCAAGTTTGATGATTGGCACCAATCTTAGAAAATATGCGAAACTAAACCCACCCAGAATGCACAATAAACTGTGTGCCACCACTATGGTTACTGCAGGTGTTCCTGAAAAGTTGTTTGAAACAATAACTAGTGCAATAGCTGCATTCCGAATTCCTGTGGTAATTACCATCGTAGTATGAATCCTCTTATCTGATCCACCGCATAACCACCCAATACCCAAACTTCCAAAGAACAAAATAAGCATAACCATCCAATCTAAAAACCTGATCATGGTCAGCGTTTCATATTCCACCCTAAGTATTAGTAGCACCGTGATAATCAATAATAAATTCGAAAGCATTCCGAGTACTTTTATCGATCTTTCAGCAAATATGGGTGCCTTGTGGTGTAAGAAAAAACCAAGCGTAAGAGGAAGGATTTGAATTAAAAATAATGTTTGTATTACTTTAAGGTAATCAATCACCAAATCATCTTCTTTGAATAAATACTTAAATAAAAGGCCTAGTAATAATGGTGATAAGAAAACCGAGATGGTGCATAGAATTATCATCTGGCTGATGGCAACAGAAACATCCCCCCGTGCAATTGCAACAAAAGGAAGTCCCACTGGCGCACCAGGGCAGACTGCCAATACTAGAAATCCCACACATACCAGATTATGGGGGGGAAAAATATGCAGCAAACCCAATGTAAAGATTGGTACTAATATAAAATTAGCTAATACCCCAAGGCCAATAAGCTTAAGATTTTTGGCACTAGCTAACACATCAACAAACTTTGCCTTCATGCCCATCCAAAACATCAAGGAAACAAGAGACAATGCAGCCATGAATTTTACGATTGTTAAAAAATCCATGCCACACTTTACTTTCATTCCTTGGTTTATAATTACTGATGCACAGGCTGAGCTTTTTCCAAGGTTGATGCATATTTGTCGAAATAAGCCATTTTTCCACTCTCTACACTTTCAGGGGTCATCATTGAAAACATGTTCATGATTCTTGCAATTACTCCGGTCCATCCAGTCTGATGACTGGCACCAAGTCCGGCTCCGTTGTCGCCATGAAAGTATTCATAAAAAAGAATGTAATCTTTCCAGTGGGGATCGTTTTGAAATTTGCTTGCGCCACCGAACACGGGCCTTCTGCCATTTTGATCACGAAGAAAAATATTTCCAAGGCGCCTAGCAATTTCTTCTGCCACTTGAAAAAGGTTCATTTTTTTACCAGAACCTGTCGGACATTCGATGGTAAATTCAGGGCCATAAAA
>DBCB01000111.1:3568-13911 GCA_002303765.1 Planctomycetaceae bacterium UBA969
CGCCAATTCGAATTGCCGCCAAACATTCCAGAATCCGATTCCGCAGGTAGATAACCAACGCTATATTCATGCCCCTCAAAAGATATCACATACGGATGTTCTGCATGGGATCGGGATAAAGAGCGAATTCCATGAGGGCTTAAAAACTCTTTCTCATCGAGCATAATCGCCAGTACCCTTCGTAATCTGGTTTCATCAAGAATCGATGCAAGGCGATGACCACTGATTCCCACTTTCATGGGATCATGAATTCTGGTTCTAAGTTCAGGTCTGGATTCAAGAAACTGTCTAAAGCGTTCTCCAAGTTCAGGAAATTTAATCATAAGTTGCCCATCAAAAATTGTGGTGGCGCATAAAGGAAGCAAGCCAACCATGGAACGGACTTTTAATCGTTGGGAGCTACCATCAGGAAGCCTAAGCACATCGTAAAAGAAACCATCTTCCTCATCCCACATACCAGAGGTAGAACCAATATGCCCCATGGATGTTGCTATCCAAAGAAAATGTTCCGCGAACTTGAGCACCATTTCAGAATATTCAGGGTCTGTAAGTGTAAGTTCTGCAGCTATTTCGAGCATGTTTTGGCAATACAAAGCCATCCATGCAGTCCCGTCTGCCTGTTCCAGATACCCTCCGGTAGGAAGTGCGGAACTCCGATCAAAAACACCAATGTTATCCAGCCCCAGAAACCCGCCTTCAAATACATTTCTACCCGACCGATCTTTTCGATTGACCCACCAGGTGAAATTCATCAAAAGTTTCTGAAAACAACCTTTTAACCACTCCCGATCACCAACCCCCTTCTGTGCTTTTTCAAGACGATAGGTAAAAATCGTAGACCACGCATGCACCGGAGGATTTACATCACCAAAGTTCCATTCATATGCTGGCATCTGACCATTGGGATGCATGTACCTTTCGCGCAGCATCAACTTTAACTGAGATTTTCCGAAATCAGGATCTACCAGCGTCAATGAAAGAACATGAAACGCAAGGTCCCATGCTGCATACCACGGATACTCCCATTTATCAGGCATTGAAATAATGTCGCCATTGTACATATGATGCCAATGGTCATTGCGACTTGGGCTTTTTACGATGAATTCCTGAAACGGATCTGATCCGCGCTCATCAAGCCATTTATCCACATCGTAATAATAAAATTGCTTACTCCAAAGCATTCCTGCAAGCGCCTGACGACTTATAAGCGCTGCATCCGCACTTAACGATTTGGGAATTATTGCAGCATAAAAGGCATCTGCCTCTTTACGCCTTTCATTCATTATTTGTTCAAACAGCAAAAAGGGATTTGCCGTTTCAACAGGATCTGCAGGATTTTTTGATAGCCGGGCTCGGATTTTTAAGCAACCACCGGATTGGATTGTTTCTTGGTAACATGCTCCCACCTTAGTGCCTTTTCTCTCCTGATTTACCGCCTCTTTCTGCCCATGAACCAAGTAATTATTAATACCATCCTTTACATATGGACTGGTATTAGGGATACCCAAACAGCGTTCTTTATTTGTTTCATTTTCGGTAAAAAGCAGAACTGGATTTCCTAAGCAATTCAACAAATAGTTGCCTAATTTCGAATCAGCTACATCAACAGATTGATAATCCATTGATTGTATTTGTAAATCTTGAAGTGTGGGGCGCTGCTGGCCTCCATTCCATGACCAGAAATTACGAAACCAAAGGGTTGGAATCACATGTATTTCAGCAGTATCTGGGCCGCGATTATAAACCGAAATTTCGATTAAAATATCTTCTGGCGAAGATTTTGCATATTCAACAAAAACATCAAAATAACGATCTTGGTCAAAAACCCCAGTATCAATCAATTCATATTCCTGTTTATTACGACCACGGCTTTTATTATTTTTAACCAGATCGTCGTAAGGAAAAGGAAATTGTGGATATTTGTACAAGTACTTCATATAGGAATGAGTTGGTGTGTTATCAAGATAAAAATAATATTCTTTAACATCCTCCCCATGATTTCCTTCACTATTGGTGAGTCCAAAAGCACGTTCCTTAAGAATCGGGTCTTTCCCATTCCATAACGCTAGGGAAAAACAGATCCGCTGTTGATCATCGGAAATGCCTGCCAACCCATCTTCTCCCCAATGATAAACACGGGATCGTGCCTGATCATGGCTAAAATAATTCCAAGCATCACCATGTTCGCTGTAATCTTCACGAACAGTACCCCACTGGCGTTCACTGAGATAAGGTCCCCACTTTTTCCATGGAATTGAGTTTTCTGTAAATTCTTTCAACCGGTCATGTTCAGCGGTCATAATAAATTCGCTTTCAGTTTGCTAAAAATAGGGGCAAGCAAAAAGAATTAGTTACTGGTGATTTTTAATAACACTATCTTTGTTGTCATGTTAATTATTCGTACCGCTTTAAAAATTATCAATATGCTGGTGGTTTAAAATATAGAGTTTGGGCAATAATTATTTGATCAAGGTTTAATTCAAGCCAAGATTATTAACCACTTATCATTTTGAATTTAAAATAAAATTCCCGCACATTTGTAAAAGCTCGTGTCTCGTGTATAGAATCAGAATGGTAATTTTTTAAAGGTATTTAGAATAGGTTAATCGTTTGTTTAACAATGCTTAAAACAGGAGATATTAAAATGGTCATCAAGGCAAACTCTGAATCAACCACAAAAAGTTATCAAATTCCATGTGATAAAATTCTTCTTCCAGGGATCCTGACAATTCCCAGTAATGCTGAATCGGTTGTTGTATTCGCTCATGGCAGCGGGAGCGGAAGGTTTAGCGCTCGAAATCAATATGTTGCAAAAGTTCTGCAAGACGCAGGATTGGCAACCTTGCAATTTGATCTTTTAACTGAGACAGAGGCGGCTGATCAAAAGAAAGTTTTTGACATCGATTTATTGGCTGGCCGCCTTGGTGCTGTTTCAACCTGGTTGACTCATCAACCTGAAACATGTTCATTTTCGATAGGATGTTTTGGAGCCAGTACTGGAGGAGGAGCTGCACTGGTGGCTGCTGCTCGTAATCCTTATTTAATTACCGCAGTGGTTTCAAGAGGGGGAAGACCTGATCTTGCGGGTAAGGATTTAGACTTGGTAATAGCGCCAACCCTTTTAATCGTGGGTGAAAATGATACCCCGGTTATTGTGTTAAACCGTTTGGCATTTGATAAATTACATTGTGAAAAAGAAATGGTGATCATCAAGGGGGCAACGCATTTGTTCCCTGAGATTGGCGCACTTGAAGAGGTTGCGGTTTTAGCTAGGGATTGGTTTGTCAATCATCTTGCTCCTCTCAAAATTAACCTGAAATAATTGATGGTTTTAGATAGATAGCAATAATTATTTAAATTTATTGGCATGTTTTCGGGTCTAGGCCCGTTGTTTAAGTAACAAGGAGAATACCATGATATTTGAAAATCGTAGTGATGCAGCAATGAAACTTGCAAAGACAATGAAAACGCAATCTTTCTTAGACCCGATTGTTTTAGGGATACCCCGTGGGGGAATTGTGACTGCGGCTGTTTTGGCAAAAGAGCTGAATGCAGATTTTGATGTGGTTTTATCTAGGAAAATCGGGGCGCCGAATCAGCAAGAGTTTGCTTTAGGTGCTATTTCGGAAGATGGGCAAGTTTTTTTAAATCCAGCACTAAGAGATTCTCAAATTAATTTAGAAGCATATCTTAAGGATGAACAAAAAAAGCAACTCACTGAAATCGAAAGACGAAAAAAACTTATCAGAGCAATATTACCTCAATCTGCTGTTGCAGGTCGTTCGGTGATTGTTGCGGACGATGGAATTGCAACAGGTGCAACTATGATCGCAGCACTTCAATGCCTTCGTCCTAGAAACCCGTTTAAATTAATTGTCGCAACCCCAGTTGCTTCACCTAGTCGCCTTGCAGATGTCAGGCCATGGTGCGATGAAATATTTTGCCTCTATTCTGCTGATTATCTGATGTCTGTAGGAGAATTTTATTTGGATTTCAGTCCTGTCGAAGAAAGCCAGATGCTTGATATTATTCGGGAAATGTCGGACATCAAATCACATTCAAAATGATTTAATTTTTAGATTGATCCCATTTCATTTTGGTTTGGTTTTGTTAAGACGAGTTCGTTTGTGTCTTTACGAAGTATCTTCCATAATAGCCAAGCTGATAAACAAGATATCAATATACCCATGGGTATCCAAAGAAACGCAGGGAGATTTTGGGTGATGAAATGGGTTGCGTTGAACGCTATGGTTATTAATCCATTAGCTTGGCCAGCTTTGGGTGCGAGATCTTGGGCATTGGGTTTAGCCATCCAACCTGCGCCTCTGCCAATTACTTGAAGCCCGATCATTATCGGTGGGATCACAAGCCACACTAATCCGCTGTAGACAAGCTTGAAGGATTTCCGTTCTGTTAATTCCAGGGGTGTCGGCGAGGTGATTTGAATAGCGTTAAATAGTCTCGTTCTTTCATCTTCATTTTCAGGTAACCATTTTAGTTCCTGCCCACCTTCAAGTTTGAACATGACCTCTTTGTTTGCCAACCCCATGGAAATTCTTTCAACTTGATACCATTGGAAGAAACGGGTCTTTTTACTTAATGCAAGCAAAGGCCATTGTTCCGGCCCATCCAGCCATGCCAATAAATTTTCCTTCCCTGAAGGATATTGGGCGATGCAATCTTCGTTTAAGCCAAGAACCATGCTTTGATTTCTGCAACGGAAAATAGGCTCGCCATCGTTTCGGTATTTTTTAAATAACCGGGTATAGGATGGCCCTTCAATTTTAAAACATACTGCGAAGGCAACAAATATGATCGTAATTAAGCCACCAACAGCGATATTCATTGAAGGAAGTAATACCAAGAATGGTGTAATCAGAAAAAAGAATAAAAACAAAGGGCTATTTACTAAAATGATTCTCATCCAAAGTACCTTTTTATGCCACTGCCAACCTAGGATCATGATTGCAGATACAGTATACTCTCGTTAGATATAAGTGTGCATAATTTTAACTAATCTCATTTGCCCGGGGATAATAATGGCTGATAATGTAAAGCGAGCAGCGTGGTTATGTGAAGAAATCGAAAAGCATAATCGCCTTTATTATCAGGAAGCAAAGCCTGAAATTTCTGACAAAGAATACGATAAGCTCCTTAAAGAACTTGTTGATCTTGAGAAAAAATATCCCGAGCTTGCCAATGCTAATAGCCCCACACAAAGAGTTGGTGGCGCACCCATCGATGGTTTTGTAACGCTTAAGCATCGCTTGCCTATGCTTTCGATTGATAACACCTATAGCCCAAGCGAACTTAAGGAATTTGACAAGAAGGTTTGCAAGGGATTGGGAAATGATAAACCCACATACATGGTCGAGCTTAAAATCGATGGTGTTGCAATTTCGCTGATTTATGAGAATGGCATTCTTACTGCGGGCGTAACCAGGGGCGATGGCGAAAAGGGCGATGATGTTACCCAAAACTTAAAGACTGTTGGTGGGGTTCCATTAAAGTTAAACACCAAGAATCCTCCTGCGCTTTTGGAGGTTCGGGGTGAAGTGTACATGGCAAGGGCGAACTTTGCCCGCCTTAATGAACAGCGGGTAAAGGAAGGATTAGACAAATTCGCCAACCCTAGGAACTCAACCGCAGGCTCGTTGAAGTTACTCGATCCAAAATTATGTGCAGCGCGAAAACTTAGCCTCTTCGCTTATGCCATTGGTGCAATGGAAGGCATCCAGGTTAAGTCCCAGACTGAAACTTTGAAATTACTTCATGATTTTGGATTCCCAGTTAATCCAAATGCTACACAGCTTGATTCCATTGAAGAAGTGGTTGCCCACTGCGAATCTTGGAATGATAAAAGGCACGATCTTCCCTACGATACCGATGGTATGGTGATAAAAGTAAACGATCTGGCGCAGCGTGAAAAGTTAGGAATAACGACCAAGTCCCCCCGCTGGGTGGTGGCTTATAAATTCGCAGCAGAGCAAGCTCTGACAAGGCTTTTGAATATTGAACTGCAGGTAGGTAGGCAGGGGACACTTACGCCGGTTGCGCATCTTGATCCGGTGCAACTCGCAGGTACCACAGTAGCCCGAGCTTCACTTCATAATGATGATAATCTGAAAACCAAGGATATCCGTGTTGGTGATATGGTGGTGGTGGAAAAAGCAGGGGAGATCATTCCTTATATTGTGCGGTCTGAGCCAAGCCTTCGGACAGGAAAAGAAAAGCCGTTTGTTTTCCCAAAGGTTTGCCCGGTATGTGGTGCGGATGTTGTGAAGGATGCCAAGGGCGCTTTTTATCGTTGCACTGGCACGGATTGCGTAGCACAGCTTAAGCGCAGGGTTCGTTCTTACGCAGCTCGCAATGCAATGGATATCGAAAATCTGGGTGAAGAAATCATTGAGCAGCTTGTAGATACGGGTTTGGTGAAAACGCTTGCAGACATTTATAAATTAGGGTTGAACCAACTTGCCAACTTGGAGCGCATGGGTGAACAATCTTCCAGAAACCTTCTCGATGGAATTGCAGCAAGTAAATCTCGCGGCCTTGCAAGATTACTTACCGGGTTGGGCCTTAGGCATGTGGGCGAAAATGTCGCAGATGTGCTTGCAAGAAAATTTGGAAGCATGGATGCGTTTGCAAAGGCCACCGAGGATGAACTTGCAGCAATCGAAGGTATCGGCCCCGAGCGGGCATCCAGCATCAGAAGTTGGTTTGCCAACAAGACAAATCAAGAACTGATTGAAAGCTTGAAAAAAGCAGGGATCCAGATGGACGAATCTACGCCCACGGTATCCCCTTCTTCTGCATTGGCCGGCAAAAGCATCGTTGTAACAGGAACGCTGGTTAAGTATGGCAGGGAAGAAATTGAAAGAAGATTGCGCGATCTGGGCGCAAAAGCTTCGGGCAGTGTATCCAAAAAAACCGATTACCTGCTTGCGGGCGATAAGGCGGGAAGCAAGTTGGAAAAAGCCCGTGAGTTGGGTGTGCGCATAATTACCGAGGAAGAATTCGAAAAACTTGCTGGCTCGTAAAGCTTTTCTCAACCCAATGGCGGGAGTGGGATTTCCATCGAAAGGCAGAATGCCCTTAGCAACACGCCCTCATCCTGAGTGATTTTTCCATCATGCAGGATTGCAGCTATGCAACCATCTAGCACCTTATGCTTAATTTCTGTATTGGCTTGAGCTAGAAAATCAAACACCTTATCGAGCATTTTAAAATCGTCTGTTTTAGTTTCAATGTTGTCTAATAAACCATGAATTTCTGCTGCTTTGATTGCTTTTTGATAAGCGGCATCTGGGTTATCAGAAAGTTTTGCAAAGAAAGTGAACACCGTGCTAGCGGCAATTCCAAGCGCGGCACCTGGCCCCTTCACTTGGTGAAACTTCTCTAGCCCTGTTTTAGCCAACCGCCAGACGCAGAATTCAAAAAAATCAATCTTCCCATCCGCACTTATCAAAGCCTTACATGTTTTTAGAGCATCTATTGATTGCTCTTTGCCCAACATTTTTAATGAGGGCAAGGCTTTTGATAACAAGGTAAACAATTGCAGCTTGTTTGTTTGCAAAACCAAAGGTTCGACCTCGAAAAGTGCTTGAGCTATTGCAGGGTCTAACTTGCTTATGAGTTGATCCCGTGCCTTCGTACGTGAAAGGTTATCTGGTGGAAGCAGCATTGAGTAAAGAACAGCAAGTGCCCCTGCAGGATCATGGCATTGGTTTTCAATCGAGACAAGAATCGGGATGGGGGGTGGTGATTTTTTGGCAGGCATACGCATGGTGCCTGCCAGGTTTGAAAGTTGGGCAGCGGAAAATGCGATGTCATCGGTTGGTTCAGTTGAAGTTGCTTCAGAAGAATTTTCGGGGGGCTGAAAATAAACTCCTTCGATTCTTTGAATTCTTTCTTCCAAGGGAGGGTGGGTTGCGAATAATGCGCTAAACCCTGATATTCCATTCCCAAAAAACAGATGGCTTGCTTCGGGCGCATTAGGATTTCTAATGATTGAGCCTTGATCCCAACCTGCAATTTTTCGAAGTGCCCCGCCTATACCATCAGGGTTTCGGGTGAATTGCACCGCAGAGGCATCTGCGAGAAACTCACGCTGACGAGATACGGCGGCTTGAATTAATCTTCCAAAAAACCATCCCATCCAACCAAGGATAAACAGCACCAAACCAATCATGAATATCGCACCTTTACCATCATTCTTTTTCTCGTTCGATGAATTACCGCTATAGGAAATCGAACGAATAAGGATTTCACCCAAGATACTTAGAAAGAAAATGCCGTAAAGAATTCCCATCAATCGGATATTAAGTTTCATATCCCCATTGAGAATATGGCTGAATTCGTGAGCTATTACCCCTTGCAATTCATCTCGAGAAAGGGCTTCGACACAACCTTTGGTTACGCCGATCACCGCGTCATTGGGCGACCATCCTGCTGCAAACGCGTTGATACCATCTTCATCCATGAGATAAACACGGGGCACAGGCATGCCTGATGCGATAGCCATCTCTTCTACGATGTTGAGGATTTTTTTTTCAACAGGGTCGTGGGTATCATGTTGAAGTAGAGTGCCGCCCAGCGATTCAGCAACCGATGCGCCACCGCCACTACTGAGTTGGGATAGGCGATATAAACTTGCACTACCAATGACAAATCCGAGGAAAGCTGCAACCAATGCTAGTGCGGGAAAATAAGTTTCAAGTATTTTCCCCCAGTTGGCACCATCTAAACCACCAGGTGAATCTGAGTATCCCAAGCCAAGAAGAAGAATACCATCGATGCTGAAGATCAGCGCAAATACGCCTAGTCCAAATAGAACTAGTAATCTAAAGGTGTGATTTCGTGCCTTTTCTTGATGCTCAAAAAATCTCATAGTGTTTCAGTTCTGTAGATTTAGAACTTCACCTTGGGAGCTTCTCTTTCGGTCGGATTTTCCAGCGTGAATTGTTGAGCTGTTACAAAACCTGTCAAGCCTGCAACAATCACATTGGGAAATGTTTCACGGTAGATGTTGTAATCCATGATTGAATCATTAAACGCTTGGCGAGAAAATCCAACTTTGTTCTCGGTGGATGTTAATTCTTCTTGAAGTTGCATCATATTCTGGTTTGCTTTTAAATCAGGGTATGCTTCTGATAAGGCAAATAAGCGACCTAAGGTTCCACCCAACGATGATTCTGCAGCCATCAGAGTTTTCATCGCTTCGGGGTCGCCTGGGTTCGCTGCTGCTTTTACCCCTGCATTCGCAGCTTGGTTTCTCGCAGAAATCACAGCTTCGAGGGTACCTTTTTCGTGTGTCATGTATCCTTTTACAGCTTCCACAAGGTTTGGAATAAGATCGTAGCGCCTTTTAAGTTGAACATCGATTTGACCATAGGCATTTTTAAACCTATTACGTCTGGCAACCAATCCGTTGTAGATGCCCACAGCAAATAATGGCACGAGGAATCCAATTCCTAAAAGTACTACAACGCCAATTAAAGCCGGTCCTAAATCATTCATGATGAATCTCTTTCAAGCTAAATTAATCAGTTTTCCAGCTTTAGTATAATCAAATAATAAGCCATATAGTCAACAATAATCGGATCTGATCAAGGTTTCTATAATCATTATTCGAGGAATGTGTCGAATTATTTAAGATTTTCATGTAAAAAGAATTAAATATCTATGGAGAGTTAACATGCGTCTTGGAATTTTTGGCGGTACATTCGATCCGGTTCATTTTGGACATTTGGCACTTGCTGAAGAATGCCTTGCTGTGGCAGGTTTGGACGAGGTTTGGTTGGTGCCCGCAGCATCGCCTCCTCATAAGGGTGGAAAAAAACTTTCACGCTTTGATCAACGCAAAGAAATGCTTGAGCTCGCTATTGCGGGAAATGAAAAATTTAAAGTCGAACCTATGGAAGCTGATCGCCCGGGGCCAAGCTTTACCATTGATACCCTTGAAGAAATCCAGAAGCGTAAGCCCAACGATGAATTGTTTTTGATTATTGGTGGCGATAGTGCATTGGAATTTTCCACTTGGAAAGATCCCGCTAAAATTGCATCCCTTGCAACTATTATTGTGCGCATCCGGCCTGGGGTTATCATGCCTACAGAACAGGAATTTATTTCACAATTGGGTAAAGAATTAGGCGTACAACCCAAAGTGATTTTTGTTGCGGGCCCCCCTTATTTGGATGTTTCCAGTTCTTTATTAAAAGAGCGTGTAAGCAATAATAAAAGCATCCGATACTTATTACCAAGGGCTGTGGAAGTCTATATTCAGCAAAAAAAACTTTATCTTTCATAATTCTCAAATACTTTTATATTTTTTTTTGACAATT
>DBCB01000209.1:0-10934 GCA_002303765.1 Planctomycetaceae bacterium UBA969
GAAGGGTTTTTACCGAACGTTCACACAATAACGAATCAAATTTATCATTGTAATAATGATGTTTTGTAATCTTTGGCTAAGTTTTTTAATTCAGGATATACGAGCAAACATCTACCTTCATTATATTTGAAGGTTGCGCAATTATTTGCTCGTTTAAAAATGCTTGTTTAGCGCTTTACTTGTAATTGTTTGGCCTTTGCAAAATCTGCATCAGCTTCTTTGATTTTACCCATGGATCGGTAAACTTGTTCGCGGTTGGTGTAACCCGAGGAATCTTTTGGGGAAAGTTCGATAGCTTTTGTATAGTCTTCAATTGCTTCTTGGTTTTCACCTTGGAAGCGATGCGCTCTGCCTCGAGCTAGGTAAGCGCTCACATCTTTTGGATTTAACTCAATGGCGGTTGTGCACCGTATTATATCTGCGTTAAAATCTTGCATAGGAACTCCTTATAAAAATGCTTTTAACTTGTTTATTGTCAAGGTAAAACAAAACTTTAGATAGTAAAATAATCATTTTTTAAATGTTAATTCCAAAGACTGTTGATAGTAGCTTGATTGGAACACAATTATTCAGCTTCCGATGTTTGCTGCTTGGGTCATTTTTTGAGGGATATTTTTTGTTGTAGCAAAGACCTTTACAATGTAACGTGTTTTTTTGTCTTACTCGAGTTAAATCTTAAGGGCGTAGATTTTCATGAAATTTAAATTGTCTATAATTGCTTTTGTTTTGGCACTTTTCTTTTCTAAGTTGCTTTTTGCAGAAGCACCGGCAACTTCTTCATCTGTTTTGAAGCCCTTTGTTGATAAACACGAACTTGCTGGAGCAGTAGCTTTAGTTGCTGATAAAAACAAGGTTCTGTCGGTAGAATCGGTAGGATTCGCTGATATTGCTGCTGGAAAAGTTATGAAGCAAGACAATATTTTCTGGATTGCTTCTCAAACAAAACCAATGACTGCAGTTGCTGTAATGATGCTTGTTGATGATGGTAAAATTTCTCTTGATGACCCTATAGAAAAATACCTCCCTGAATTTCGTGGCCAAATGGTTGTTGCTGAAAAAGATAACGAACGTATTGTTCTGCGGAAACCGAAACACCCGATTACTGTTCGAGAAACACTGAATCATACAAGTGGTTTGCCATTTAAGTCTGCAATTGAAGAACCGACCTTGGATGGTCTCTCGCTTTCTTCTGCGGTTGGAAGTTATGCAATGACGCCTCTTTTGAGTGAACCTGGAACTGTATACAGGTATTCGAATGCTGGTATAAACACTGCTGCCCGTTTAATTGAAGTTGTTGGGAAAGTTAAGTACGAAGATTTCATGCAACAAAAACTATTTGACCCCCTTGGAATGAAAGACACTACTTTCTGGCCGAATGAAGCACAATCATTGCGGGTTGCAAAATCTTATCGCCCTGATGCTTCAAAAACGAATCTAACTGAATTTCCTATTAGTCAACTTATTTATCCTTTAACTGACAGGGGCCATCGTTTTCCGATGCCCGCAGGTGGATTGTTTTCTACTGCAATTGATACCTCCCTGTTTTGCAGGATGTTGTTGAATAATGGCGAACTTGACGGAAAGCGGTATTTGAGCGAAAACGCAATTCGTGAGCTTTCGAAAAGGCAAACACCACCCGCAATTAAAGAAAGTTATGGTCTAGGTTTTTCGGTAAGTCCAGATAGTTATGGTCATGGCGGTGCGCAAGCAACTAATATGGAAATTCGTTCGGGTAAAGGTCTTGTTCTAGTATGGATGGTACAGCATGGTGGTTTTCCTGGCGATGGTGGCAAAGCTCAAGGTGCATTTAAGAATTGGGCCTTGGATAAGTTTGGTAAATGATTGAGCCTAGTTAGATTTTCTTAAGTTCTTTAAATCATTTTTAATGACAATCTAAATGCATTGGCTTGTGATTGAATATTTTCTTTTGCTTCATCACTCAGGCGGTTTAGATTCCTGACTTGCATTCCCATTCTTGGGTTTGAAGAAAGAAGTTTTTTGTGACGCATAAGAAAATCCCAATACATCGTGGTAAATGGGCACGCATCTTCTCCTACTGATTTGGCTGGGTCGTATTTGCATTTCTTGCAATAATTACCCATGCGATCGATGTATTTGCCTGATGCGATATAAGGTTTGGAAGCCATCACCCCTCCATCTGCGTATTGCGACATGCCAAGCGAGTTCGGGAGTTCCACCCACTCCACTGCATCTACATAAACTGCAAGATACCACTCGTGTACTTGTGTTGGTTTTACACCATATAAAAGGCAAAATAATCCAGTAATCATTAGCCTTTGGATATGGTGGGCATAACCATGCTTTAGGGTTTGTCCAATAGCTTGGTTTAGGCAATTTAAATCAGTGTTTGCTGTCCAGAAGAAAGCGGGAAGATCGTGATTGGCATTAAGGGTGTTGCGCTCGAGGTATTGTGGCATGTAAAGCCAGTAAATTCCGCGGACATATTCTCGCCAGCCAAGAATTTGTCTGATGAAGCCTTCGACAGATGCCAAGGGTGCTTTGCCTGATTTATAAAAATCTTCTGCTTGGGTAATAACTTTAAGAGGGTGTATGAGGTGTAGATTCATTGCTGCAGCTAAGCGGGAATGGTAAAGCCAAGGTTGATTTGTCCACATTGCATCTTGGTAATCCCCGAATTGGTTCAATCGGTTATCGAGAAAATCTTTAAGCGTATCTTCAGCTTGAGAGGAAGTTACGGGCCAATCAAAATAATCCAGATCTCCAGGATGATCGGGGTAGATTTCATTAACTAATTTGATGACTTGTTTTGTGATTTTATCCGGAAGAAAAGAAATCGGTGATGGAAGCAGATCTGGCCCTTCTTTAGAAAAACTCTTGCGGTTTTCCGAATCATAATTCCATTCTCCACCTTCCGGTTTATCATCCTTGCAAAGGATTTTGTGTTTCTTACGCATTTCTCGGTAGAAATATTCCATTCGCAATTGCTTGCGATCTTTTGCATGCAGGGTAAATTCTTCGATGGTACTGAGAAAATGATCGTCTTCAAGTATTTCTAAGGTTAAACCATTTTCACTTACTGCTTTTGTTAAAAGCACCTCAACTCTGTGTTCTCCCGGTTTCCTCACTTTAACTGATAAGCATTTTGTTGATTTTAAAAACTTAGACAATTCTAATTTTAAAGAATTTGAAGCGCTTTTTGAAGTCATTTCCGTGTATGAAAAACGCATTCCCTTGCTTTCAAGTTCTTCTTTAAAATGTCGCATGGCGCTAAGAAACATTACAATACGCGCTTTATGAGTCCAGACATGGGTCGCTTCCTCTTTTACTTCAGCCATCCATATGACATCTTTGGTTGAATCGTAATCTTTAAAGAAAGATGAATTGGTTGTAAGTTGATCCCCAAGAATCAAGTACAGTGATCTTATTTGGGTTGATTTTTTCATTAAGATGATTTCCGATTTCTTCTGCAGCGTTCAGAACAGTATTTAACATCGCTCCAAACTTTTTCCCACTTCTTCCGCCAAGAAAAAGGTCTATTGCAGGTTGAACATGTTTTTTGAGGTTTTGGTTTAATAATGTTGGTCTACTTATGCAAAGTAAAATTCCCAGTACAAGCCCATTAATGTCGTTTATTATTAATAGACATGTGGTTTTTGTTAAAGTAAATAATTTGAGGTTTATCTTTTTTATCTTTTCAGTCTTATACACTTACATTTACTTTTGTATTACCGTAAAATTTAAATAGGTATATGATTCGTGAGTTGGGATTTGCTTTGGTTGATATAAACAATTGAATTCGAGGTTTAAATGGAAAAGATACTTTTTCTACTTCTTGCTTTTTTTCCTGCCAAGGATGCGAATTGGCCAAGTTATCGTGGTCCCTATGGTGATGGCCATTCCGATGCCTCAAGTTTGCCTTTACAATGGGACGAGCAAAAAAATGTTCGTTGGAAAACTCCTGTTTCTGGTAAGGCGTGGGCATCGCCTGTGGTTTGGGGGAATCAAGTTTGGCTCAGCAATGCTACCGAAAAGGGTGACAAGTTAAGTGCCATTGCCTTGGATATCAATACAGGCAAAGTGATTTTTGATATTCCTTTGTTTACTATTGAAAAGCCGATGTTTACTCTTCCTGCAAATAGCTATGCTACCCCCACTCCTGTAATTGAAGAGGGTAGGGTGTACCACCATTTTGGCAGTGCGGGGACGGTTTGCCTTGATACTAAAACAGGTAAAACCATTTGGGCTAGACAAGATATACCTTGTAACCATCATCGCGGTCCTGCTTCTTCTCCTATCATTTTTGAAAACCTTTTGATTCTTACCTTCGATGGCTTTGATGTTCAATATCTCATTGCCTTGGATAAAATTACTGGGAAAACAGTGTGGAAGAAAGATCGGTCCATTACTTATGGCACTGAAAATGGTGACAATAAAAAAGCGTTCTCAACTCCCTCTGTATTTAAGATTGATGGCAAAAACCAATTGGTTAGCGCTGCAGCCGTTGGAACTGTGTCTTATGACCCTGCCACTGGTGAAGAACTTTGGAAAGTTCATCATGGCGGTATGAATGCATCTTGCAAACCCATAATGGTTAATGGGAAGGTTCTTGTAACGACTGGGGATGGTGGGTGGAAATTGTTTGCAGTTCGACCAGATGGCAAAGGGGATGTAAGTACTACACATGTTAGTTGGAAAACTATTAAGAATGTGCCACAGTATTCAACACCATTAGTGGTTGGAAATCAGGTATTCATGGTAAGCAAAGACGGTATTTTTTCTGAACTAGATTCAGAAACAGGCGAGGTCGTAAGGACCGAAAGATTGGCTGGAGCCTTTTGGACATCCCCACTTTTTGCTGATGGGCGCATTTATTTGTTTAATGAGCAAGGCGGTGGCTATGTTGTTCAAGCAGGAAAAGATTGGAAATTAGTTGCAACAAATAAATTGGCAGATGGTTGTATGGCATCTCCTGCTGCAGTCGGAAAAAATATTATTGTTCGAACTAAAACGCATGTTTATTCTCTGGAAAATAAAGACTAGTTTTAGTTTTTCTTGTTTATTTTATCGCTCTGTTTTAATTTGATATGAGGTTTTCATGGCTGTGTTGCTTAGTGTGCAGGGGCTTACAAAAGCCTATGGCGTGCGTCCTTTGTTTACCGAATTAACATTTGATCTTTCTGCGAATGAACGGGTAGGCTTGATAGGCCCTAATGGTGCTGGTAAATCCACGTTATTGAAAATTCTTGCAGGTAAAGAAGAATTAGATTCAGGGACTCGATCATTGCGCAGGGCAACAAAAATGGGGTTTGTTGCTCAGGATGATGTTTTTCCTCAAGGGCTTTCCGTTCAAGATATTATTCGGGCCCGATTGGATGGCGAATCTCTAGAAGACCATGAAAAAGAAACCCGTATTAGTAAAGTCTTAACTCGCACTGGATTTGATGATTTTGATAAACCGGCCCACTTGCTTTCTGGCGGGTGGAGAAAAAGGCTTGGTATTGCCAGAGAAATGGCGCTCGAACCCGATCTTCTTTTACTTGATGAGCCAACCAACCATCTAGATATTCCAGGGATTGTTTGGTTGCAAAAACTTCTCAGGGCTTCACCTTTTGGGTATTTGGTAGCTACCCATGATAGAGCTTTTTTGCGTGGTGTTGCTGATGAGATCCTTGAAATTAACCGTGTTTATCCAGGTGGTTTTTATCGAGCCCCGGGCAATTATGATCAGTTTCTTGAACACAGAGAAATCTTTCTCGATGGTCAGGCTCGTATGCAGGAATCTGTAGCTAACCAAGTTCGAAGGGAAACCGAGTGGTTGGGGCGTAAGGCCGCTGCTCGTACTTGTAAGGCTACTTCACGCATCGATGAAGCTGCCAAACGAAGGGGTGAACTTAAAGAACTTCAATATCGGACTGCTGACTCTGGGGCTGCTGGTTTGGATTTTGTTGGAACAGGTAGGCAGACTCGCAAGCTTATGAATGCTATTGGTATCGCCAAATCTTTTCCTGGGCGAGATTTGTTTTCAGGCATTGATATTCAATTAAGCCCCGGTACTAAACTTGGTTTACTTGGGCCAAATGGTAGCGGGAAAAGTGTGCTACTTAAAGTTCTTTCAGGGGAACATAAGCCCGATGTCGGTACAGTCACCGAGGCCGAGGGCTTAAGGAAAGTTATTTTCGAACAAGGCCGAACCGCCCTTAATCATAATGTTACTTTGAGAAAGGCCCTATGCCCAAATGGTGATATGGTTGCCTATCGTGATCGCCAGATTCATGTTGTTGCATGGGCAAAACAGTTTTTATTTAAAGTAGAGCAACTTGATGTGTTAGTTGGCGCTCTTTCGGGGGGTGAGCAAGCTCGTTTGCGTATGGCTCAAATGATGCAACAGCCTGCTGATTTGCTGTTTTTGGATGAGCCTACCAATGATCTAGATATTCCCGCGCTGGAAGTTCTTGAAGATACTTTATCTGATTTCACTGGGGCATTGGTCATCGTTAGTCATGATCGTGAATTATTGGACCGAATTTGCACCGAAGTTATAGGGTTGGATGGTCGGGGCGGTTCTGCAATGTATGCCACGGTTCAACAGTGGTTGAATGTCTTTGAAAAAGCTGCAGCGAAAGAGCAGAAGCTTTCCAGTAAGAACACAGGTAATACCACCGTGAATTCTTCTGCCAAATCTGCACCTTCAAATCCAAAGCGAAAGAAATTGAGCTTTGCAGAGCAGCAGGAATATGACCAGATGGAAGCGAAGGTTATGGTCGCTGAGGAGAAGATTATTGTCCTTCATGAAGAAGTCGAAAAATCAGCTACCGCAGGTCATTTGGTTTTGACCAATGCCTGTAATGCTCTTGAAAAAGCCCAAAAAGAAATCGAGATGCTTTACAACCGTTGGCAAGAGTTAGAGCAAAAACTTGACGGCAAGAGCTAGTTTAATTTGCTTTATTTATTTTTGGATTGCTGCGTCTTTTATTGCTTTATGTTCCAACCAATGGTCAAGCCATTGGTATGCGGTTTCTCTGGCAGAATTTGGGAATGTGTGTTTCCCTTTATGGTTTATTAGTCCTATTTTTTCTTCTGCGTCAAATAATCGGTATACAGGTAATGTTGCATGTATGAATGGCCAACTTGAATCGCCATCAGCACTATTTCCGCCCATGATTAGTATCGGCCTTGGCACTATAAGTGCGAGTACTTGGTGGTGTTCCATTGCTGGGATATTGGCTTTCATTTTTGAAGTTAAATACCATGGATCGGTCCAATTGCTCATACGGATGCCAATGCCACCTTCGTTAAATACTCCAACTTTATATCGGGGTTCGAATGCCATCGCATACAGTACTTCCTTTGCACCTAACGAAAAACCGATACATCCGATTCTTGCGGAATCTACATTTTCATGAGTTTCGAGAAAATCAATACAACGGCTGGAATCAAAGGTCATTTTTCCAACGCCGGTAAGTTCGGGAGAATTTTTTGCAAGTTCTGCTGCTTGTGCTTGAGGCCCTTTGCCTTTCATGATGAAACATTCTGGTGCCAGAACAATGTAGCCTCTGCGAACCAGATGATTTGCAATTGCAAGACTTTGATTTGGACCAAGCCCGACTGGCTCTTTAATTGTGTCTTTGGTGGTTTGGTGAAATACAACAACAGCGGGGTTTTTCGAAATTTTATCAATATTATTAGGAACTAAAAGGTAAGCTTTGACCCGATCATTTTCATCACTTTGAAAGCTTACCAAAATTCTTTTATGATCTGCTAAAGTTTCTGTTCCCTCGATCTTTGTTGAAAGATTATCTGGCTTTTTTGGAAAAACGCCGATCTTGTTCATCCATTGTTCTTTTAATTCAGCTTTTCTGGTATTCCATTGTTCTTTAGTGTGAATGCTTGGGTTAAGAAGTGGCGATATACCTAATTCTGGGATTTTTGCATTTTCATAAGTTTTTTGGGTGAGAGTAATCCAATCAAGGGGCATTGGTTTTTGGCCAATTGGAGTGAAATTTAAAAATAACGCTATTAGTATTGTTAGATTCATGTTGTTTTATCTTTCGTGTTGTTATTGTTTTGTCATCAAATATCAACATTAATGGGGAGATTCGAATTGTTAAAGAAGATAATCTAAATTAATATTTAAAGAGTTATTATTTCGGTTTCAGATAGAAATGATTTCAAATATTTTAATTATTGATCTTTTTGGGGTGTAAGTGATGATTCGATTTTATGCTTTAGTTTGTATTATTCTTTGCTCCAATATTACCCTTGCTGGTGGCGACTTGCGTGTAGAAGGTAGGCATGCTGGAAGTGTAGAAAGTGATGGAACAGTTCGAATTGGCGGGAGTAATGTTGGTAAATTCGATAGGGATGGTTCTATCCGCGTTAAAGGTCGAAATGCTGGGAAAGTTGATTCTAGTGGATCTATTCATATTGATGGAAGATATGTCGGGAAAGTCGATATCGATGGTACGGTTCATAAGGATGGTTCTAATGTTGGTAAAATTGAAAAAGATGGAACTGTTAGAAAAAATGGCAGAAATATCGGAAGCGCCAAAGGGGTTGACCCTAAGTATGCTGCAGTTATTTTCTTCTTCGGTTTGTTTGACCCCTATTAATTTTAAGAATTACCATGAACAAATTTGGTACACCATTCATCGTTATTATTTGTATTTTGTTGTTTATTTGCCATGAATCTGGATATTCGCAAGACAAGCAAGCTAACAAGAAAAGTAATAATAAAAAATACTCTACATATTCCATCGAAAATTTCAAATGCTTTATCTCTGATGAGGTTATGCAACAAAACTCTGATTCTAAATGGAAAAACAAGCCTGTTGATTTATTGGCAGGGGCGCTTCGTAAGGTTAATGAAGTTTATCCAGAAAATGCTAAAGCTTTATTCCATAAAACTTTCATTTTTGTGGATTGGAACAAACCCGGTGCATTGGGTCTTTATTCACAAGGCCCTCAGGGTCCTTCCGATCCTAGAACACATTTCAACTGCATCGATATCAATGGGATGAAGTTTGTTACTGAAAAAAACAATGATAAGAAACTTCAGCCTAATAACTCAGCAACTTTGGTTTTACTTCATGAATTTGCACATTGTTATCATCATCAGGTACTAGGTTGGAATCATGAACTTATTAAAGATGCTTATCAAAATGCTAAAAATCAAAAGTGTTTTGAAGCGAAAAGTTACTTGATGTCTAGTGATAAGGAATATTTTGCAGAACTTACCACTGCGTATTTGGACAAGCATTATTCGGAACCGAAAACGCGAGAAGAAATCAAAGAAAAAGACATTCAAGGGTATGGTTTGATGCAAAAAATAAAGGGTAAAGGTAAAAGTCTTCCTGTGGATGGTGGTTTAAAAAAGAGTTCGCCCAAATCTTGAAGTAATTTCTTTTTATTCAGATCAAATCAATTAGTATTCAAGTAAATCTTTATCTCATTGGATTTAGTAATAAGTGGGTATTATGTTTAATATTTTTCGCAAACTTTCTCTCACCCATTGGATTTTAATAAGCATGGTTTTGGGTACTTTGATTGGTTATTGTTTCCCTGAAACAGCGCAAAATCTAAAGCCGATGTCCTCAATATTTTTACGAATGATTAAATCGCTAATTGCCCCTTTGCTTTTCGCAACCTTAGTAATTGGAATTGCAGGCCATGGAGATGATCTAAAACAGATCGGCAGGATAGCATTAAAATCGATTATTTATTTTGAAGTTGTTACAACACTGGCGTTGGTTATCGGCCTTGCTGCTGTGAATCTCTTTCAACCTGGCGCTGGTGTTTTATTAGATGTTCCTGCTAAAGAGGGGGCTGAGTTTGCATCTAAACAATCTACTTTGGGCGGGGTTTTAGAGCATATTGTTCCTACTAGTGTAATCGATGCAATGGCGAAAAACGAAGTATTACAAATTGTTTTTTGGGCCATACTTTTTGCAATTGGATTGACTCAAGTAAAGGGCGAGCATCGTAAAACCTTAATACAAGGGCTTGAAGCGCTTGCGGAAGTGATGTTCAAATTTACTGGTTTGGTGATGACTTATGCCCCGATCGGAATTGGCGCAGCAATCGCCGTCACAGTGGGCCATAGCGGGCTTGGAATATTGTTGAATCTTGGCAAGTTGATTTTAACACTCTATATTGCGTTGGTGTTTTTTATGTTGGTTGTTCTCTTGCCGGTAGCGTTTTTTGCCCGTGTTCCGTTGCGTAAGTTTGCCCGGGCAGTTAAAGAACCAGCCTTAATTGCATTTTCCACCACTTCTTCTGAAGCTGCCCTTCCTAAAGCCATGCTTGCTATGCAATCCATCGGGGTGCCTAGTAAAATTGTAGCTTTTGTTATGCCTACAGGGTATTCCTTCAACCTTGATGGCACTACGCTTTACCTAGCTGTGGCTTCGGTTTTTGCAGCACAGGCTGCTGGTATTGAAATGAGTTGGCAGCAACAACTTGTCATGATGCTTACCTTGATGGTCACTAGCAAAGGGGTTGCTGCTGTGCCTCGAGCTTCTTTGGTTATACTTTCTGGAACCCTTGCTTCTTTTGGTTTGCCATTGGAAGCTGTTGCGGTGATACTTGGAGTTGATGAGTTAATGGATATGGCTCGTACTACGGTTAATCTTGTTGGTAACTGCCTAGCTACTTGTGTTATTGCTAGGTGGGAAGGTGAATTTGATGATCATGCAAATGGCGAAATTGAATCTACTTGATTAAAGGAACTAGATAATGTTTTCTTCAACAATACGAAATTTTTTGGTAGCTGTGCTAATTCTACAAAGCTGTTCAGTTTCTTATGCTGCAAGTCAGCAGCCAAATATTGTGGTCATTTTTTCAGATGATCATGCCTATCAGGCAATTAGTGCTTATGGAGAAAATAGAAAGCTTCTTAATACCCCGAATATCGATCGGATAGGTAATAAAGGTGTTCGGTTCGATCGTTGCTTGGT
>DBCB01000209.1:11059-14313 GCA_002303765.1 Planctomycetaceae bacterium UBA969
CAAACTTTCCCCAAGTTGTTGCAAAAGGCTGGTTATCAGACTGCGGTGATAGGCAAGTGGCACTTGATTTCTGATCCTACTGGATTTGATTATTGGCATATTCTGCCAGGGCAGGGGATTTATTACAACCCGCCCATGATTCGTAACGGCGAAAAGATGCAGCATCAAGGATATACCACTGATCTTATTTCCGACTTTAGTATTGATTGGTTGAAGAACAGGGACAAATCGAAGCCGTTTCTTTTGATGAGCCAGCATAAAGCGCCTCATCGCGAATGGGCCCCTGCGCTTCGTCATCTAGGCCATGATAATGATCGGGTTTATCCTGAACCTGTTAGTTTATTTGACGATTATTCCAATCGTGGACTTGCAATTAAAGATCAAGACATGACTATTGAAAAAACATTCACCAAACTTGATGCTAAACTTGTTCCTCCAACTAACATGACTCCTGAACAACTTCAGAAATGGAATGCGTATTATCAACCACGAAACGATAAGTACCTAAAGGATGATCCGAAAGGAAAAGATTTGGTTCGTTGGCGCTATAACCGGTACATGCATGATTATCTTGGAACGATTAAGGCTGTTGATGAATCTGTGGGTAAAATGCTTGATTATCTGGATGCCGAAGGCTTGGCGGATAATACCATTGTTGTTTATGCTGCAGATCAGGGCTTTTTTCTTGGTGAGCATGGATGGTTCGATAAGCGTTGGATACTCGAGGAATCACTTAGAACTCCGATGTTGATTAGTTGGCCAAAAATTTCGAAAACTCCTTCCGTAAACAAAAATCTAACAGGGTTGATTGATCTTGCGCAAACTTGTTTGGAAGCAGCAGGTGTGGAAGCGCCCAAAGATATGCAGGGTAAAAGTTTACTTCCTATTTTAAAAGGCAAAGTGCCTGAAGATTGGCGCAAGAGTTTTTATTATCATTACTACGAATATCCGGTGCCTCATCGGGTCAGGCCTCATTATGGCGTGATTACCGATCGATTTAAATTAGTTCACTTTTATAAGCCAGATGTTGATTACTGGGAGCTTTATGATCGTGAGAAGGATCCTAATGAAATGAAAAGTTTTTATGCTGACCCTTCTTATGCTGATATTGTTAAAGAGTTAAAGGTGGAATTGGCAAAGTTGAGATCTGATTTGAAAGACAATGTAGGTTCCCCAAAAGAGGCTTATGGGAACTCTGAGAATCAAAAAAAGAAGAAGCAGTAAAGTGCTTCTTCTTTTTAAGTTTGTTTAGATAAAGTCTTTTGTTTAAAAATCTGGAGTAACTTCGCCACCTGCTTTGCTGCCCAAAGCGTTAAAAGATTTCTGGTTGATTCCATCTACAATGAATTTAACAGACCCATCGCCCATGGAAACAACAATACCCCCTGTATGGTAACTGTTGAAACCTCGCGCCTGCCAAGATTGTCTGCCGCAAGAAGCGGGTTGACAAGGGGTATTTGCAGCAGATGCGCTATTAATGTTTAATCCCATTTGCATACATGGCCTAAGGTAATTAGGCGGAAGTGATGTGCCTCCAATAGACATTCCTTGATACCATCCTTCTTTGCTACCTGCTGCATTGGAGACGGTATGACCAATCATGATGGTATTAGATAAACCATCGGTAACATCAACGGGCCGAACATTTTTTGCAGTAGTTGCGACTCCAGTAGGATTAGTTGGGCCTTTGCCTCCTGCAAAAAAACCGCGTCCCCCATTGCCATCTTTATCCCCTCCAAGGTATGAGGTGGGTTGAGGTGCGCCATCAGAAATGCGTGGGGCTCCGCCATTATTGTATCTGGCCCAAGAACCAGATGCGGTGTATTGGTCGCAACCGTCATCTCCAATTTGGCCATTGTTGGTAGCGCCATAGGGATAGCCCGAGCTAGTTGAATAACCGTCTCCGTAAGATCCGTAGTAACTTGAATGTTGAGCGTAAAAGCGTCTTGAAGCAGCAATATCGGGGACAGCAGCAGGAGCACCATTTTGAGGGGGGCAACCCCAATCCGGGGAGCCATAAACTCCAAGTCCACCGGGTGAAACTAATTCGCCGTAAGTGTTATTCGAAGCAGGTTTGGGGTCGGAGGGGCAATTGATTGATTGAATTACAGCCATCCGTACAGGCTGGACTTTTGGTGTTGCATAGCTGTCATTAAAATCTACAAGTTTAGCTAAAGCTTCTTGTTCAATGTAGGGGAGCAATTTTGGGATCCAGCCCCAATTTGCCAAGCCGGTTTGTCCACCAGTAATATCCATTTGCGTTTGGGGAAAAGCATTGTAAACACCGAGATAATTATGCATAGCCAGGCTGAGTTGCTTAATATTATTGCTGCATTTGGCTCGCCCTGCTGCCTCTCTGACTTTTTGAACCGCGGGAAGCAGTAGGCCAATCAAAATAGCAATAATCGCAATAACTACAAGTAATTCTATAAGTGTGAAAGCTTTTCGAAGGATATGTTTTTGCATTAGAACGCTGTCCTTTCAATTGTTTTATTCAGATAGTTGAATTGTTTATTCGGATAGTTGAAAATCGATTACATTGTTTTTTCTAGCAACTTCTGCAGTAAGACCAGACGTTTCGGGCCTAGAGTATTTTAAAGGGGTAATGATTTTGCCTCTTACAAAATCAAGGGCGTCTGCTGGTTTTAGCTTGCTATCGCCACCTTCTTCTGCGCGAATTGTAATGGCGTATTTGCCAATCTTAGCACCATCATTGATTTGAAAAGAGGTGAGTTTGTATTTCCCGTCTTTGTCGGAACTGCCTGCTGCAACCCGTCCAGTTGTGTCTTCTGGGATAAAATTAATTGCGGCATCAGCAAGGGGTTTTCCTTTGAAAAAGATTGTTCCTGAAACAGGAGCCAAACCTCGGTCATCGCCAGAGCATCCAAGATGAATAATAGAGATTAAAAGCAAAATCCAGTACCTGGTTTTTGCTGAAGTATTGGAATTCTGGAGAATATACATAACGACTGCCCTTCTAGGATGATTTTGAGAAGTTTTCTTTATCTGGATGACGAGAATCTTAAAAGAAATTTAATCATTGTTGACCTCACCACCATCACGACTTCCAAGCGCATTGTATGATTTTTGATTTATGCCATCGACTATGGTTCTAACAGAGCCATCTCCTAAGCAAACACCAATAACTCCGGTATGATAACTGTTAAATCCCCAAGCTTGCCAGCCCGGATCTCCGCAAGAAGCAGGCTTGCAAGGGGTGTTGTTGGCTTGAGTGCTGTTGATGTTAAGGCCCA
>DBCB01000209.1:14340-26066 GCA_002303765.1 Planctomycetaceae bacterium UBA969
ATTGCATGCAAGGTCGAATAAAATTAGGGGGCAAAGAAGTTCCACCTACGGATTGGCCTTGGTACCAAGAAGATCTATTGTGAGCAGCATTCGAAACAGTGTGACCAATCATGATAGTGTTTGAAAAACCATCTGGAACATCAGCGATTCGGATGGTATTTGCAGTTTTTGAAGTACTTCCAGAGGGAACATTGCAATTTGGTACTCCCGTGTTGCCCCTACCCGCAAAAAAGCCTCGCCCCCCACTTACATCACCAGAGTTTCCTTTGCCACTGCTTCCAAGATAGTTGGTGGTTTTAGGTCCCGCAATTGGGTCTCCACCATTATTATATAGTGCCCACGATCCCCTTGCGCTGTATTTATCGCAACCATCGTCCGATGCTGCATTGTAAGGCTTTCCCGCACTTGCAGTATACCCATCGCCAAAGGAGCCTACATAACTAGAATGCTGAGCGTAATAAGTGTTATTTGGAAGGTCAGGGCCGTCACCAGGCTGAACTTCGGCCGGAGCTATTGTGCAACTCCAACCGCTTGCATTTCCAATAACGCCTACCCCTCCGTTATAATCGCCATAGGTATTATTGGAAGCTGGTTTAGGGTCAGAAGGACAGTTAAGTTGTTGCAAAACAGCCATACGCAAAGGCTTAACCCTGGCAGTTCCATAACTGTAATTAAAATCGGGAAGTTTACCCAAAGCCTCTTGTTCAAGATAAGGGAGTAGTTTTGGTATCCATCCCCAGCAGGCAAGACCAGTCCAAGAGCCATCAGATGGAAACTGTGTTTGGGGAAAACAATTGTAAGTGCCGGTATAATTTTGCATAGCTAGGCCAAGTTGTTTAAGATTGTTGCTGCATTTAGCCCGAGCAGCGGCTTCCCTAACTTTTTGAACTGCAGGAAGAAGTAGACCAATAAGAATGCCAATGATGGCAATAACTACTAATAATTCAATTAAAGTGAAAGCTTTGCTCAATGGTTTGTTTTTCATGGGAGAGACCCTTTGAGGGGGAACTATTCTGTCAGTTCGAAGTCTATAACATTGTTTTTCTTAGCAACATTTGCAGTCAACCCGGAAGTTTCTGGCCTGGCATATTTAAAAGGAGTGATCATTTTTCCCCGAACATTAGTAATATCGTCAGCGGCTTTTGGGGGGCCATCGGGAATTTCGTAAGCACGGATGGTAACGGTATGTTTACCGATTTTTGCACCATCATTGATTTGAAATGAAGTCAGTCTGTATTTGCCATCTTTGTCGGTGCTTCCAATCCCAACCCTAATATTGTCTTCATCGGGAGTAAATATTACCCCNNNGAGGCTTCCCATTAAATAAAATAGTTCCTGAAACGGGCGCTAAACCCCTATCATCCCCAGAACAGCCTGTTGCAAAAAAGTTGATAACAATAAGAAACAATACTGAACGAAACATCTATGCTCTCAGCAGGTGTGTAAAGTTGAAGATCAAAAGCAGCAATATATTTTTTAAGCTTTATTTGTGATTGAGTCAATTAAAATAATTTTTAAGCTTTATCTTACAAAGTTGTAAATTTGAGAATAAATAAAGTTCATGTTAAGAGTTTGTGGTTTTGTTGCCGATAAGATTACTTGGCTTCGTGTTCTGTTGTTTTTTCTTTTGTAAACAGAATGATTTGTGTTAAATTAGGGTTTATTGTATTAGGTTTTAGTGTTAAATATCAGTCCCGCCGCCTTGAGACAAGCCTATATGCTGTTTATTCTTGCGCTATTATTTGCAATTTATATGAGTTCCGCAAGTTTTGCTTGGGGCGCTGATGGTTTAACCTTTGAGCCTCCAGTAATTGAGTTAAAAGGCCCTGGCGAGCAAGTTCAAATCAGGGTTTTAAATACCAAGGGTGAAGATGTAACTGCTGCTTGTGTTTTTAAGTCTCAAGATAGCAAAACCGTGCGGGTTTCTAATAAGGGGCAGGTAATATCCAACAAAGCCGGCCAAACGAAAATCGAAGTTGTCAACCAAAGTTTGGTTCAATTAGTTACTGTTAAAATAGCTGAAGCAGATGCGGGGTCAAAAGTAACGTTTGAAAAAGACCTTCAGCCGATTTTGACGCGGTATGGTTGTAATGCTGGTTCATGCCATGGAAAGCAAAGAGGCCAAAATGGTTTTCAATTATCGCTTTTAGGGTTCGATAATGATTTTGATTTTTATGCACTTACTTCGGAATCACGGGGTCGGCGGATTTTTCCAGCTTCACCTAAAGACAGCCTACTTTTGAAAAAGGCATCTGGTCAGGTTCCGCATGGGGGTGGAAAAAAGCTTCCTGAAGATGGTAATGCTTATGCCCAAGTTCTGGAGTGGATTAAAAATGGTCAACCTAGATCCACACATGATGAACTTAAAGTTATAAACATTGAAATAATTCCTTCTGAAGTTAAGATGCTTCCCCGAACTAAGGTTCAGGTTCGCGTTTTAGCGCGCTATAGCGATGGCACTAGTAAAGATGTCACCCATCTAGCGGCTTTTCAATCAAGTGAAAGTGTTCTTGCGTCAATTGATGCCGAAGGGTTGATTCAATCCGGGCCACTTCCTGGTGAAGCAGCTATAATGGCTCGGTTTATGGAGAAGTTTAGCGTTTGTTTGGTAACTTTACCTTTGCCTGAAACTTTAAATGTAAATTTACCTACGAGAATTGATTCTCAGCATTACATAGACCGACTGCTTTCTGATAAATTTGTAAAACTGGGGCTTTCTCCTTCAGATTTAGCTGCGGATCATACTTATTTAAGAAGAGTATATCTTGATTTAATCGGAAGGTTGCCAACCCCTGAAGAATCCCGATCATGGTTGGCTGAAACAGCCCCTGATAAAAAAGAAAAGCTGGCGCTAAGGTTACTTTCACGACCAGAGTATGCTGATTTTTGGGCTAACAAATGGGCTGATCTTTTAAGGCCAAATCCATTTCATGTCGGTATGAAAGCGGTTTTTGTGCTTCATACCTGGTTGCGCGATTGCTTTCGCAAAAACCTTCCTTATGACCAGTTTGCGAAACAAATTATTGCAGCAGATGGTAGTACTTTTCGCGATGGTGCATCTGTAGTCATTCGAGATAAAAGGCAACCGGATGAACTTACCACCGTTATTAGTCGGTTATTTTTAGGTATAAGGCTTGAATGTGCCAAATGCCATCACCATCCATTTGAAGTTTACGGTCAAGATGATTTTTATCATTTTGCGGCATTCTTTGGGAGGATTGGAAAGAAAGGAACGGGTATATCAGCTCCAATTTCAGGTAGTGAAGAAATGTTCTTTCTCGCCAAAAAGGGTGATGTGAAACACCTTCGAACAGGCGAGATAATGAAACCAGCGCCTTTAAAAGGCAAGATAATGGAATTCACAGAAGACGAAGACCCAAGGCAAGCGCTTGCTGCATGGATTACCTCTGATGAGAACCCCCTGTTTGCCAAAGCTGCGGTCAATAGAATTTGGGCCGATTTAATGGGAAGAGGATTAGTCGATGCAGTTGACGATCTTAGAGCTACCAATCCTCCTTCTAATCCTGCTTTACTAGATGCTTTAGCTGATGATTTTCGGAAGCATCATTATGATGTAAAGCAACTTCTTTATACGATTGTTACTTCAAAAGCCTATGCGCTTTCCAGTAAACCCAATGAACGAAACCAAGGCGATACCCGTAATCATTCTAGGCATTACAGAATGCGTCCGCGGGCTGAAGTTTTATTGGATATGGTAAGCGATGTAACCGGGGTTGCAGAGAATTTTCCTGCGATGCCTGAAGGTTCAAGAGCTATGGAAATGTGGACTTTTCGTTCAGCTTCCGAGTTTTTAGACAGCTTTGGCAGGCCCGATCCTAATCAAGATCCTCCGTGTGAGCGAAGTTCAGATTCTACAGTTGTGCAGGCTTTGCACCTTATGAATGCGAAAAATATTCAGGCTAAAATAGTTGCTGATAATGGAATTGCCTCGAAATTAGCATCTGGTTCGGGTAGTATTGAGTTGGCTATTGAGGATTTGTACCTGCGTTGTTATTGTAGATTTCCCACCAATGCTGAACGTGATGGTGTGATTTCGCTTGCGAAAAGTAAAAACCAAGCGAGAAAACAAACCTTGGAAGACTTGCTTTGGGCTTTGATAAATTCTCCTGAATTTGTTTTGGTCGACTAAAAAGGAATTTCTTATGAATACTTTTATTAAAAAGATGCCTTCAAGACGCGATGGTCTGATTCTTGGGTTAGGTGGTTTATTAGGTGGCGGCTTTTGTTCGGCTTTACAAGCTCGTGAACTCGCAACCCGTAAAGTGCAAGCTAAAAGCGTTATCCTAGTTTGGTTGGATGGTGGCCCCACTCATTATGAAATGTTTGATCCTAAACCTGATGCACCCACCGAAATCCGCGGCTCTTTCAAGCCGATAAGCACTAAAATACCTGGTATCCAATACTCTCAGCATCTTCCGCAACTTGCTTCAATTGCAGACAAACTTGCCATTGTTCGTTCCGTTCAACATGATCAAGGAAACCACGGTGCTGGTAACCATTACATGATGACAGGGGCGCCACCCAGAATTCCAGTGGGTTGTGGTGCTTTTGTTAGTTTTCACCCTAGTATGGGCTCTGTTGTTTCTTCAGAATTAGGTGCTCCTCCTGGATTGCCTCCTTATTTTTCTTTACCTTCGATGACTCGATCAGGTGGCCCGAATTTCCTTGGCGCCCGACATGCCCCCTTTGTTGTCGATGGCAGCCCTAACAGTGCTAATTTTAGAGTCCGTGATGTCAGCCTGCCCAAAGAATTGGATGGCTCAAGAAAAGTAAATCGCGAAGAAATGCGCCAAGCTGTTGATAAATTTGTCCGCTTTGCTGATAAGCAAGTTGGTGATCCTGCTACCGCAATGGACGATCATTACCGACAGGGGCTTGACCTCATGCGTTCTGCAGAAGCGCAAGCTGCTTTTGATATTCAGCGCGAGCCAGACTCTGTGCGCGAAACCTATGGCAGAAATGATTTCGGCCAGCGAGCACTTCTTGCTCGTAGATTGGTTGAGGCTGGTGTTCCGTTTATTGTTCTTAATGATGGTGGTTGGGATCATCACACCAATATTTTCCCTACCTTGGAAAAACGATTACCTAGTTTCGATTCTACTATTGCTGCATTGGTTAAAGATCTTGATCAACGGGGTATGCTTGAAACTACATTGGTTTTGGTTTTAGGTGAATTTGGTCGTACTCCGCAAATTAACAAAGATGGTGGCCGCGATCATTGGTCGAATGCTATGTCTATTATGGTGGCGGGTGGCGGAACCCCAGGTGGTCAAGTTGTTGGTGCCACTGATAAACGTGGTTACGCAGCTTGCGAAAGAGTTCTCACTCCCGAACATTTCTCTTCAACCATATATTCCAAATTGGGCATTGCGCCTGATAAAATTCTATATGCGCCTAACGGTAGGCCTTCACATATTGTTAGCAATCCTGAAATCATCAAGGAGCTTATGGGGTAATGCGTCATTTGCTTTACCTTATAATTGTTGTTTTAACATTACAAAACCCTTGCTGGGCTGTTGCTCCGGTTCTTACGTATGTTTTTCCTTCGGGCGGGCAGGTTGGTACTACGGTTCAGGCAAACCTGAATGGTACATTTCCCGACTGGCCTCCGAAAATCGTGGTTTATTCTCCAGATATTAAAATTGAGTTCAAAGAGAAAAATAAAGCCTCAATTATAATTGATCCAAAAGCTTCTCCAGGCCCAAAAGTATTCAGATTATTTAATAAAGACGGCACTTCTGCTCCAAAGGCTTTTTGGGTTGGAACAATTCCTGAAATCGAAGAAGTCGAGCCTAACAACACTTATCTTAAACCACAATCAATTGGGCCTGGGCCAGTTTTGATTAACGGAAAGTTAGGGGTTGCGGGCGATACGGATTCGTTTGCGGTTGATGCTAAAAAAGGTCAAACGATCGTTGCTCATCTTTTAGGGAATCATGGCATTGAATCTCCCATGGATGCAGCTATGCAAATCTTATCGCCTGATGGGTTTATTCTAGCTGAGAATCATGATCGATTTGGCCTTGATCCGTTTATCGCATTTATCGCACCCAATGATGGGGCTTATCGCATTCGTGTTTTTGCATTTCCATCTACGCCAGATACCTCAATAAGATTTTCGGGTGCAGACACTTATATTTACCGTTTAACTATTACTACAGGACCTTACATTGATCATGCTTTTCCTTTATCTGTGCAAACAGGTAAGCCTCAGGTACTTAACCTAAAAGGCTGGAATCTATCTAAAGATTTCGCTGTATTAAATATGAATGTTTCTCCAGCCCTGACCGAGAGTAAAATATTTAAAACTGGGGCCGCTGGGAACTTGTCTGTTACATGCACTCCTTATCCTTCTTTGGTTTTCCCAAAAGATAAACAAATAATGCTTCTGGATTCACCTTCCATTATTAGTGGTTGTTTAGATGTTGAAAAATATCATTCTTTTGAACTTAGATTCAAAAAAGGTGACAAATATAAACTTAAAATTGATGCTCGTTCGATTGGTTCCAATCTTGACCCTCTTGTAGTTCAAAAAGATGCTTTAGGAAAAGAACTTAAACGAGTCGATGATGAGGGGGCTGCTAATCGTGATGCTTCTTTTGAGATAACATCAACAGGTGACCCAACATTCTTAAAAATTACAGATTTACACAATCATAGTGGAGAAACTTATTACTACCGTATGAGTGTTATTCCGGTTGTTCCTGATTTTGAATTTTCCGTTGATGGGGAAACTTTCGCTCCCAAAGATAATAAACCAGTCGAGGTGCCCATTAAGTTTTCTAGAATAGCTGGGCATTCTGCAGATATTGTTTTTAATGCAATCGATTTGCCCAAGGGTTGGTCTGCCGAGGAGCTTAAAGTAACATCTAAAACTGCTAGTCCGGTGAAGCTTTTAATTAAACCTGATGAAAAAGCAGAGCCAGGGTTTTTTAAAATAACAGCTAAATCTAGTGAAGCTTTGAAGATAGGTATTCGTAATTTGCCTCCTCTAGAATCTACCTTAACTGACTATTATCTACTGACAGAATTCAAGGAAAACAAAGAGATAAAAAAGAAAAAGTAGATTTTGACTTGTAACCACGAGGTTTAAAATTGTTCTATAGAAATTTAATGTTTGTAGCGGTTTTGTTTTTATCATTTAACTCAGCCTCTTATGGGCAAAAGAAAAATCTCATTTTGCCAGGAGAAACTTTCACTGTTTCTGAACGGCCCGCTTTTGTCTTGTTACCTGATCAGGCTAAACGAACAACTCCCCAACCTTGGATTATTTATGCACCCACTTTGCCATCATACCCTGATCAACATGAAAAATGGATGCACGAACAGTTTCTTAATGCGGGCGTTGCAGTTGCTGGTATAGATGTTGGCGAAGGGTATGGCGGGCCCAAAAGTAATCAGCTTTTTACAGCCCTATATAATGAACTCGTTCAGAAAAAAGGATATTCACCTAAGCCTTGTCTTTTCGGGAGGAGCAGGGGTGGACTGTGGGTTTCAAGTTGGGCGATTGAAAATCCAACTAAGGTTTCCGGAATTATTGGGATTTATCCAGTTTTTGATTTTCGCACATATCCAGGTATTGATAAAACTGCTCCGGCTTATGGTTTAAGTAAAAGTGAATTGGAAAGTAAACAAAGTGAATTAAATCCGATTTCTAGAATTAGTGTGTTGGCAAAAGCTAGAATCCCTGTCGCTTTAATTCACGGCGATATCGATAAGGTAGTCCCTTTAAAAGAGAATTCACAAGAATTTTTCAACCAATACAAGTTAGAGAACCAGCAAGACCTTGTGAAATTAATCATTCTCAAAGGGCAGGGTCATAATTTTTTCGAAGGGTTTTTCAATTCTCAAGAGTTAGTTGATTTTGCAATTGCTCGTGCCAAGGCGGGTACGAAATAGTTTGGTTTCAACTGATCGTGGTTGATATATATTTTACTTGGCATCTGCTTTTAATTCATTAAATCGAATTCTTAGCAACTTCAATGATTCTTGATGCTGTTCGCTTTTAATCAGATTGTTTTCTTCCAGTGGATCGGCCTTGAGGTCGTATAGTTCTTCTGTATTAAAATCCGGCCAGAATATATATTTCATATCTTTTCTCACCAAGGCTTCGGAAGCTGGAATGAAATCCTTATTCTTGATGATCGCATGTTCATAGAAAAATTCCTGCCTCCAATCTTTAATATTTTCTTCTAGGTAAAGTGGTGCAAAATTTCTCCCTTGCATTGTTATTGGAGGTTTTATCTTTGAAGCGTTTAATATTGTTGGTGCTAGATCTACATTCAAAACAAATTCATCATTTGTTTTTCCAGCTTTACTTTTTGGCATTCTCGGATCCATAACAATTAAAGGTACTCGTATGCTTTCTTCATAAGGGTACCATTTGTCAGCTAACCCATGTTCCCCATGGAAATAGCCGTTGTCTGTGGTAAAGATTACTAGGGTACTTTCCAGCAGTTTTCGTTTTTCTAATTCCGCTATTATTTTGCCGCTGGTAGCATCTACTTCAGTTACAAGACGGTAGTAATTTTTCATATATTCTTGATATTTTTCTGGTGTATCGAAACGCCAGTGCCAACGGTTTCTGCCTTCGTTTTTTTCATTTGAAATAAACGGTGGTAATTTTTTGAAATGGCTTTCTGTTGCGGTGACTGGGATCGGGATTTTTACATCCTTATATAATTCCATGCTTTGGGGTTGAGGAAGATATTGTTTTGGGTTCCCGTCAACTGCGTGGGTAGCGAAAAATGAAACGGTAAGGAGAAATGGTTTATCATTTGGTTTTGTTTTAAGAAATTCTAGTGCATCATCTTCGTTTTTTTTTGTTACATGAATCATTTCGCCGTTAGTTTGCTTGATCCAATGGTTACCTGCATAGCTTTTCCCGTAATCATATTTTTCTTTTGGGAAGGCTCCGTTGTGCCATTTGCCTATATGGCCAACATAATACCCGTTCTTCCTAAGGAGGCTGGGATAAGTTTCTTCCCAAGGTGTTTTAAACATGGCGAAAGCTTGGTTTCCATGCCTTGACATCCATTGACCGGTTAAAAGATTTGCCCTGCTTACACCGCAAATCGAAGTAGTAACACAATTCCGTGTGAACCTAATTCCATTTTTTGCCAAGGAATCTAAATTAGGCGTTTTTACAATTGGGTTGCCAGCACACCCGAGGGTGTCATGCCGCCAATCATCTGCGTATAGAATTAGAATATTTAACGGTTTTTCTGTAGAAGCCTTCAAATATTGCGGAATGTTGAGAGGTAGAATAAAACATATAAAAACTAATCGATAATTAAGCATAAACTGATTCCATAATTAAGACATGGGATTCTTAAGCCATTATAAAGCATTTTAATCCGTCAGAATATTTGTTTAATTAAAACTTTTAAACAGAATCTATTAAAAAAGCTTGTATTTTATTTCGCTAAATACGATATTATTATATATCGTATTGTTGATCAATTTGTTTTTTCCCACCTAGGAGTTTGTAAATGAAGCGATTAATTTCTTTAGTTGTAAGTTTAAGCTTAGTTTTTACTGTTATTGGGGAAGAGCCAACTAAGGTAGCAGCTAAGAAAGTTGAAATTGGCGGTCAGGCTCCAGTATTTAAAATTAAAGATGCTTCGGGCAAAGAAATCAATCTTGCAGATTTGACTGCCAAAGGAGCAGTTCTTGTTCGTTTAACTTGTGGTTGTTCAGGTTGTGATCAAGAGTTGGCATACTTTCAAGCGATTCATGATGCTTATAAAGAATCAGGTTTGACTTCCCTAGCGATTTTCAAAGAACCTGATGCCAAAGTTGCAACATATGCAAAAGCAAAGAATATTAGCATGCTTTATGCTGTCGACACTAAAGGTGATAGTTGGAAAATTTTTGATACGAAAACAATGCCTACTAATTTCTTAATTGAAAAAGGTGGCAAGATTGTTGCAATTGCTCCAGGTTGCGATCCAAGTGGTCTGGTAGCTAAAAAGCTTTCTGAAAAAGTTGCTAAAACTGTAAATACAGAAAATGTGGATGTTAAGAAACAAGTTGAAGACAATAAGAAAAAGGTCGTTAAGTAAAAAGTTTGTTAATTAAAGGCCCTGCTTGATATTAATTCAAGCAGGGCTTTTTTATAATAAATTAACGGCCCCGATAAAGTTCAAATCTCCCATTATCTTTCTTGCTCGAATAATTTGCCATAAAAGAAGCGTCATCAGCAAGAGCACTGTATTCAAAGGTTCCAAAACCTAATAGTTTCTGGCTTCCAGTAAGGATAAGTTTATCCCCTTCTTTACCTGTAACCGATAGCGTTGCTTTATATCTAAATGGTATAACCTTGAAAAAGCGACCTGAAAAAGTGACTTCATAGGAATCAGGCCCTACAGATCTAAATACAGCTTTCATGGTTCCTTTGTGGCCAGAACCATCGCTGAACCAATTTCCACTCCAACTCCCAGCTAAGTTTGTTGAGGTTCCTTTTTCCTGTGAATTACTTAAAGAGCAAGTCAATAAACTTGCTATTAATACGCCTACTACTAATCTTGTTTTCATATAAACCTCGTTTGAATGTAATTGTAAAACACTAGAAATTGATCTTAACAAATTTAATCAAAGTTCAAAGTTCATATCGAAAAACAAGAATAATAGGATGAGCAAGGAACCTAGTTTTTGATCCATAATTGTGATTTTAAAAACGACCATAAATAATATTTTTCATTCATAAGAATGAAGTTGTTTTCGATCAATAAGGATGTCGGGTCATGAAGTGTTTTTGCGGATATTCGGGCGAAAATCCTAAAAAAAAGATACATTCCAAACAGTAATAGCGAAGACAAAGTTTTTTTAAATAATGACTTTGGAACACTAAAATCACCATAAATTAACTTTCCCTGAGGTTTTAAACTAAGGGAAACTTTCTGTAAAAGATTTGTTAATTCTGAATAGGTAAAACAGTCCAGAAAGAAATTGGTAACAACCAGATCATATTTAAATTTTGGAAAATCCCAATCAAAAACATCCCCATGAATAAAACCCACTTTTGAACTATTGGGAAGCGAAGTGATTCTAGCGTTTGCCAATCCGATCATGTTTCTGCTAATATCAAGTGATTCGATTTCAGTGTTGCTGTTTGATTTTAATAATGATTCAAGAAATCTCCCATTTCCATCTCCTAATATAAGTACATTTTTTACTTCATTTAATTCAGCAAGTTGGCTAATTCTGCATTGTTGAAGTTGGTTTCCGAAACTAATCGTCTCAAGAAAATAATACCATGGTGCTAATTTGTCGAAGTATGATTTTTTCATGGAAAAACCCATAAAACCCAAGGTGATAATAAAGATACATCTGCAAGAACCCTTGATATTCTTGGTTTGTTTGAACCTGCAAATTTATTGACCAAAATCAAGCAGACTAAGGTGATTGCTGCTGCAAATACAATAGGTTTCTGACATATGAACATTGAATAAAATATAAATAAAATTAACACTAAGTCGATTTTTGAAAGTGAATTTTTATTCGATTCCCAAATGTCAATTAGCCTGCAATTTAACCAGCATAACAAACAAAATAATAGTACTGCGGGTAGCCATGTTTTTATTTCTATGTTTGAAATTATTACGGGTAGGGCAACTCCCGCCCCAAAACCTATTCCCACTAATAATTCTTTACAATTGTTTTTTAGTTTTATGTTGGCGATGCTTGCATGTACTAATAAAAGG
>DBCB01000209.1:26090-28626 GCA_002303765.1 Planctomycetaceae bacterium UBA969
ATAAAAGGTAAATACAAATAAAGATAACTAATAAAAGACCACATAAAATTAAAGATTGTGAAAGCGAAAAACTTAAACATATTGCAGTTGTAAATGTAAAAGTAATCATCGCAATAGTTATCTTTTGGTTTCGCGAAACAAATAGATGTCTTTGCGTTTTGTAAAATCCTTTCAGTGAATCAAAAAAATGGTCCAAAAGATAAATAAACCAAACTGTAAAAAAAAGTGAGGCTGTTTCAGTTGTTGAAATCACAATTTTAAAGTTTTCTGCAAGAAAATGTTGCCAAACAATTGCAACAATAGGTGCATCTAGCGCAAAAACATTTAACAATAACCACCAAGGGGTCGATTCTTTATTTGTTTGATCATTTGATGTTGGCTCATTGGAATTAGTAATTAAGGTTCCCATAGTTTTATTTCTTCAGGTTGCTAACTTTTTCCATTTAAATTGCCTTTAGCTTTTAAAGTTATCTTCAACCTATAACTCAATTATGTTTTAAATCTGCTAGTATTTGGTAATATTATAGTAGGTGTTTAGATTTGTTTCGTAAGGGTTATGAGGCTTTATGTTCACTAATAATTGTTACAAGTTTATTCTTATAATTATTTTATTCTTGATTTATAATCCTATTTCTAATGCAGAAAATAAAGTTCCAGAATTTTCTTCTGTAGGGTTACCTTTCTTGCAGAAAAACTGCCTTTCTTGCCATTCTGGAGCTAAACCTAAAGCTGAATTATCTCTTGATGGCTATAAAGATTCAGCATCTTTGATTAAAAATCGGAAAGTTTGGGACAATGTTGTTAAGAATATTATTTCTGGTGAGATGCCTCCAAAGGGTAAACCTAGGCCAACTGTTAAAGAGTCCGAAAATTTCATTTCCCTAGTGCAATCAATTTTTGATTTTAATGATCGTAATGCAAAACCTAACCCAGGTAACGTTACAGTGAGAAGGCTTAACCGTGTTGAATATAAAAACACGGTGCGCGATTTAATAGGAATTGATTTTGATCCCACAGATGATTTTCCCTCGGATGATATTGGTCATGGTTTTGACAATATAGGTGATGTATTAACTTTATCCCCTGTTTTGATGGAACGCTATCTTTCTGCTGCTGAAACTATCATGAGCAGGGCAATTGTGCCTGATCCAACCCCAGTTATTAAACGTCATTTATCTAGCAGGTATACTGAACCTTCGCTTTCAGATCATGCCGCTGCAAAAATTATTGAAGGTCAATTTAGAAGGATGGAATCAGATTCCAAGGAAAACAATTTATCCGGCCCTCTGCATACTAGTTACATGTGGGAAAATGATGGTGAATATGTTTTTCGATCAAAAGTATACGCCAATAGTGTTGATTCAAAACCTGTCCGTCTAGCAGTTTTAATTTCTGATAAAAATGGTCCTTCTAAGTCGCTTGATTCTGAACTGGAATTGTTAGTTGGAAATTTCCCCAAGAACTCTTTGATTTTAAAAACATTTGAGATTAAAGCTGATAAACCTGCTAATGCAGAGGTTATTGAAGTAAAAATTCCTGCAATGAAAGGTCGAGAAAAAGTTCTTATTGCACTTTACAAGGGTATGCCTGGTAAGGTTGGGAATAAAGCTTTTGTTCAATATATGGCGCTTGAAGGCCCTCTCGATAGTAGGCCAACTAGTCACCGCGAATTACTGTTAGTTGATGCTGAAAAATCCAAGGATATACAAACGCGCGAAGTTATTTCTCGATTTCTTTTTAAGGCTTTTAGGCGCCCGCCTAGTCCCGATGAGATTCAGCGTTCAATTGCTTTGGTTAATAAAGCGATAAAGAATGGGGAAAAGTGGGAGTCTGCTATGCAGTTTGCGATGCAGGCCGCTTTATGTTCCCCTAAATTTTTGTTTAAATTGGAGATCGATGGTAAGCCGAATAATGCTGAAGTAAGGAAGCTTGATGATTTTCAACTTGCTTCAAGGCTTTCTTATTTTATTTGGAGTTCCATGCCTGATCAGATTTTGTTTGATCTGGCATCTAAAAAACAACTCGGAACGAATCTTGATAAGCAAGTTGTTCGGATGTTGCAGGATTCTAAATCTTCTGCATTGGTACAAAACTTTGCTCTCCAATGGTTGCAGATAAAACGATTGGATTTGGTTTCTCCGGATATAAAGCTTTTTCCCTCATTTGATTTAAGACTTCGGTCAGCAATGAAAACCGAAACGGAATTGTTTTTTTCTTCGGTTATTAAAGAAGATCGAAGTATTTTAGATTTGATTGACTCGGATTATACGTTCTTGAATGAAACGCTAGCTAAACATTACGGAATTGCTGATACCAAAGGTAATATGATTGGGAAAAAAATAACTCAACCGGGTGGATTGCCTATTAAGGGTGATGAATTTCTTCGTGTTGCACTTTCGGATAAATCTCGCGGTGGATTATTAACCCAGGCTAGTATCCTTACTGCAACTTCGAATCCAACCAGAACTTCCCCGGTAAAAAGAGGACGGTGGGTTCTTGAGCAAATTCTAGGCTCGCCCCCGCCCCCGCCTCCGCC
>DBCB01000109.1:0-295 GCA_002303765.1 Planctomycetaceae bacterium UBA969
TCCATTTGAACCTTTTGTTCAACCCTTGGCATTAATCCCCCGGTCTCTGAGCTTGTCGTAGGAGCCTGCGCTCCTTTGTCCGCAATGAGCGGCGGATTTGGAAACCGACTCTTAATGGTATCTCTTGTCTTACAAGCCTGAAGTGCAAGCGAAGGAATAATGTGTTAATAGTAAACATGTATTTGAAGAACCTTTGCTTGCGCTTGAGGCTTCTAGAGATATGCATAAAAAGTTGTGTTCGCCTCCGCCTTGGTGACCTGCGCCCACCTTCAATCTGGTCCCTGAGCTTGCCGAA
>DBCB01000109.1:368-11003 GCA_002303765.1 Planctomycetaceae bacterium UBA969
GATAGCCCGGGGTAAAGCGGAGCGCAACCCCGGGTAACCATTCCCCCATTAAATAAGCCCTTAAAGGGCGCGATAATCAGCTACCGAAGCCTTTCGCCCTTTCAGGGCCGAGGGTTTTATTGAGCCATTTTCCCAGGGCGTTGCCCTGGGCTATCTCATTTTGCCCCTTCAGGGCAAATGCTTCTGCTTATTTTCTCGATATAAAGACTTAAATAATGCTAAAAATATTCATATTTCTACCAACTTAAGCCCAAATCTCAATATTTCAGAAATACTATAACCCTATCAAGGCACATTAATAGCAACCCCTGCAAATGTTAATGCTGGGGCTTTGGGGTGACTAAAACTTAGGTGTCCGCTTGTAAATCAATTTAATTGGTGTAGGCTTATATTACTTAACTTTAAATCCACTTTGCATTAATCGCTTCACCTCCGATTACTGCCACCTAGATTTAGACTTTTGCTGCGTTTTCGTGCTTCGCTCGGCGATTTGCTTCTTTTTAAGGCTTTAGTATAGGAACTCTCAATTCATGCTTTTAAATGCTTTCCGCAGGCTCTTGAGCAACTCCCAAAATAGAAAAGCACGAAGGGTTTCTGGCTCATTCCGGCTCGAACTCCTTAGCCTTGAACAAAGAATTGTGCCTTCGACCAATACATACACCTCGTTAGCGACGCCGCTTCTTAATTATATTGCGGCAGACCAAGCTGTCACAACGGCTGTTGCAAGCAGTTTGAATACCCCCATTACTTTTGGCGCTGATTATTTCGCTGCAACACCTTCAATAATTACTGCCAACTACGGTTTTGAAGGTTACCTAGGGGTGCCCAACCTCATTGGCACAGGACCATCGGCGCAGTCGGCTGCTTTTGCTGGCAATGTTCCGTATGAAAGTATCGATCCAAGCCTTAATGCTCCAGCGCGCGCTTACTACTCCGCAGCGGGCATCGCAACAATTTTAAGTACTTATGGCGTTTCTGTCACCTCTGGCATGGACACAATCCCCGTTGTATTTAGCCATCCTATTTTGCCAACATCGGTGACTACAGCAGCTTTTCAGGTGACCATGAATACGGGAGTGATTGTCACACCGTTAACGGTGGGTTTTTTACCAAATTCAGAATATAACGAGAGACAAACCGTTGTGATCGCAGGTTACTGGGGCAATCGTATTTTGCCTGGTAACCCCGGTGCTGAGTATCCTGTTTCAGTCAGGATTGTGACTTCACCTACAGAATTAAAACTTGTTACGCCTTTGGGTCTGGTGTCTGCGGTCGGACTCAATATTGAAAGCAAAAATTCATATGTTACCGGAAATGGGCCAAGAGTGCTTGCGGCTAAGTTAAATGTTTTCTCTGATCTTGGAGAAAGTAATCCCAGTTGGTTGACTGCTTCCTATGCCAATAGCGGGTCTGTTTTATTTGGCTCTTCGGCGCAATATCGTCTGCGTTTGTATACCAGTGCAGGCTTTTCACCTGATGGCATTACTAGTATTTTGCCTACTGAATTTAGTAAATATTTCATTTTATCGGCAACAGATGTCAGCGGGAATACAGTACAAATAACTCAATCAGGGGTTAATTACACGATCCCCGGGTATGGCGATATTAGGGTACTGGGTATTGCAGACACAGGTCCGCTTCAGTCTACATACAACACCGCATATGTTGAAGACCATGACAACCAATACGATATCATTCTTTCTGGGGACAGCATGGCAATCGCTAGATTAGCCACCATTCGCATGCCTTCTTCTGGGTTTTATTCTCCTGTCTATAACCCTGGCGGTCCTGGTAATAATCCTTCTAGCAATCCAGTGGGGCCATTTACGGTTCCAAGTTCAGATCAGACGGTCAACATTACCAACAATCTTCTAACTGGTGCTTATGTGACCTATGTAGAAATTGATGGGGCTGTTGTGGTAAATTTATTAGGTCAGCCTGTTGGAGCATTACTAGGTGCCGCAATTATTAATAATGCAACCGGCTATACAGTTAATGCTTACGTAGATCCTAACGGCAAAAGATTTTATTCATCCTTTCCAGTTAGTCCAACAACTAAAGCACCGTTAGTGGTTGGAACGCCACCCCCAACTTCCTCTGGTGGTTCTAGCACGGTTACTCTTTACGATCCTGTCACCGGTGCGGAAGCAGGCACTGCAGTACCTTTCCCCGGATTCAGTGGTCCTATTAAAGTTGTCTCAGGCGACTTCAACAGCGATGGTGTTGCAGAACTCATCGCAGGCGCAGGCTTCGGCGGCGGCCCAGCTATCGCAATCCTTAACTCCCAAACCGGCGAAGTCATGGAAGCTTTCTTCGCTTTTGATCCAGCCTTTACTGGTGGCGTATTCGTCGCAGTTCAAGATGTCAACGGTGATGGAATTTTAGACATCATCGCATCCGCAGGCCCAGGCGGCGGCCCAGAAGTTCGTATCTTCGATGGCGCAAGCCTCAATGTTCTTCGATCCTTCTACGCCTATGCAGAAGATTTCACGGGCGGCGTTAGCGTTGCATCCATCGACTTCAACAACGATGGCATCCTAGACATCGTTACAGGCGCAGGCCCCGGTGGTTCACCCCATGTTAAAGTGTTTGATGGTGCTACCAATGCAATCATCAGCCAATGGTATGCCTACCCAGTTACCTTCACCGGCGGCGTATTCGTAGCAGTAGGCAATATCGGTAACGATGGCAACATCGAGGTAGTTACCGGCGCTGGCCCGGGTGGAGCACCTGTCGTTGCAGTCTGGGACCCATACACCGGCGCATTACTTGCTCAGTTCATGGCCTACGCAGAAGACTTTACAGGCGGGGTTCGAATTGCTGTTAACGATGGCAACGGCGATGGCACTGCAGATATTATCACAGGCGCTGGCCCAGGCGGCGGCCCACAAGTTAATGTCTTTAGCTTCCCAGCTTTGGATCTACTGTTCTCGTTTTATAGCGGCGAAGCAACTAACGCCGGCGGCGTCTTCGTGAGCTAACAGGAATAGATAATTCCAAGCCCACAATTTCTTACGCTTTGGGCTCTTAAGCCCCGAAGGGGTTAAATGAGATAGCCCGGGGTAAAGCGCAGCGCAACCCCGGGTAACCATTCCCCCCATCAAATAAGCCCTGAAAGGGCGCAATAATCAGCAACCAAACCCTTTCGCCCTTTCAGGGCTGAGGGTTTTATTGGGCCATTTTCCCAGGGCGTTGCCCTGGGCTATCTTATTTTGCCCCTTCAGGGCAAAAGCATACCGCAAGGATTTCCCGGTCTCTGAACTTAACGGCCAGAAAACAAACCGTCGCTCTCGCATCCGGCTCTGAAAGATATGTCTTCCTTCCGTGTTTTTCCGTGTCCTTCCGTGGCAAATGCTTCTGCTTTCTTGCCCAACCGTCGCTTACGCATCCGGCTCTGAAAGAAGTGTTCTTCCTTCCGTGTTTTTCCGTGTTAATCCGTGGCAAATGCATCTGCTTGTTCTTCTTTCCTTGGAAAAATGGCGCACACCAGCGGATTGACATCCGCTGCTCAGTGGGAAAACCGGGGGCCTTCAAACCTTTTAATGTTTAACCACTGTGGACGGTTAGAATAATCTTAACTTGACGGTTGTATGGCCCTATGTTGCCATCCAGACTTTGATAAGATCCACTGTCTCTTTTTAATTTTTCCAAAAGGCTTTATCATGATACCCATGAACAGAATAGCTTCCATAAATAGAAAAACTGCTGAAACCCAGATCGACCTCAAGATTAATCTCGATGGCACCGGGGTTTCAAACATCGATACGGGCATCGGCTTTTTCGACCACATGCTCACCCTTCTTTCCAAGCACAGCCTTATTGATCTCGATATCCGGGCTGTCGGCGACCTGCATGTTGATGCACACCATACGGTTGAAGATGTTGGTATTTCTTTTGGCATGGCCCTTAAACAGGCGCTTGCAGATAAAGCAGGCATTAGGCGCTATGGCAGCATGATTCTTCCCATGGATGAAACTCTTGTTACGGTGGCGGTTGATTTGGGTGGCAGGCCTTTTTGTGTCTGGCAGGCAGAGCTCCCATGCGAAATGCTCGGGGCTTTTAATGCGCCACTTGCTGAAGAATTTTGGAGATCAGTTTCTAGTGCTGGCCTTTTGAACCTTCATGTGATTCTTAATTACGGTCGGAATTCTCATCACATGGTTGAAGCTATTTTCAAAGGAACTGCCCGCGCTTTAAGGCATGCAATTGAAGCGGACCCACGCAATCCTGGCATACCTTCTACCAAGGGTGTTTTGTAGTTTCATTTCCCCTCGGCCAGCTTATAGCTTGAGATTGAATCTTTTTCAGGGTATTCTCATTTTAGTTGATCTGTCTCAAAATCTTCCTTTTAGTTATTTTGGAGTATGCTGAACATGAGTCAGGAACCAACAGGAGCAAGTCAGGCACAGTCGCTGCAGCAACAACGCATGAGGGAGTTTTTGCAAATGCTGCCCTTGACCACTGAAATTGCCGGATTGCCTCCCTCTGCACAAGGCGCGTATTTCAGCGAAGGTCAGATGGAAAATCGCGCTATTGCAATGAAGGCAGCTTTTAAAATCGCCAAGCAAATCATGAAAGATATTGCGGGTTGATCGATCCTAAACTATTTATTAAGGTAGGTTGATGACTACTTCTGCTTGGCTTCAACTTCTTCCTAATCTGCCTCAATCTTGGAAAGATTCCTTGGTTGTCAAAACCATCAGTGGAACCGAACTTTCAGTTCAGTCCATTGTGCGGATTGATGAATTGTTCGTTGTGATAAGGGGTAGGGTTGCAGGAACAACAGAGCAGGGGCAAGTTTATTTTGTTCCGATTGATAGGATTGAAACTATTTGTATTCAGAGGCCGCCTAAAGAAGATGAAATGCAAAAAGCTTTGAACGATATGTTTGGGCTTCCCGTTTCAATCGCACCTGCTGTAATTGAAAAAACTTCTGACAACCTCCGGGCTACCACCATCATGCGATTAAGTCCCGAAGCCCACGAAAGATTGAAGTCATTGTCTGCTGCATCGAAGCAGGCCAATCCACCAACTCCCTAAAAGCAATATGATTTATTCAAGGAGCAATAATGGATCCCAAGGATCCCGAAGTTGGTACAGCGCCCATTCATTTCATCCAGCCAGGCGGTGGCTTTTGCTTCAGCCTTGAAATAGCTTGGGGAAAGTTTCGCAGGGCGATTTTGAAATCCTTCTTCCCGACTTACACCGGAAGAATGCGGGCATTGCGTCTTGGTTCCTGTCCTGATTGCAACCATAACATCATCGATTCGCGTGACTTAAAAATATTCTCCAATGTATGTGGCTTTTACTTCGATCCAGATTCCGACCCTTTTGCTGGCCGTAACAAAATCTGGTTTGCTCGACCGGGCATCATGGAACTGCTTTGTTTTACCCTTATCTTGGTTCCTACCACTATTGCTTTTATTTTTATGGCATTGTTGATTCACCCCGCTTTTGGTGTGGGAGCTGTTGCAGGATTTCTACTTTGGCTTTTCGTCATTTCTTTTTTTCGTAACCCACCCAGAGAAATCCCCGTTGCTCCCAATATCTTGGTCAGCCCTGCAGATGGTGTGATCACTCATCTTGAGGAAGTCGAAGAAGCTGGCATTGGCAAAGCTTTCCGCGTTAGCATTTTTCTTTCGGTTTTTAATGTGCATGTTAATCGTGTTCCCCTTGCAGGCACGGTCACCCATGTTCGGTATTACCCGGGCGCTTTTCTTGATGCACGCAGTAGTGATTGCGCAAAACGAAATGAACAACTTTGGATCGATTTGATTGAAAAAGAAAAAGGATTTCCTGTAAGGGTGAAGCAAATTGCAGGGGCCATCGCCCGAAGGATTGTTTGTCAGGTGGGCGTTGGGAAATTTTTGAGGCGGGGCGAGTTATATGGCATGATCAAGTTCGGCTCGCGCACAGATGTGCTTATACCTGCTAATCTTGTTGAAAAAGTTTTGGTCAAAGTAGGAACCGCAGTTTATGGTGGCTCAACCATCATTCTGCAACTTAAAGATTAAACCTGCGCCAATGCAAGCTTGCCACCGATCTTGAATGCATTCGGTGCAGCTTCGGTGCGAATAACTTGGTTGTAAAGGGTATCGCGTTCTACGGGAAGTCTCCCTGCTTCTGTAATCAATCTCTGAATTTCTGTAACGGTCATTTCCTGCGGGGTATCAGATCCTGCATCGTGATAGATTTTTTCATGCACCACGGTTCCATCGATGTCATCTGCGCCAAAGCTAAGAGCTACCTGCGCTGTTTTAATTCCCATCATCACCCAGTAAGCTTTGACATGCTGGAAGTTGTCTAGGAAAATTCTGCTGATGGCCATTACCCGAAGGTCAACCATGGCGCTGGGCTTGGTGATGTGCTGCATTCTGGTATTTTCAGGATGAAAGGCTAGAGGAATAAAAGTTTGGAAGCCTCCGGTCTCATCTTGTAACTCGCGAAGTTTTTCGAGATGTTCTAGCCTGTGATGGGGTTTTTCGATATGCCCGTAAAGCATGGTCGCATTGGAACGAAGGCCTAGGTTGTGTGCGGCCCGATGAATCCGAAGCCAGTTATCGGTATCGGCTTTATGTTCGCAAATGATATCCCGAACTTCGGGGTTGAAAATCTCGGCACCCCCACCCGGAAGACTGCCTAAGCCTGCTTCCTTGAATTCTTGAATGATGTCACCCACAGGCCTTTTGGTAAGCCTTTCGAACCATTCCCACTCTACTGCAGTAAAAGCCTTGAGATGCAAGTTGGGGTGCGCCTTATGCACAATGCGCACGATATTGAGGTACCAATCGTAAGGCATTTGATGATGCAAACCACCAACGATGTGCATCTCGGTTGCGCCCCTGCCTTCGGCTTCCTTGGCACGGTGCAGGATTTGTTCATCGCTCATGAGGTATGCTTTTGGATCTTTCAAATCAGAACGAAAGGCGCAAAAGATACATCGATAGACACAAACATTCGTGGGGTTTAAATGCACATTAACATTGTAATAGCCCACATTCCCGTTCTTTTTTTCACGTACGAAGTTCGCAAGTTTGCCTAAGGTGAAGAGGTCTGCATGGTCATGAAGGTGCAATCCTTCGTCTAGGGTTAGTCGATGCCCTGAACGAACTTTGTCACTTATTAATTGTGTCGTAAATTCGATGCTCGCCATGCTGAACTCCTGTGCACAAATCTACTGCCTAAAGCCTTACCATCCATCATAGGAACCGTAGGAAAAGAGGGGAGGCAACTGCAATCCTTTTCATGCGAATCAAAATAGGTTATGCTATTTTCATGTTTTCGATTTTAACAGAATTAACGGGGCTTCCTACCATGCTTTCTCTTAAAAAAATAGCAGTACTTACTGGGCTTTTTATCTTTGTAGGTACCGGATTTACTGCAGAACCTGCACTTCCAGACATGAAATTTAAGGATGTGAAGGAGGTTGCACCGGGGGTCTTCTTCAGGTTCTCTTCGATTAGTGCCACGGATAAAACCGTACCTTTTGGCGGAAGCAACAACATATGGGTTGTTTTTGAAGATCATGTTGCAGTGATTGATGCCAATTTTCCTGACGGCGCTGCAGATGTGGTTGCTGCAATCCGAAAAACTACCAATAAGCCTATTCGCTATGTGTTTGACACCCATCATCATGGTGATCATGCCTATGGAAATGGTGTTTTTTTTAAGGAAGGTGCAACCGTGGTGGCGCAGGCCAATTGTGCCAGACTGATGCGCGAATTTGGCCCAGCAGAGTTTGATGAGGCAGGTAAAGGCCCTACTGGCAGAAAAGATGTTGCTTCCTCTTTCCTTAAAGCTCCAGGTATTGTTTTTGATGATCGATTGGTGCTCGACGATGGCAAACAGCGGGTTGAATTTCTATTCATGGGGCATGCCCATACTGCAGGCGATGCTGTTGCCTGGTTGCCCAAACATGGAATTCTTTGTACAGGGGATGCTTGTGTAAATGGTGCCTACAACTTCATGGGGCATTCAGATTCCGGTTCATGGGTAAAGGCTTTGGAAAAGATGGCGGATCTCAAGCCAAAGATGGTTTGCCCCGGGCATGGCCCAGTGGCTGGTGCAGACCTGATTCAAAAGCAAAAACGCTATTTTGTTGATCTTCGTGATGAGGTGGGTAAGGGCATCAAACAAGCGAAAGATTTGAAGTCGTTACAGGATTCAATTAAATTTCCGTGGTATGAACAATGGACTGGTGTGCCTGTGAAACCTGATAACATCGAGCATGTTTATAAAGAACTTACTGGCATGGTTGTGCCTCATGATTTACTGCGTGATCTTAGTTATGTTTCGGGCAATTATACACCTGAAAAGCCAAAAACTGGCTGGGTTGCACCCAAGCGTGTGATCTTATCTTCTGGGTTTATGCCCGCAAGAATTGCAGAGTTAAAAGCCATCGCACCTGATATCGAATTTGTTGCAGTTCCCACTTTGGAAGAAGCTGGCAAAGCCATCATGAATGCTGATGCGGTGCTGGGTTTTGCAGATAGCAGCCTGCTACAATCGGGGAATAAATTACGCTGGATACAATTGGGCCCTGACCTTCCTAAAGATTTTCTTGCCAATGCGAAAACTAAGGGCGTGCAAGTTACCAGCCTTGATCGTGCAGCACTTCCCGCAGAGGCAGATCAGGCGTTGCGTCATTTGCTTTGGGTTGCTCAACAAGGTAATGCTGATGGTTTGCAGGGTAAAAATGTTGCTATTTATGCTCCTGCAGCTTTAGCGAAGATTGTCTCTAACAGAGTTCAAAACTTTGGGGTTAAAATTACCATCAATGAAATGTCGCCTACCATGGGCGGTACCGATGTGATGGTTGTTTATCTTAATAATACTAAGCAAGCCAACACCTTGGCGAATATCCCTTGGGCTGGTTTGAAGCATGGGGGAAGCTTGATTATCATGGGTGATGCAACAGGTCTAAACGCTGAAGCAATTACCTCGGTTATTAAGTCTGCAAAGGCCCAATTGGTTGCAGTTGATCTAAAAGGGATTCAAAATCCTGAGGCCATTGCAAAACAAACAGATCTTGGGAAAGTTCATATCGTTGAAAAGAATAATAATGCATCAACTTCAGTTACTGAGCGTAAGTGGAAGTTGTTGAGGGAGAATGTACGCAGGTTTTCAACAGGCGAACCTTTGCTTGCAACAATTGATGCAGAAGATTACTAGCCCTTAAGCTTTTGCTGGACGAAGTAGCGGAAGAAAATTGCAATCGAATTTAATCCGAGAAGCATGGTGATAAGAATTGCGCTTGCAAGGGCTGCGTTGTAATGGAATGCAGGGTCTGGATCATCCGACCAGGAATAAATCTGCATCGGTAGAGCAGTAAACCTGCTGAAAAGAGTCGGACTGAAATTCACATAAAGCGCTGCGCCAAATAACACCAATGGAGCCGCTTCGCCCATCGCACGCGAAAGTGCCAGAATCAAACCAGTCAAAATTCCGGGCAGCGAGGATGGTAAAACAATTTTCCAGATCGTCTGCCAACGCGATGCGCCAAGTGCCAGAGAAGCATGGCGAAGGGAAATAGGAACAGCCCGAATGGCTTCTTGGGTAGAAACAATGATAACGGGTAAAACAAGCAGTGCGAGTGTCAAGCCACCGCCTAGAGTATTTCGGGCAGCGATTGCAGGGCTTTCAAAAGGCTTGAAAATCAATTCGACAAAAACATAGGCTCCCAAGATTGCATACATGATAGAAGGCACGCCAGCGAGGTTGTTAATGTTAAGCTGAAGAATTGAACCGAACCAGCTTTGGGCACGGTATTCTTCAAGGTAGATTGCGGTTGCAACACCAAGGGGGATTGCAGCACAAATAGTTATTGCGCCTAATAGAAGGCTACTTAATAGGGCAGCTTGGATACCTGAATCTTGGGGCTGGCTGCTGGGCCCTGCTGAAATAAAATGCCACAACATGCCAAAATAAGAGAAGTCGCTGCGTTTGTCGCTCTTCAAATTAGATTCAATCTCAACCTTGGTTTGAACTCTGTCTTCGATTTTTTTACTTATGACTTTATCATAGCGTATCGCCAAACTTGCTGCATTAGCTGGATCTTGCTTGATGCGGTTTTCTTTTTCTTTGGTAAGATCTGCGATTTCTTTGTTTGTCTCTTCGTCAAAATCTTTAACCCTTCGTTCGATCTCAAGATTAAACTTTGCAATACGCTCGGGCATCAATTTAAACCATGAATTAACATCAATGCCTAATCGAAGGAAAAACAGCAGCAATAGCGCCAAGGCCATAAAGGTACAACCAAACGCAAGCCAAGCGAATCCATGGTCTGCAATCTTACGACTTAGGGAAAGGCCTTCCCCCTGTAGGCTTTTTCTAGGTTGCATCATTGGTATACCTGCCGGTACTTCGTTAATATCCATTGTGCCAGCATATTCATCGCAAGAGTTACAACAAAAAGCACAGCGGCAACTGCAAATAAACTATTGAACAAGGTGGTACCGTGTTGGACATCTCCTTGAGCAATGCGTGCGATAAAGCCCGTCATAGTTGCAAGGCCTTCTCTAGGGTCGAGCGTAAGTTTGGGCTGCCCCCCGCAAGCTAAGGTAACAGCCATTGTTTCGCCAATGGCTCGCGAAATGGCAAGAAGAAAAGATGCGAGAATGCCAGATAGAGCAGCAG
>DBCB01000221.1:0-3290 GCA_002303765.1 Planctomycetaceae bacterium UBA969
GTTCCAGATGGATTTGTACCCGCCTCTGTTTGTACCCCGGCCCACTGTAGAACTGGATAAATATGGCATGCTTCGTCCACCTACTTACAACGGTGCAATCACTTCTGGAAATAATGGAATAGTCGCAAGCAACATGGCTCCTTCAATTCCAATGGGTGGTTTTGGCCAGTTCGGTGCAGGCGGTGGTTTTGCAGGTGGTGGCGGTCAATTAGGTAATGGCGGAATGGCAAATTTTAGCCAGATGGGTGCCAATCCCCGAGGAGATAATCGCTACCAAAACAATCCGCTAATTCAAAATTACAATGTTCCAAATCAACCCCCAACGAATGACCCCCTTGGAAACGCAAATAATGATGCTCAGCAACAAGCCGGTTTGCCTGCACTGCAAGCTCAGAATAAGTTGAGCTATCAGGATTTACAAAACCGTAAGCAAAACCAGAAACTGGCGTTGGAAGAGAATCTTAAAAAAGCATCACAGAAAGGGCAAAAAATAGCTTCCCAACATGATAAGCAGCTAGAAGCCGAAGCTGCTGATGAGGCAGGTGAATCTTTCCAATACCTTATCGAAGAGAAAATATCCCTCGCAAGGCAAAAGTCTGCTCTTATTCAGATTCTTAATGAAGAAATTGATGTTACCCCCTTCAGTATTTTTAATGAAACAGTTCATGCTAAGTTTCCTTTGATGGGGTTAAAATTGAAAAACAGCACCAAGCAACCACTGCCTCAGGGTCCGGTTACGGTATTTGAAAACGGTGCCTATGCAGGTGATGCACGATTGTCGGATATGCAACCAGAGGAAGAAAGGTTTATCAGTTATGCGGTTGATCTTTCGATGGAGGTTAAAACGGAAGTAAAACAATCGGTTGGGCCTGAAATCCGGGTTCAATACCTCGGGGATCGGGTGCAGGCTGGATATTCATCTAGGCAAACCAAGGTGTACACAATTAAAAACCGCGGGAAACTCGAACGAACCGCAGTGATCGAACACCCTATCCGCGATGATTGGAAACTTGCAGGGGATGTTAAAACGCTGGAGCAAAGCCGTGATTTATACCGGTTTCAAGTTGCTGCTCCAGCTATGAAGACGAGTTCGTTTGAAGTGCCCGAAGAACAACCTAAAATTGAGCCAATTGCAATGCTTCCGCTTTTAGATGGCAAACGAAGCGTGCTTTCAGGCAATCCAAACCATTTGGGGGTTGAACTTCAACTCTTTACTCAGGTGAAACCCATAGAGTTAAAATCTATTGTAATCACCAAGGGTATGGTTGCTGTTGCAAGCGATCTGCATGAATCGCGAAGTTATAAACTGATCAGCCGTTCGGAACTTGATCGAAAAATCATTCTCGAGCATGTAGTAAGGCCGGAATGGAAGCTCGATGATCTGGCTTTGAAACCAGTGGAAGGTTCTACTACGCTGTATCGATTTCCATTGGAATTACCGAAGGGCAAAAGTGTGGAAAAGTTGATCGACGAAACCAAGTCTCAAGTCGTACAGGAAAAAATTTCGACCATGGAAGAAGGAAAAATCAAGGGGTTCCTTCTTCATCCCGTGTTGAAGCCAGCAGTAAAGGCTGCATTCCAGCGCACCTTGGATGTTAAAGCTGCTTTACTTGAAACCAAACGCAAACTCACCGAGCGGGAAAAAGAATTGAAAGGTATCACGGAAGATCAAACCCGATTGCGTGCCAACCTGCAAAATGTCCCCCCAACCTCTGCCGCCTACAAGCGGTATTTGGATAAGTTTGACAAGCAGGAAACTCAGATTGAATTACTTCAAGAAGAGGTTCGCAAGTTGCAGATGGAAGAAAAGAGCCAGCAAGCAGAAGTGGATGATGTTCTTAGCGGCATCAGTGCTGAATAGTGCCTCTTGATAAATGTCAAAAGCAGAATCCCCGCATGGCACAAAAGTAGTGCAACCAAGCGGGGATTCTTTTTTATACGATCTTAAAGATTACAAGCCAGCGAGCCTTTCACGGCTATCGCCAAACTCTGATAATTTTAATCCCATGCGATCCATGATGGAAAGATAAAGGCTGCAAAGCTTGCGTTTGTCGTTGCCTGCGTTTAGGTAATCAAGCGACCTGCCCGTTTGTAATTTGCCACCAAGCCCGCCAGCAAGTACAACAGGAACTTGTTGGCCGTTATGCGCGTTCCAATGTTCTGAAACAAACATAATGCACGAGTTATCTAGGACTGTTTTTTCGCCCTCTTGCATCTTGGAAAGTTTCTCGATGAGGTAAGCATATTGTTCAACATGGCAGCGAACAATCGCTTGGTATTCGGGCCCGGTGTTCGAGTGCGAATAACTATGATGATCATCGCGAATGTTAAGGAAGGGATAAACCTGCCCCGAAAGATCGCGGCTCATCAGCATGGTTGCAATGCGTGACCGATCGGTTTGAAATGCCAGTGCGATGATATCTGCCATCAGCCTGCAATATTCGCGGAAGTTGCTGGGCTGGCCTGCGGGTGGGCGTTGATGCAGTGGAACATTGGCCGCAACATTTTCCTTTGCCTGCCTGCGATTAAGCCTTTTTACATGCTGCTCGGTTTCCCTTACCGAGGTAAGGTATTCATCCAGCTTAATCTGATCAAAGCCACTCACCTTACGCTTTAAATCATTAGCTTGTTCTAAAACTTGATCAAGAATGCTGCCTTGTAACTTGCCCACTTGGCTGCCGAAAAGGCTATCGAAAGCTAGCGCAGGGTATAGTTCAATAGGGATGGGTGAATCAGGACTGCGCCATGAAATATGGGAAGCATAAACCATGGAGTACTGGCTTTCGTGAAACCCGCTTACAGGTTGTTCGCACCCGAGTACCAAGCTGGGGATCGCAGTTTCTTCTTCGAAATGCTTTGCCAGGCGTTGATCCATACTGATACCGCCCTGGATGATGCTGCCTCTTTTCAAAGCTGCGCCTGAAAGAATATTTCCCGTGCACTTGGCATGGCCGCCATCGCCTTCGCGATTATGAAGCCCGCGGATTACATTGATGTTTTGTTTGAATGGAGCAAGTGGTTCAAGGCTGGAGCCCAGTTCCATATCTGCGCCATTGCCCTTGGCCCACCATGTGGTTGGGCAGATACCATCGCCTATGAATAAGCATGCAAATCGCTTTGGTTCCTCTTGCGCCTTTGCCAGCAGATGCGCAGATTCCAGCCACGGAAGCGCAATAGAAATCCCTAGCCCCTTAAGAAGTAATCGCCTAGATAAATTCATTGATGTGTTCATGGCTTGTTGCCTTTCGTTTCGTTTACAAACTGAGAAGCCGAGAAATCCCGGCATCGTT
>DBCB01000221.1:3365-3566 GCA_002303765.1 Planctomycetaceae bacterium UBA969
CACGGTTTCAAATAACGCGCCTAGTTTATCTTCATTGGTATTCAAATCTGCTTGCATCTTTTCCAACAGTGAATGATCCGAAAGTTGCAGCGACCTGCCCAATGCATAACCCAGAAGTTTTTGATTTAATGTTTTTGTAAACTCATTCTTACGGCTGGAAAGTAAATGTTTGGAAAACTCGGGCACGCCTTTGGCTTCTTT
>DBCB01000221.1:3589-7730 GCA_002303765.1 Planctomycetaceae bacterium UBA969
AGCTCGCCCAGCGAGATCCTTGGTACGCGATGCCCCGATTGGGTTAAAACCTTCCATCGCCAAGCCTACAGAATCAAAACGAACATGGCATCGTGCGCAGCGATTATCATCGGTATGAAGAACCATAAGTTGGCGGATCGTTTTTCCCTGGGTGTCGGTTTCCTTTGCGGGAAGCACTGCGACATCAGCAGGAGGAGGCGGTATATGCTCACCCAGCATTTTGCTTACCACCCAGAAACCCCTCTTCACAGGGCTGGTGCGTTGTGGTTGGGAATTCTTGGTAAGAAAAACAGCCATGCCCATTACGCCACCTCTTCCTAACTTTTGCATTCCTTCAACCAATTCCCAATCATCAGCTTTGCCGTTAAAGGGCAGGCCATAGTGCTGGGCAAGTTTCTTGTTAACAAAGGTAGAATCGCTGGATAGTAGATCGGTGATGGGTTTATTTTGTTGGATAAGATATGCTGCAAGCCTAGTGGGTTCTTCAAACATCGCCTGACGAAGTGCATCGTCGAATGTGGGGAAAACTTCCCTGCTTACTGCTTCGTTTTTCAGGAACTCGCGATAGCCAAGCCATTGCCCGAAGAATTCCAAGGCAAACCTGCTGACTTTAGGGTCTTTCAGCATTCTGCGTGTTTGCTCGCGTAGGACTTTTTCATCGTGGAGTTTGCCACTTGCTGCAAGCTGATAAAGTTCTGCATCAGGAGGGCCAGCCCAAAGGAAATAGCTTAGGCGTGATGCCAATGCAATATCTGGAAGGGCTGCAACGCTTTTTCCAGCAGGTGATACATCCATGCGGTAACTGAAATAAGGCGAGACCAAAATCCGGACGATCGATGCCTGCACTGCTTGTTCGATACCAAGTTCTTTGTTTTGGTTGATGTCGAGAAAGAACTTTCTAAGGCTTTGCAATTCTGGATCGGTTAATGGTCTGCGATACGCAACGCTTGCGAAGTCTTCCAGATTTTTTAGGTAGACTGGAGAGATGGTTTTAAAAGTTTCTGTTCGGTATTTCAGGCCTGCAGAAACATCATCGAAGAAAATGCTGATAGGATGTTTGCTTAATTCTTCTCCTGTGGATTTTACATTAGATCGAACTAGGTAAAGCTCTTTAAACCGCTTTATGTTTTCTTCCTTGGTTAAATCTGGGTCTTCTTCCTTGATGGAATCGAAATCGGGATGTTTAAGGAAACTTCGCTCGGATCGTTCGAAGAAAACAAACCCGCGAAGCAACTTCTGCCAAATATCCGTAACGAAATAAAGATCGTTCCAAAGCTGATCGATCTCCCGCTTTTCGGAATCGCTGAGTGCTAGTTTGTAAAGAGGTTGATCATCGCGGAAGAAGCCTTCAATCAAGTGGAAGCCTGCGGAGAGCCCGCGTGTGTCATCGACGAAATAAAACCGGTTGGGGAATAGTTTGCAAAACGCCTCACCCGAAGCTTGAATCTTTTGTGCGTTTGCATGACCAGGCTCAAAAAGATTTATTGAAGGTCGATATTTTTCGTTCTTAACAGGTGATCCTGCTGAAAGTTTCACTTGAACCATCCCTTGCGATGATCCCTCAAGTTTGCAGTCTGCAAAAAAGTTAAGGTTGCCCTTAGTGTTGAATGCTGCTGCGGGGATCTCGATTTCAAGTGCCACAGGTGCTTTTAAAATCAGAGAATCAGATTCTGCTTTTTTCCCATCTGGCCTTGTGCCAAAGGTTAATTTCTTTAATTGGTCGGGTGCATGCTCTGAAAGAATTGCATGCAGGGTCCACTTTTTCTTTTTGGCATCATTCAAATTTGCAGTCAAAGGATTCGATGTTGTAAACCCACCATCAAGGGTAATAAATCCATCAGCTTTTAAATTATTGCTGGCTGCAATCTCAATTGTCAGCTTTATGGTCGAAGTATTACCAACATTGGAAAAGGACTGTTGAAACCGCTGCACCGAGGCAGATTTGAAATCGAAGGTGTCACGCGATTGCGCCATCTTTCTGCGTGAATCAAGATGAGCCACAGGGCTATTGCCTGCATTTGCAACAATTGCGGGTGTTTCAGGCGGGCAAAGCTTCATGCTTAACTCGCGAATATCGGTTGCAAGGGTTTTTAAAGCTTGTGCCACCTCGTTTGATACGGTGGGTTCGAGTAAGTTTTTTGGTGCGGGAATCGCTTCCCAACTTTGGCGCAACCAACTCAGATAAAACTGTCCTTCTTCTGGTGTGCCTTTAAGAGCCTCCCATAGCAAACCCATGTATTTTGAACTAAGGTTTTTATTCTTTGCCCATGCTTCCACCGAAGTTGCTTTGTCGTTTGCAGCGCGATATTTGTAAAGCCATAGCGCAGTAAGATAACTCTCGTATTGAACTTTGTGCCCATCGTAAAACTTCAAGATTAATTGTTCGAAATACTTTTGGCGGTCTGCGAATGTGGTAACCGCATGGGGTGCAAACTTTAATCCTGTGGATGTCAACAGCGCATGATCTGCAACTTGCTGAGCAGCGCCGTAATACTTTTTGAACAAACTAGGCGACATCATCAACGCTTCACCCGTATTGTTGAAACCTTCGCCTGAGGAAGGATCCAGCGGAAACGATGCTGTAGGGCGAATATCCACCCCGGTTATATCGCGAATGGTATTATCAAATTCGGAATTGGTAAGTCTGCGTGGAACCACCGCACCTGGGTCGCCCGTATACTTCCGCGCCTCTTCAACCAAAATCCCTTCAACCACCTTTAGCATTTCTGCTCGTAATTCCGCAGATGGTTGCTTTGATTCAGCAGGTGGCATTTCTTCTTTCCTAAGAAAAGTCACCACATGTTCCCACTGTTTGAAATCCTCGATGGCCTTTGCTGCAGTGGTATATCGTGAAAGATCGAATTCGCCATTCTTTGTTTTTTCATTGTGACATCGCGAGCAATAAGTCTTCATAAACGGCATGACTTTATCCGTGAAGGCATCTGCTGCATAAACATCTGGTGCAATTAGAAAGTATAAGCTCAAAATCGGTATAATAAATAATCGCATAAAGCCAAAAACTGAATTCACAAACTTGATCTCTTGGGGAAGCATTCGGGAAGGACAATTACACAAACATTTACCTAAACAAGTGTAATATTAGGGCCAGATACTGTCAATCAAATGCTTGCAATTACCTCCATAATAGTTCCCATTATGCATGCAATACTCACACGCCGCGCCTATTTAGCTTTCTTTATGTTTACCTATTTTGATTTTAGTTTATGGTTGGAAAAACATGTATAAAGACTGTATTATTATCTTTCGGGCGTTATTGCCCCTGTTACCGTTGCCCCAAGGGTTCGGGCAGAACAATTTCTCAGAATAACTTATTTGGATAAACATGGGCCGTAAACCTAAGCAAGCTGGTATTCCTCAGCAACAAGACCGCAAACCCCAGCAAGACCGCAGCGTTCGTTCGATGGCCAAAATGCTTGACGCTGCCGAGGCCATTTTCGCAGAGGGCGGGGATAACTCCCTTACTGTTGATGCCGTCATAAAACTTGCGGATACCTCGGTAGGAAGCTTCTACAGCCGCTTTGGCGACCGCAATGGCCTGCTCAAAGCTATGCACGAACGCTTTCTCTTACGAATCGGAGGCGCAGCGCATGTAGCAGTCGCAACAGCCGGCAACGAAAAATCTTTGGCAGGTGCGATTGAGGTGTTCATGTCCCACGTCTTCACCGCCACCCAAGAGTACCGCAATTCAGCCCGATTTTTCGTCCTTCATCGTTCGTCCGATCCGATCCTAAGGGCTCAGGGCATTCGGGCGAATACCTTATTCGCGGGTATTTTTACCTCGCTCGTGCTAAGCCACCGCGAGGAGATTGCCCATGCCTCTCCCATGATTGCGGTCGATGTGGCCTGGCGGATGTTGTATGCGGTTTTAGCCCAGCAGATGATGTTCGATGATGAGGAAATCAGCGGCGTGGCGATGGATACCCCTGCGCTGGTGCGCGAAGTCTCAAGCTGTCTTGTGGCTTACCTCAAGGCAGGCTCGGCTAAGGGCTGATCGAACTTTCTGGCAGATCGGGAACCCGTTGCGCATCCACCTCATTGAAGTCGGTGGGGTTTTCTTTTATACACTTACTATTAACATCAACATTTTCTCTTTTGCTCTTTTACTTTCTTTTTCTTCCCC
>DBCB01000221.1:7880-12473 GCA_002303765.1 Planctomycetaceae bacterium UBA969
ATGTAAATCCGCTGGTGCTCGCCCTGTTCCTTTTTCTTATTCTTCCTTTTACTTCCCATTGATTGATATGAGCTTGTTTAAAGACAGAGGAGTTGCGATGGGGCAGCCCCTGCAACTCCTCCATTTGAACCTTTAATTATTGCACCTAAGGATGAGTGCAACCGGCGCTCACGCATCCGGCTCTGAAAGACGTGTCTTCCTTCCGTGGCAAATGCTTATGCCTTTGCTTGTTCTTAATTCCGTGGCTAGAATTGATTGTAAAGCGGGAATGTATGGGAATTGAACCCACTGGGAGCTTTGTTCAAACCCCCCGATGGTTTTGAAGACCATGGCCAACACCAGTTGTGCAAACACTCCCGAAACCAACTCGATAAGGCATCTATATGCCAGTAGGCTATTATCCATAGAAAAGCTCTGCTGTCCAGTTTTGTTGCCGAGAATAGGCAATAATGGCAAATAATAAGGGGGTAAACCGGAATAAGCACCTAAAAACAATAGTTTCTCACTGTGTTTTCTAAAAGGGAATTGACAAGCCCGCATTCAAGGTTCAAAATGTAGTAGCCTACCTAATTGATTGGTTTTCCTGCCTGTGCTGGAAAGGTCCTTAAATATGTTTGCTAATATAGTTAATAAAAATAGATTCGTTTGTTCCTTTGCAATAATGCTACTTGTAGCAAACTGGTCATTAGGACAAACCCTAAGCCAGAAGATTGATGCAGAGGTTGCTAAGCCTATTGCGGATTTTGAAAAGAAAGCTGCACCACTTTGTTCCGATTTAGAGTTCATCCGCAGGGTGACTCTTGACCTAATAGGAACGATCCCCACAGTAGAACAATCCCGAGAGTTTGTAAAAAGCACCAATCCAAATAAAAGGTCGGAGTTGGTGGATGCATTGCTAGCAAGCCCAGCTCATGCTTGGTATTTCGCAATGGTGTTGGATGTTACTTGGATGGAACGAAGGGCAGACAAACATGTGCCCTCAGCTAACTGGAAACAGTATTTGCGTGAATCATTACTTGCGAACAAGCCTTACGATGTGATGGTGAAAGAGATTCTTTCTGCGGATGGGGTGGATGCGAAGACTAGGCCTGCAGCCAAGTTTTATCTTGATAGGGAAGGCGAACCGCATTTGATTACCCGGGATATAAGCAGATTGTTTTTGGGGGTTAATTGGCAATGTGCTCAATGCCATGATCACCCGAGGGTTGAGGATTACAAACAGGATCTGTACTATGGATTGTTTGCGTTTTTCAATCGGAGTTATTTGTTTACTGATGCGAAGACGAAGCAATCGGTGTTTGCGGAAAAAGGCGAAGGCGATGCGAGTTTTCAATCAGTGTTTGATCCTGCGAAGGTGACGAAATCAAGCGGGCCTAAGTTGTTCATGCGTGCTGCGATTACAGAGCCCAAGATGGAGAAGGGCAAAGAATACGAAGTTGCGCCCACCAAAGAAGTGCGTGGGATACCAAAGTTTAGCAGAAGGTCGCAGTTGGCAAACGAGTTGGCACGGGGCGATTTTGAGCCCTTTGCCCGAAATGGTGCTAACCGCCTATGGGCACATATGATGGGTAGGGGGATTGTTCATCCGTTGGATTTGGGTCATGGCGACAATCCAGCATCGCATCCAGAATTATTGGATTTGCTTGCAAAAGAATTTGTGAAGGCAAAGTTCAATCATAAAGAAATACTTGGGCAGATTGCGAAAAGCAAAGCCTATCAAAGATCGAGCCAGGTGCCCAAGGGTTTGCAAGATCCCAAGCCCGAAGAGTATCTAGTGGGGGCGATAAGGCCCTTGTCGGAAGAGCAATTTGCTTATGCGATTTTGCAGGCATCCGGGTTTACCGATGCAGAACGAATGATACTAGGAGCGAAGGTAGAGGAAGCTGCATTACAAGCAAAGTTGGCACCCCAAGCGACCCCAATTATTAATGCTTTAGCAACGCCTGCGGGTCAGGCGCCTGGTTACGAGGCCCGAGTGGAGCAAGCGCTTTATCTTGCAAACAATGGGCAATTGCAGGGATTGCTTGCACCCAGAAAGGGTTCTCTATCGTTTCGGTTATCTGAAATCAAGGATGCTAAATTATTTGCAGAAGAGTTGTATCTTGGGGTGTTGACTAGAATGCCCACGGAAGATGAAAAGAAGGAAGTGGAAGTGTTGCTGGGCAAGAAAGATGTAGATAAAGCTGGTTTAATAAGAGACTTAGTGTGGGCATTAATGACATCGATTGAATTTCGATTTCAGGTTTGATCGCTTGAAGAAGGAGAATGAACAATGAATTGTAATTATGCATGTAAAACGGTGGATCATGGTTTATCAAGGCGGGCCTTTTTAGGGGGCGTTGGAGGCTTGGGCCTTGGCGCTTTGGCTAATCCTTTGGCAGCGAAGGGCCTTGCGATTCAGCAGAAAAGGGTGCTGGTTGTATTTTTGGCTGGCGGAGTTAGCCAATTAGAAACTTGGGACCCGAAGCCAGGCGTGGTGACTGGCGGGCCATTTAGGGCGATCCCAACATCCGTGCCCGGTATCCATATCAGCGAGCTTCTGCCTTACACTGCAAGTTGGATGCATAAGCTTGCATTGGTGCGTGGCATCAACACCAAAGAAAACGATCATGGCAAGGGCGCGTACATCATGCAGACAGGTCGCAGGCAGGAACCTGCGAACGAGTACCCGCATTTTGGTTCGGTATGTTCGAAGTTGTTGACGGAAGACAAGAACCCGCTGCCTGGTTATTTAAACATCACGCCTAATGGTTCTGGTGCGCAAAGTTCGAAGGATGCTGCGTATCTTGGGCCTAAGTTTGGTTCGGTGAGCATAAGTGATGGCAAGGCACCCGCTAATTTAGAGAAACCTGCGGGCATCAATTCCGAAGCGGAAATGCAGCGTCATCTGCTCAGGCAGAATGCTAACGAAAGATTTTACTCGCGCAGGAAATCTGCGATGACTGAAGCTTATACCCAGACTTATGATCAAGCTCGCATGTTGATGGAGAAACGTGGGTTGTTTGATATCACTTCAGAATCTGGGAAGCTTGCGGATCGATATGGTAAGCACGATTTCGGCAGGCATTGTTTGTTGTCTCGCAGATTGCTTGAGGGCGGTGCGACCTTTGTAAAAGTTAGCCATACTAATTACGATACGCATCATGAAAACTTTGATTTCCATATTGAGCAATTGGGTGAGTTTGATCGAACTTTTGCGACCCTGCTGGAAGATTTGGACATTCGAGGTTTGTTAGATAGCACCCTGGTTGTTGTGATGAGCGAATTTGGCCGTACCCCTACTATTAATCGTAATTTTGGCCGTGATCACTGGGGCACTGCTTGGTCGGTTGCGATGGGTGGTTGTGGAATTCAAAAGGGAGCAGTGGTTGGTAAAACCAATGCGACTGGAACCGCGGTAGTGGATCGGGAAGTGAATGGCGGGCATTTGTTCCATACTTATTTGAAGGCATTGGGTTTTGATTCGAAGAAGAACTTTTATGTGGACCAGAGGCCATTGCCCATGGCAGACCCGAAGGCATCGCCTATTGAGGAAATATTGCTGTGATGCAAAAAGATAAAGATGCGAAGAAAGAAGCGCCTAAAACTCCTGAGGTGGTGAAACCTTCACCGCCTCCTGTTTTTCCTGGGTTAGACCCCGCTGCTGCAAGACAAGCTAAAGAGTTTAAGCATACTTCCGCATTGCTTGCGTGTAGGTATGAACCTGCGGGCAAGTTTTTGTTTACTTCCGGGCAGGACAATACTTTACAGCGATGGGAGATAGAAACCGCCAAGAAGACCGATATGGCGGGGCATTCGAGTTGGGTTCGTGCGATGGTATTTGCTTCCAAGCAAAAGTTGTTGTTCAGTGGCGGTTACGATGGGCAGATCATTTCTTGGAATTATGAATCTGCAGAGCCCATTCCGCTTAGGCAGGTTCTTGCTCATCAGGGTTGGATAAGATCTTTGAGTGTTGATCCTACTGGCCAGAAGTTGGTTAGTTGCGGTAATGATGGCAGAATTGCGATTTGGTCCATTCCCGAATTGAAGCCTGTTCATTCATGGCAGGCCCATGAAAACCATGCATATCAGGTGGCTTTTCATCCCTCGGGTAAAGAAATAGTATCGGTTGATTTAAAGGGCGTGATTCGAATCTGGGATCTTACTGGAAAGAAAATCAGAGAGATCGAGGCGAAAGCGCTGCACAAATATGACACTGGGTTTGGTGCAGATATTGGTGGCGCCCGATCGATGGCATTTTCAACTGATGGCTCAGTGTTGGCTCTTGCAGGAATCACCAATGTAACAAACGCATTTGCAGGGATTGGTAATCCGATCATTTTGCTGGTGGATTGGGCTACTGGAAAGATTACTAAAGAGCTTACCCCGAAAGAGAAGTTTCAAGGAACGATGTGGGGCGTTGCTTGGCATCCTGCAGGTTTTGTTGCGGGCACTGCGGGTGGTAATGGGGGAATGCTTTGGTTTTGGAAACCTGATCAGCCCAATGAATTTGCAGCGATCAAGCTTGCGGATAACTCTCGGGATATTTCAATCGCACCAGATGGTAAGGCCGTAGCGATACCATCCTATGCTGGGTTTGCCCGGATTTTTGAT
>DBCB01000038.1 GCA_002303765.1 Planctomycetaceae bacterium UBA969
CCGCGCAACGTCAAAGAATTCTTACAGTTACTGAACGAATACCAGTTTAGAACACTTAAAGGCAAACAAAAAAGCTGCAGGCAGGTTTAAAGACCTAAACGATTTGGAAAACCTTCCTTGAACCCAATAAAGCTAAAACCCAACTTCCATCAATCTGAACAAAATAGCCTATACCCCTAGGCAATGATTTGATCAATCACTTTGCCTGTGCTTATCGGAAAAGGCCGATTAAAGTTATTTTTTATTTCCGTGCTGGGGTTGATACCCATCAAATGAAAAAAGGTTGCTGAAAGATCTTCCGGCCGAACAGGGTCTGTTGCAGGAAAGGCCCCTTTGGAATCTGAAGAACCGAACACAAAACCTTTTTTAACACCACCGCCTGCAAAAAGAACTGTGTAACATTGAGGCCAGTGATCACGGCCTGAAAGATTATTCATTTTTGGTGTTCGACCAAATTCACCCGCCCAGAATATCAAAGTTGAATCAAGCAAGCCCCGCTCTTCCAAATCTAAAATCAAAGTTGGTAACGTTTTATCCGTGATGGGAAGAAGATGATTTTTCATTACCGGGTACATGGGTTTATCACGGAACCCATGAGTATCCCACCCACCTTCGCAACCGCCAATCTGCGAAGAAAAATAAACGTTAATAAATGCCGCACCTGCCTCCACCAATCTTCTTGCAAGAAGGCAAGATTGCCCATAAGTGGTTCTGCCATAGCGTTCCCGCACCGCAAGGGGCTCTGCGGAAATATCAAATGCAGTCCGAATAGTTTTTGAAGTAAGCATATCATGAGCCCGATCATAATTATCCTGGATGCCCCTAGCCTTCGAAGATTTCTCAAGGATCTTGGTTTCAGCATCAATGATAGACATCATTTCTTTGCGGTTTGCAATTCTTTCAGGGTTGATACCAGAAGGAAGGACAAGTTCCGGAAGGTTAAAATCTCTAGAGTTGGGATCTTGGCCAATGAAAAAAGGATCGTAGGTTTTTCCCATAAAACTAGCATGTTGCCCAGGGGTAATCGACCCATCCCTGATTACATGAGGAAAAGAAATAAAGGGCGGCACACCTCCAGATTTGGGCTTAAATTTGCTAACAATCGAACCATAAGCAGGAAACAAATCAAGTGTATCACGCAACCTTTGATCATCGCTTGCAGGCGAATAACCAGTAAGGCTGTAATAGGCTGCAGAATTATGATTCTTCATCTCATGATGCACACTGCGAACGATAGTTACTCGATCCATTACCTTAGCCATATTAGGAAGCATTTCGCCGATGGGCATGGAAGGAACAATAGAGGAAATCCCTTTGAGAGGCCCGCGATATGCATCAGGTGCATTCGGTTTCAAATCAAAAGTATCCATCTGGCTTGGGCCACCGAATTGGTGCAAAAAAATAATGGATTTTGCTTTCGCTTGTGGGCTTGCAGCTAGAAGAGTACTAGGCAAAGCAGAGCCAACTACAGAAAGAGCAGCGCCTTGCCTGAGAAAACATCTTCGCGAAAACATACCGTAACCTCTTGATCTGTGTTTTATTTATGCCTGATACCACGGTACTAATCTTTTTGAAAATCAATAACTTGCAAAGTCAAACCGCCAAGAATATTGAGCCATTTCAAATCGGTGGAACCTTCGCTAAACTTAATATGTGTTCCATCAACAAGAGTTTGGTTCCAAGTGGGGTCCGCGGTAAGCCATTGTTTTCCATCATGAAATTCGGCCCAGGCATGCCAAGCCATTTTAGGAATTTTTTCACCAGCCATATAAGCAATACCGCCAACTTCTCTTGAAGGCATACCAACAGCGCGGGCCAAAGTTACAAAAAGGAGTGTATGTTCGGTGCAATCGCCTGCTTTTTTATCAAGAATATCAAATGCATTATCACTGTTTTTAGCCATGGTTTTTTCAAGATTTGTAAAAATCCATTTAACAATCCGAGAAGCCTTTTCGAAATCCGTAGGGGCATCACCAACAATTTTGGAGGCTAAAGCGATAATTTTAGGATTATCAGCAGGAGTGCTTATACTGGAGGCAAGGGAGCGTTTTCGTTCATCTGGAAGAAGAGCCTTCCCATTTTTAACAATAAAATCACGCTTGATCTCCATAACCAAATTATTGTCTTTACCCTTGCTGATTATTTGCCTATGCGATTGGGGGACATCAAAATCATCATCAGCAACAAAACTCAATTTGAGTGATTTAATTTTAACGGGGTCACCAAGTTTTTTGTCCAAGGTGACTGCAGATATTTGAATAAGATCCACAAGATCATTATCAAGCTTTTTAGCAACATCATTACTTTCAAGGCGGTATTCGATAATTTTCCCCATACGGCCATAATGAAGCCTGCCATTATTTTCTAAAAGAGAATAAAAAAGAGCACCATGAGTTTCTTGGTCCACTTCATGAACCATTAAATCTCCACCAGTTACTTGGATGTTTTTTTTACTTTTGTAGATATAGTGGGTGGGAACATTAAGGTCGTCTTCTTCTACGGAT
>DBCB01000346.1 GCA_002303765.1 Planctomycetaceae bacterium UBA969
AAACTATCGCCAGATCATGTTGCAGGAGTTTTTCGTGCCGCGCAAATGAACGGGGCTAAAACAATCTTGGATGTGGTTACACCTGGCCTAGGTAACCATTTAGAAAAGCTAAAACCCATCCTACCTTTTGTCGATGTTTTCCTCCCTAATGACTCAGAGGCTAAACTAATTTCAGGGATAGAAAACCCAATCCAGCAAGCAATGTTTTTTAAATCTATGGGGGTCAAAACAAGCATTATCACTTTAGGAAACCAAGGTACAATTTTGCTTAATGATCAAGGTTGCTATAAAGCAGAGATTTTCAAAATCAATTATCATGATGGTTCAGGAAGTGGCGATGCATTTACGGCAGGATATATTTCAGGCATTCTCGAAAATAAAAGTGATATTGAATGCTTAGAAATTGGTAGCGCCCTAGGGGCAAGTTGCGTTCGTGCACAAGGTACAACCGAAGGGGTCTTTCAAAAAGAAGAATGTTTACAATTTTTAGCAGAGAACAAACTTAACATCAAGAAACTAACTTAAACTAAAGAACCCGTTTGAAATATTATTCCTACGGGTTCTCATTTTTTATTTAACTGGAAAACCATTACTAATCGCAAAGCGTTAAATCTTCCAAGGGCCTCGATATTGCCGGAATAACAGCTTGTTTGCATCATCACTATTAGTGAATTTTTCCTTCACCGGATCCCAATCAAGCGGCTTACCAATTCGATAACCAATATTACCTAAATGGCAAATTGCTGCGCTTCGATGCCCTACTTCAGCAGGGCAAATAGTAGGTTTTTTAGTTCGAATTGCTTCAAGCCAATTCTTGCGATGATTATCTGCAACCATAATTGAAGGATCGGTTTTAGTAATCGGATCTTTAAGAATTTCTTCTTTAGTGCATTCGATTTTGCTGCGATCTACATAAAGCGTTGCATTTTCCCCTTCAAAAGTACAACCACTAGGGCCGCCATGAAACATCTCAATTCCATTGGCATATGTGTATTTAAGCCCGGATTTCTCACCGTTTTCAGGGGGCGTAATTTTTACCGGTCCTGTGCTATCCATGTTTAATGCCCACTGAGCAATATCAAAATGATGGGCACCCATATCGGCCAAACCACCACCTGCATATTCCCAGTACATTCTCCAAGCAGGAAAATGAGTGTGAACACCTTCAGGGCAAAGCACCTTGTTATATTCCCGTTTTGCGGCTGGGCCTTGCCAAAGATCCCAATTAGTTCCATTTGGAACAGGTTCAGTTTCCAGATTACAAGCAATGGCCGGAGAACCAACACCAATACGAACAGTCTTAACTTTTCCAATTCTTCCTGCTCTAACCAACTGGGTAGCAAGTCGAAATTTCCCGCCGAACTCACTGCGTTGCTGGCTTCCAGTCTGGAAAACAACACCAGATCTTTTTACTTCATCAACAATAATCCTTCCCTCTGCAATCGAATGAGTTAATGGCTTTTCACAATAAATGTGTTTATTAGCTTTAGAAGCCATCACACAAATAAGAGCATGCCAGTGGTCAGGCGTGCTAATAATAACTCCGTCGATATTTTTGTCGTTTATAAGGTCCCGAAAATCTTTGTAAACCTTCAAACCTTTATAAGCCTGCTTGCCATCGGGCTGAGAATATTTTTTCTCGACCATCGTTTTGGCATTTTCCAAGCGGTCATCAACAACATCACTGACTGCAACAACTTGAACATCATTCATACCAAGAAAATTGCCCAAATGTCCTCGACCCATCGTACCAACACCGATAAAGCCAAGCTGAAGCCTATCATTGGCAGAAGAATTTTGTGCTCGGGATGAAGTTGTTATCACGGAAGAGCCAATTGCACCAATGAAAATCGATTTATTAAACGAGCGTCTGGTAAACATTTAAAACCTCTAATCAATCAAGAATTACAAAACAACTGAACACATATTATCGGTTCAATAAAAATATATCTATCATTAATAATGGAAACAAAGCAGATGCAGAAAACCGTACTTCCATTAAAGTCATGAAATAGAAACTTTATCGACAACTTGGCTGAGAATTGCATCTGCACTTAAATTTTCAGCAATAGCCTCAAATGAAAGCGACATTCGATGCCTGAACACACTAGGCACCATTTCTTTCACATCTTGAGGAAGCACAAAATCCCGACCTCGAATAAATGCCAACGCCTTAGAGGATTTTAAAAGGCTAATCGTGCCACGTGGAGAAACACCATGTTCAAGATAGTTAGAGTTCAGTCCGAATTGATTTGGAAACCTAGTAGCTACAGCCAGATCCACAATATATTTGCGGATACTTTCCTCAACATGAATTTTTGAAGCCAAAGCACAAAGTTCGTTTAAGTTCTGTGCATCAACAACTTTCCTTATATCCCCGTGCTGTTCAAGTTGATCAAGTCGTTGCAAAATCAAAAGTTCCTCATCGAACTTCGGGTAATCCACCAATATTTTCAACATGAATCGATCAATCTGGGCTTCAGGCAAAGGAAAAGTTCCTTCTTGTTCAATTGGGTTTTGTGTTGCAATTACAAAAAAAGGATTGCCTAAAGGGAAAGTTTCGTCACCCAGGGTAATTTGCTTTTCCTGCATGGCTTCTAAAAGAGCAGATTGGACTTTTGCAGGTGCCCGATTTATTTCATCTGCAAGTACAACTTGCGCAAAAAGTGGACCTTTTTTGATTTTAAATTCACCAGTCTGCTGGTAATAAATCTGCGTTCCAAGAATATCAGAGGGCATTAAATCCGGTGTAAACTGAATTCTTTTAAAATTTAAATCCAGACATTCCGACATACTGAAGGCTAGAAGTGTTTTCGCAAGTCCTGGCATACCTTCTAAAAGAACATGGCCTTGTGCAAGTATTGCAACCACCATTTTTTCTAAAACTAGGTCCATGCCAACAATTTTTTTCCCGATTTCTGATTTTACAACATTAATAAACTCCAACCCATTAACAAGCTTTACATTTTTTGAACTTGGAGGCATATAAATTTCCCTTATCAATAAAGATCCTGTAATCTGTGGTATATCTTACTTTGAACTTGTAAATGTAAGCCATGAAAAAGCAAATGATTCAATTATCTATGGATGATTTTTGTGCTGAAGTGGAAAACACTATGAATTCACTCCCCAGCTTTTTTTATGAACACCTTGATAATCTTGTGGTGGAAGTTGAGGATTTTCCTTCAAAAAAAACCCTGAAAAAAGCTCACTTTTCTCCTTCTGAAATTAGAGAAGGAAACACCCTTTTTGGTTTATTTGAACCCATGGAACTTTCCCACCCTTGGGCAGGTGATGCAATTGATATCCATTCTCTTACGCACAAACTGACTATTTACAAAAAGCCCCATGAAGAATCTTTCCCTGACCCTATTCAATTAAAAATTGAAATCCGAAAAACTGTGATTCATGAACTTGCCCACCATTTTGGTTTATCGGACAAAGATCTGGAAAATTTCGATAATAACCCTAATCCTTTTAGTAAGGATATTTCTTTAACACCCAAGGAATTCAACGATGAAAACAAACCCCGTCAAAAAAACCCTTAAAGAGGGAAAACCGGCTCTTGGAACCTGGCTCTCCCTTGGCAGCATAATTGCAACACGTTTCATGGCTCGGACTGGATTTTCATGGCTAACTGTAGATATCGAACACACATTGGTAAGCTGGGAAACAGCTACCCATATGTTTGCTTCAATTGCAGACGCCAATGGTGTTCCACTAGCTAGGGTTCCTTCCAACCGCCATGACCATATTAAAAGAGCGCTGGATAATGGTGCTTTTGGTGTGGTTGTACCAATGGTTAATTCAAGACAAGAAGCTTTAGATGCAGTTTCCGCAATGTTTTACCCACCGTTAGGCACTCGAAGTGTAGGTGGGAATGTTCACGCCTTAAACTTTGGAGCAACTGCACCAGACTATTTCAGCAAGGCGAATGATGAACTGTTGGTGATTTTGCAATGTGAGCATATTGATGCAGTAAATAATGCGGATAGTATTTTTTCAGTTCCTGGTATTGATGTCATATTTGTAGGCCCTAATGATCTTGCAGCAAGTATGCGAACTGCAGATGGAAAGGGGCCATCAGCGGATGCATTTAACGCAGCATTAAACACCATATTAGAGGCATGCAAACGAAACAAAGTTGCGCCTGGGATACATTGCATGAGCCCCGAAGAGGCTCAACTTCGTATAGAACAAGGCTGGAAATTTATCGCAATCAACAGCGAATTAAAAATGATGATGGATGGTGTTGCTTCAACACTTGCAAAAGTTGGTCTTAAATCAGATTCGGGTGCAGCTAAGTACTAGCCTGCTAACGTTTATTATTTTCTGGCATGCGACCCATAATCACAATCGATGCGATTTTGGGTCGCATTTCTCTGGCTAACTCTGGATCTTCCTTTTTCCCTGCAACCCCAACCAAACCAGAATTACCACCACGAACCGGTTTTTGTGGCTTTTGCATTAAAGTTACATTTACAATCGATTGGCTGATTAAATCTGAAAAATCAGCTGGATATCCAGGGGTCTTTAAATCATCCCCCTTAAGTTCTTTTAATTCCTTGGTGCTGTATTTTTTTGGCCTGCCCTTGTCATCAAAGGCTTCAGGTGGGTTAAACTGACGGATTTTTACATCATCCTTAAGCAACAATTCAATGTCTTCCATCTTTGCAGGAACTAAACCTTTTTGTTTAGGATTGTAATAGCTACCCCTAGTTTGTATTGAAAGAACTACGGATTTATCGCTTTCACGCACTTCTTTTAATACCGCAACAACCTGACCAGCAGGTATCCATTTTTCTTTAGGATCAGCTTTAGCATTTTTATCTTCTGCTTTTTTATCTTTGTCTTGACCAAATGAAGAACTCAAGGTCAGACACAACAACAAAAGAACCGTAAAACCAAATCGTAAAATAGCCATAAATCCTCCAAGTTTGATATTTATTTATACCAAACCCCAAGGATTTATGAAACAAAAGTTTTATAAAAGTCGAATTTTACTGACCGCCAGCCCTGTAACCAAAACCTCTTAAATAATCTTTACCGGGCAATTGGCTTCTTTTGGGGAAAATGGAATAACCCGTTGGGGTTGAATTGCTCAATTTTGGCAACGGGCTAAAGAAATCCATTAAGCTTTGATCTCGTTTATAGATGTTCTGTGGTTGTGCTAAGCGTGCGTTATCAAGCTGGGCTCTTTGCATTGCTGCAGCATCTTGCGGATTAGGCAACAAAAACGCGAAAGGGTTCCAACTATTACTATTTTGTGTGATAGTTCCATTCGGATTACTTTGAGATTGGCCAAAAGATGTCGAATTGAAGATAATCAAAGCCCCCAAAATCATTAAATTTCTTTTCATAACAAAATCCCCCTATAAAAAAATATCCCAACTTGAAGCTCGGAATAGCCTAAGGAAGAATCTTGTCAATAGCGATTTAACAAAAAATCAAGGAAGAAGGGCGGTAACTTCGGGTAACCCAAACATCAGATTGAAATTTTGCACCGCGACCCCGCTCGCCCCCCGAATAAGATTATCTTCCGCTGCAAGCACCACGATATAATCACCTGCAACCTTGTAATGTAAGTCGACATAATTTGTACCGACCGAATCTTTAGTAGTTGGCAGATGATCCACTAGCCTAATAAACGGTTTATCTTTATAAAATCTGCCAACTAACTCATTAATCGCCTTTTCAGAAATTTCTTTTTTAGGCTTGGCGTAGATAGTAGAAAATATCCCCCGATCCATTGGGATAAGATGAGGGGTAAACATAATTTTCACTTTTCCCCCAGAAACTCTCTCGAGGGCCTGCTCCATTTCAGGAGTATGCCGATGCTTGCCAACTTGATAGGCGCTTACACTTTCATTGCATTCAGGAAAATGCGTGGCTTGCTTTGGGTTTCTCCCTGCTCCTGAAACCCCGCTTTTACTATCAACGATTATTTGTTCCGCATGAATCAACTTTTCAACCAACAAAGGGGCCAACCCAAGTATTGCTGTTTGCGGATAACAACCAGGATTCGCCAAAAGATTACAAGTTTTAATATCCACCGAATTAAATTCTGGAAGACCGTAAACAGCACTGGCCAAACCTGAAAGATCAAGGTGCTCCTCACCATACCATTTTTTATAAATCACAGGGTCTTTTAACCGATAATCCGCAGACAGATCAATCACACGGATGCCAGCGTTTATTAGTTTTGGAATCACCTCCATACTTGCCCCATGAGGCAAGCAACTGAATACGCATTGCACACCTTTCTCTTTTAATGAACCTAGATCAAGCTCCTCGCAGCGCAAATCAATTCTTTTTGCAAGGGAAGGGTGAATACTTGAAACTAAAGGGGTCCCTTCTTGCCTGGAAATGCATGCAACGATTTTTGCATGCGGGTGGCGCAATAAAATTTTTATAACTTCGAGCGCTGTATACCCAGAGGCCCCTAGAACCGCAACATTTATCATGTTATGCTTACCTTTTTGTCATCCAAGAAATTCGCAGGTACCCAAATGGATTCCATCCAAAGCTTATACCAGTCTATCAGAGAAGGTTCAACTACACCGATCTCCCTTTTAGATAAATATCTTGAAAGAATCAAACTGATCGATCCCATCATCAATGCATGGGAATTTTTGGACCCACAACAGGCAAAAGCTGATGCTATAAATGCCACCAAAGAAATTGCGTCAGGATTAAATCGGGGAAAACTTCACGGCATCCCGTTCGGTGTTAAAGATATCATCGATGTTAACGATTGGCCAACGCGTGCAGGATGCATGTCTTGGGCTCGTTCGTTTGCCCGACAAGATGCAACAATTATTACTAGGCTACGAAAAGCTGGCGCTATTTTAGTGGGCAAGACCGTTACAACAGCATATGCCAGCTTTGATCCGCCCCCCACTCGTAACCCTTGGAACCTTCAAAAAACACCTGGAGGATCAAGCAGTGGTTCGGCCGCTGCAGTAGCTTCCGGAATGATACCTGCAGCTTTGGGCACTCAAACAGGGGGATCAATTACAAGACCAGCTAGTTATTGTGGTGTAGCTGCAATAAAACCCACATTTGGCTGGGTGCCCCTAGATGGCGTGCTACCACTGGCTCAATCCATGGATCACATGGGAATGCTAGCACCCACAATTGAAGATTTAGAAATAATTTGGGAGGAGATAACACAACCTAGAAATATAAAACTCGACACTTCAAAACCTCCCCGTATTGCGGTTATCAAATCTTTTTTCTGGGATAACGCCTCTGTCGAAATCCGCCAAATGCTAGATGAAACAATTAAAAAACTTCAAAGAGCAGGAGCCCAAATAACTTTCATCGAACTGCCTGAAACATTTGCAAAATCAATCGCAGAACATCGTGCTATCATGTCATATGAAGCATTTAAAATTCATGAGTACTGGATTTCAAGAAGGCCGGAAGATTATCCGCCTAAGATCACATCCTTGATTAAAGAAGGATCCCAGGTCAAACTCGATTACTATATTTCCTGCAAAAACCAACAAAAATACTGGAAGGATTATTTCGAAACAAACTTAAAGCAACACGATTGCTTTATGGTGCCTGCAACAACCACGGAGGCCCCAAGCAACGAAACAACAGGCGATCCAGCTTTTAATTCACCATGGAGTTTCACTGGGTTGCCTGCTTTGTCCATGCCTTGCCAACTTTCTCAATCGGGATTACCTCTTGCGATCCAACTTGTTGCCCAATCAAATTCCGAAACCAAATTATTGCAATTGGGAAAATGGTGTGAGAAAGAAATCAATTATTCCTATCGTTGCCCAGATGGACTTAATAAAATAATTAAAGTAGTAAACTTTTAAAAGGACTCACAATGTCATCATTTTGGATGTTTGTAATAAATGACTGGATATTCGCAATCCCCATGCTAGCCATGTCGGTTTGTGGAATTGCATTAATAACTTGGCGAATTCTTCTTAATCGAGGGCTTCTGCAAAATACTGAAGCACATTTGGAAACACTAAAAGCCACACTACTAAAGGATGGCATAAAAGCAGCAATAACATTAAACAGCGATCAAAAAGACTGGCTTGGCATATTATTGTTTTCCGCTGGTATTAAAGGTCTGGGAAATGGAATACCCGCTTCCAGAAAAGAAATAAACAACGCAGTGGAATTTGAAATAATCCCAAGACTTAACTTTCTGCTCCCAACAATGCTAGCAATTGCAAAAATCGCAACCATGGTTGGTTTACTTGGAACAGTAATCAGTATGATTGGAACTTTCACGAAAATACAAGAAGCTCAAGGGGGCGTTTCAGAACAAGCTGGCTCAATTGGTTTAGCCCTTTTTGCAACGGCTCTGGGATTGGTTACTGCAATTCCACTTGTATTTTCCCATGTAATGTTCAAAGCTCAAATCAATGATTTTGAACTTCAAATAAAAAAAACTGTTCAAAAATTTATTGAAATGGCAATCACACTAAAAACTCCCCTTAAACCTTAAATCAATTATGCTGCCAGATGCCAAATATTATGATGTGTGGATTATTCAAGCTAATCAGGTGATCAGAGAGATCCCTGCGGCTACTATCTTGCAATGGATTGAAGAAAGGCGATTGGTTGTTCGTGACAAAATACGACCATCTGGCACCTCAGATTGGTTCGAAGTTGGCCAACACCCCTCTCTTGTAAACATCTTGCCACAAAAAGAAAATTCTGAACCGGAAATCTTGGAATCCTCACCTCATTCTTTTCAAAAGCATCAAGGTGTTGATGATGATATTGATATGATCCCCTTAATAGATGTAAGCCTAGTGCTGTTGGTTTATTTTTTAATGAGTACATCTTCTCTAGGTTCAGGGACATCAACAAAACTTCCGATTGCAGAATATGCAAGTGTGCAAGGCATAAAAGACCAAGCTTGGATTGAAGTAGAGAACAACAAAGCTTACACAGTCGGTTTTGCAGAAAGAAAAAAAGACCAAACAACCAAATTTGAGTCCCAAGATAAATTGATTGCTTACCTTCAAGATGAAATTAAAAAAGAGCAAGGGTTTAAAGAAGTTACTGTGTATGCTCCGGGAGATATATCTGCTGGAACCATTCGCAACTTGATAACTTCAATTGAAAAATCATTTGGCAAAGATGATATCTCTAAAATTCATTTGGGAGTCACCGGAAAAAAATGAGCCTTTGGGATTTAAAAAACCATGGTACAGACTCAAAATCAATTCTACTTGAGTCCTTCGAAATACAAGATCTCATTGTATCTGGTTTAATTTCTATCCATGATGAAATCCGAAAAGAAGGAGAAATCGTATGGAAAACTCTACAAGATTATCCAGAATTCGATGAAACTTTCTCATCAAAATCAACAATCAAACACGAAGACGATGACAACATCGACATGAATGCTTTAATTGATGTTTGCCTGGTACTTTTGGTCTTTTTCATCCTCTTAACTAGCTATGCAAAATTAGTGCAACATCTTGAAGCAGCTAAAACCAATCCAGATTCAAAAATCCCATCAATTAGCACTTCCCAAGCTGATCAAAAAACGAAAGTTGTAATAAAAAAAGAAGGTGAAAAAACTATTTTCTATATCAATGAGCAACCAGTTGAAAATGAAAACCTTACTTCTGCATTAAAAGCTTCCGCGCGAAAATTAAAAAGCAAAGATTTGATCTTATATTACAGCGATGATGTTCCTTACCAAGCGGTGATATCTATTCAAGATGCAGCAAGGGCGGCTGATTTCCAACAAATACTCCAAGCGCTAGAAAAATAATACTACTTTTTCTTGAAAATTATATCTGCCT
>DBCB01000040.1:0-8264 GCA_002303765.1 Planctomycetaceae bacterium UBA969
GGGAGTAGGGGGAAGAAAAAGAAAGAAAACGAAAGTAATCGTAAAAGAAAGAAGCCCATCCAGCGAAGTGGATGAGCTTTAGGTCAAAAATACAGTCAGTTGAGAATGTAAAGCGTTGTTGTAGAGGTAATGCGTTTATGGAGAAATTTTCCAATCGCGGTGGATTCTACCCTTTTGATCGATGAGTGCAATTTCTGTCGTGGTATACCATGAAACTCTGTAGGAAAAGACTTGATTGCGAATATGGTCATCGGTGCTTGAAGTGATGTAGGCGATGATGACGCCATCTTTAAGTTTCCAGGTACCGCTGCATCGTTCTTCGCCTTTAAAGAGTTTGGGGAAGAACTTTTTGGAAGTCCAGGTAGAGCTGAAAGTATTATCGGAATTCATGGTAAAGGTTTCGATGCGTTCTTCATCTTGATGGCCCCAGGTGCCTACGAGGATTTTGCGAATTTGTTCATCGGAAGTTGGGACACTTAAAGGAGGAGAAAGTGGCGCAGCAGGCGCGGGGGTGATTACTGGTGGGGGAACTGCTACGGGGGGCTTAGCGTTACTGGTGGTTACAACGGGTGGGACGACAGGTGGAGCAACTGGTGTAACTACCGGGGTGTTGCCAGTGAGTTTGCGCATACTAAAGAGCATGGATTTCGAAACTGATGTAGAGGCGAAGATGGTAGGTCGTTCGTTGGAATCGTGGGCGCAAAGGCAGAGCAATAAATTGTTGGAGTCGAGCATGTAAATGCCTTTGCTTCCCATTTTATCGGTTGAGGTAAGGTCGATGGTTTTGGGGTTCTGATCAGGATTTAAAACAAAAGCAAGTTCGCGTTTTTTGTTGTTCACTGGGTTGGTGAAGCGCATGAGGTTTCCTTCGATGACAAGAACGCCATCGCGAATCATGGTTTCGCGTACGTTTTTAAGGGAGACAACTTCGCCATTTTCGATGAGGGAATTTACTTCCCAGGCGCCTTGTAACCTAGCAACTTCAGGATTATCCTGTGCATTAAGAAGCGAGGTAGGGACAAGAAAAAGAAAAGCAATTGCGAACAATTTCCACTGCATGAGTAATCTCCGATTGGGAACAGAACTAATAAAGAGATTCTGACTTAAATTGGCAAAAAAGGTCAAGAGAAGTGTAATAAAAAAAGCCAGAGGGTTAGTCTGGCTTCAAAGGGATTGCGGTAAAAGTAATCAAGCTTTGGATGCGCTAAAGTAAATATCCCAAGCACATTTCTCGCTGGCAGGCACATTAACCCTTTTGGCGTACCATTTGGTTTCGCCATCGCTTTCTAGAATCCCATCAGCGATTTCTTTCATATTGGTCATGATTCTGGGTTTCTCGCCTTTAGCGCCAATCGCAAGGCCCCAGTCTTTGCCTTTGATTTTTGGAGGGTAAAGATAAACGCATTGTGTGCTAGAAATGTTGCCCGCAAGTACCTTCGCCTTGCTCGAACGCTTGGTAACCCTAGCCACCGGGATTTTTAATTCAACCATCTTTGGGTTTTCGTTGTTAATCATTTTATTTCTCCTAATATTTTGTGAACTTAATAAACGAGGAAGATTCATTCTTCCCAGCCTTCCTATATGTCCCAAATCACGGTTAATTCGTTTTTGAGTCCGTATTTAGTTATCTAAATCATTATTCGCAGAGCAGGGCATAATATTTCGCTAATTGTTAATAATTTTTCTCAGCCCATTTCAAGGCCAGCATTTATAATCGTTATAGTCATTTATTAAAAGGCCATTTGATGCAAAACTACACTTTACGTGTTGCAAACAACCAAGACATTTCCGCAATCAAGGAATTGGTCTTTAAAGTATTATTAGAGTTCGGATTACACCCTGATCCATCTTCGACGGATGCAGACCTTAACGATATCGATGCAAATTATTTGAACCATGGTGGGATGTTTTATGTGATTGAAAATGCGGATGGGCAAATCGTAGGAACAGGTGGAATTGCCTTAAGTTCAACCAAGGTTTGCGAGCTTCGGAAAATGTATCTTGTACCATCCGAAAGGGGAGCGGGGCTTGGAAAAAAAATGCTCCATCTATTACTTGCAGAGGCTAAGACATTGGGATTCCAACAAGTCACGTTGGAAACAGCATCCGTTCTTAAAAATGCAATCATTCTTTATAAAGCTGCGGGGTTTCTTCCCTATCAACCTGATCACCTTTCACCACGCTGCGATCAGGCGTACAAACTCGATCTAAACTAATTTTCAAAGAGAATCATATGTAGTTGCGATCAAGCGTACAAACTCGATCTAAATTAATTTTCAAAGAATTAAAAACATTTGATTGACCCGCCCCTCTAGGCGTGGAGAATGCTTTCAGCCCAATTATTGCGTTCCCTCCCCTTTGGATTGGAGAAATTTCATGCTACGAAGATTGTTATTTACGGCTCTGGTGTTTGGTGCAGCCTGCCTTCAAACGTCTGCCCAGGAAAAAAAAACTGAGGTAAAGAAAGAGGAAAAGAAACAAACCGCTCCTGCTCTTGCCCCCACCAAGGCCAATGTGCCTTATGGAACACACGAGCGCCAAGTGCTTGATTTCTATCAGGCGAAATCTGAAAAACCCACCCCGGTTGTTTTTTATATTCATGGCGGCGGCTGGCAGGGTGGCGATAAAAAAGGTTTTGCCGCAAAGCCCTTCCTTGATGCGGGAATATCTGTTGTTGCAATCAACTACCGGTATGTGAAGCAAGCTGTTGAACTTAAAGTTGAACCGCCTGTAAAGGCTCCGTTGGAAGATGCAGCCCGGGCATTACAGTTCGTGCGCTCAAAAGCCTCTGAATGGAATCTAGACAAGAAACGCATTGGCGCAACTGGTGGTTCTGCAGGTGGTTGTTCTTCTCTTTGGCTTGCCTTCCACGAAGACATGGCACAACCTGATAGCGCAGATCCGATTGCGCGCGAATCGACCCGCCTATATTGTGCAGCAGTTAATGGCGCCCAGACTTCACTTGACCCTAAGGAACTTAAAGAGTGGATGCCTAACTATGGTTATGGCGCACACGCTTTTGGTATGCCTAGCCTTGCTGTAGTGATGGAGAACCGCGAAAAAATCATGAAGTGGATTAACGAATATTCCCCTTATGCATTGGTGAGCAAGAATGATCCACCAATCGGTCTGTACTTTAATAAACAAGACACCCCTCCAGTGGTTGGTACCAATCAGAAAGATCCTACACACTCTGCAGTTCTGGGAGTGAAGCTTGCAGAAAAACTGAAAGCTGAAGGTGTGGAAGTGGTTTTGGTACATCAGGACATGCCAAACACAAAGCTGCCTACAAGTGCTGCTTTCTTGATTGAATACTTGAAGAAGTAGAAATCAGCTTGGCAATAGTGATATAAACAGGCGCCTGATCATTTTAAATAGAAGTGATCAGGTGTTTTGTTTTTAGAACTTGAAACTGAGGTAAGCGTAACCATATTGGAAAACTCGCCCAAAAACTTTCGGCTTTGTAGCCTGAGCCCTAAGTGAATTGATTTTTACTAACAGAGGTAGCAATAGAATGACCTCTTTATCTTCCCGGCATAGTGTTGCTTCGGTGTGCTGTCCATGTTAGCCTTATTTGTTCTGAGATACTTTTAATGTACTTCCTAGGAGACGAGATATGAATCGATGGCTGTTCGCAAAGGCGTTTGTAACTGGATTGTTGGTTTTGCTCTTCATTAATAATGATACAGCCTCGGCCGCCGACAAAGATAAGGCTCCGGTCGTGCCCCCAGCTAAGGGGAAGTCCGAAACGATTAAGCTTTTCAATGGTAAGGACCTGTCAGGGTGGGAAGGCTTTGAAGACCACTGGTCAGTTAAAGATGGCGTTATCGTCGCCAAGAATACCAAGCCCATCAAATTCAGCACCTACTTGCTGACCAAGGAAAAGTACACCGATTTCCGCCTAGTGTTTTCCGCGAAGCTGGTAGAATCGGAGATGCATTCGGGAGTTTCTTTCTGGGGCGAAATCCGACCAAGCGTAAGCAAGGAACCTGAGAAGGACCGTACTAAGTACACCTACGCCGGCCATTTGGTAATGTTCCCTTCGGGTTGGGGCATGTATGATCTGTTCGGCCGCAATGGCTTGAAGGTAGACGGCGCTCCAGCCAAAAAAGTTGGCAAGCAGCACGACTGGAACGATATGGAGATTTTGGCTCAGGGCAATCGTGTCCGATTTGCAGTCAACGGTACCGCCGTTGTCGATTGGTTCGACCCCGAACCTAAGCGCATAATGGCTGGCCCGATTGGTCTGCAACTCCACTCGAACACTGTACCACAGGAATTGCACTTTAAGGGACTTGAGTTGACAACATTTCCGCAAGAAGATCGGCTGATCAGCGTAAAAGCGGCAGCGAAATAAAGAAAGTTAAGCGACAACTTTGGGGGCCATATCTTCGATTGGCCCCTATTTTTTTACCCCACCTTTGCTTTTTGGTTGCTAAGAAACCCCATTAACCCTGATTCCTGCACACAATAAGAATGTTGCAATACAAGGCTCTTGAGCAATTCAACAAAACAGAGTGGGCTTTAAAATCCGATAGTTTATTAAACTCTAGAACTTGAAACCAGCACCACAGCTTAGGCCTTGCAGCAACTGCCTTACGGTGCTGTGCTGATAGTCAGGGCCAAGTTCGCGATGAGTTGAAGAATTGGAGCTCAAATCCGAAGTCAGAGTAATCATATGGGCAAAACCCGCCCAAAACCTTTCGCCTTTGTAGCGTAAGCCATAGGTAAATTGGCTTTGACCAACAGAAGCAGCAATAGGCACCATTTCTGATGCATTGACTGGTTGAGTATTGAACACATAGCCAATCGCACCATTAATATGCTCTGTAAACTCATACTCGATACCCGTGTTCAACACCCAGAAATCTTGAAAACCAAGATTAAGATTGTTGTTAATCAGCCCTTGGAAATTCATGCCGCCTAACACGCTGCTACCATAGTTTAAGTATCCCGCTTCGACAGCAACCTTCATTTTTTCAGAAGCTTTTGCGCTAACCCCAAAGGAAATACGGCCCGGGGTGGTGAAAGATTCTATGCCAAGGGGCGCGGTGAGGGGATTAACACCCGGAACCACATAAGAAGTCTCGCCGAAGTTCATATTGCCATAATAAGTGGAGGAAGCATAACTAGCGCCTAGGCGAAAAATTTCAGTGATTTGATAAAGCACACCCAGTTGAAATCCACCACCAACCCCTTGCGTGGTTGGAACATTCAATACGCCTGGGCCAGAATTCAGATTCATTCCTAGATTTAGAATTTGCAAAGTAGGGCCGCCACCAACAAATAGTTTGTCCGTTACTTTGTGACCTAAATTAGCATAAATCGATTGGGTGCTGTAAGTGAAGGAATTAAACATAGGGTTCGTAAAATCCGGGAAATTATACCGGTTGGCAAACTTGGTGTTATAACCCCCAGTCTCATACGCCAAACCCAAACCAAATTCTTCACTCAACGGAATTACTGTACCTAGGTTGTAGGAGAGTGCATAATTTACATCAGAATTGCCTGTATCTTTAATATCGGACCACTGATTGTTGATGAAAACTGAATTGATCTTGGAATCGAATTTAGCAAATGCTTGGGTTGCAGCAGATGCGGGCTGTCTGATGTGGGCTAAACCGGTATCACCGATCGAGGTTTCAGTTCCGCCACGGGCGTCTGCCTGATAACTATGGCCGATTTCAGAGATGCCTGTTAATTGCGCACGAGCAGACGAAATATTCCCAAACAGCATAACTCCAATCAAGACGCCGTAGGGCAGCCATGATAATCTTGAGAAGTTAATTAATTTGAGCATTACAAAACACATTTTAAAAACCCTAATAAACGACCTAACCCGATTTAAAATAATAATCGGTAATTTCAACCATAGTACTTGATTAATAATTGGGGGTTTAAATTCTTGCTGCTAAGCTGGAACCAAAATGAATGCAGATTAACATGAGAACATAAGCTTTAGACGATTCTGTGTAACTTGGTGGCACAGTCAATTGCTTAACCTGCCTATTTTATCGAGCTGGAATTTCGTCCAGTTATTAATGGAGTGAACTCATGGAACTTGATCAATCTGCATTGCAATCTTTAATCGAGGCTAATGGAAACGAAGTTTATACGGTTTCCTATGATGGAGGATCGCCTGGGCACACGGGCAATGCTGGTGTTGTACATTGCCTAGATTCATATTGGTCTTACGATGATAATGGTAATTTTGGTGGGCCGTATAACGACATCGATGAGGCTCTGTTTGATTGCCATATTGGTTTTGGCGAAGTCGATCTTACCGTAAGCAGCTCTGTACTTTCCTCTAAACAAATAGCATCAAGGCTGGAACTCGATTGTTCTGCTGGCCATAGTGTTTGCCTTAACGAGGAAGAATGGGTGATGGACAAAGACGGTGAACTTAATCTTCGCGCTGAAGAAAAAGACGAAGATGAAGACGAAGACGAAGACGAAGACGAAGACGAAGACGAAGACGAAGACGAAGACGAAGATGAAGACGAATAAAGTGGTATTACTTTAATCAATATCATTTCGCATTTTCATCGATCGGCCGTAAGATATAAGCATCGAGATAATTTTAATAACCGTACCTCCTAGATTCTGGAGCTTTCGATGTTTAACCGATTTACGCCAACTTCCTTGGTATTCCTATTGGCAGGTGCTTTTCTTGGCTGGGCGGTGGCATCAGGCAAAGTTCCCACAAGTTTGTTTTCCTATGCGGTTCCTGTTGACACTGGTATTAATGCCAACGCTAGTTGTTGTTCGGATAATCTTACCAAAGAAAAAATGCTGGCACTCGCAGTTGCACCACAACCCATTGGCAACACAGATAAGCCCAAGGCTATAACCGAAGGCAAAAAACCAAACATCCTTGTTATCTGGGGCGATGATATTGGCACATGGAACATCAGCCATAACAACCGTGGCATGATGGGTTATACGACCCCAAACATTGATCGCATTGCACGGGAAGGCATTTCGTTTACGGATTATTATGGTCAGCAAAGTTGCACCGCAGGCCGGGCTGCATTTCTTGGTGGCAATGTACCCGTTCGTACAGGCATGACCAAAGTTGGCTTGCCGGGGGCTAAGGAAGGTTGGCAGAAATCCGATGTCACTATTGCTACCGTTCTTAAATCTAGCGGGTATTCCACCGGGCAGTTTGGCAAAAATCATCAAGGCGATCGCGATGAGCATCTTCCCACCATGCATGGTTTTGATGAATTCTATGGCAGTCTTTATCATTTGAATGCTGAAGAAGAACCAGAAAACCGTGATTACCCTCGTGATTTAAAACTTCCCAACGGCAAGACATTCTTTGAAACATATGGCCCCCGTGGCGTGATTAAGTGCAAGGCCGATGGTAAAGGCGGCCAGACCATCGAGAACACCGGCCCACTTAATAAGAAACGTATGGAAACCATTGATGATGAAACCATCAAGGCCGCCAAAGATTTTATCTCCCAAAAAAACAAGGAAGACAAACCCTTTTTCTGCTGGTGGAACGGTACCAGGATGCACTTTCGAACGCATGTTAAAAAAGAAAACCTCGGCAAGTCAGGCCAAGATGAATACAGCGATGGCATGGTTGAACATGATGGCCATGTAGGCGAATTACTCGGCCTCCTTGATGAATTAAAAATTGCAGATAACACGATTGTTCTATATTCCACCGATAATGGCCCCCACTATAATACTTGGCCAGATGCTGGAACCACTCCCTTTCGAAGCGAAAAAAATTCCAATTGGGAAGGGGCCTACAGAGTTCCGACATTTGTTCGCTGGCCGGGCAAGTTTCCTGCGGGCGTTACGCGAAATGGTGTTGTCTCTCATGAAGATTGGTTGCCAACCTTTGCAGCCTTGGCGGGCGAGCCTGATATCAAAGATAAACTTGCCAAGGGGGTTGAGCTCGATGGCAGGCGCTACAGAAATTACATTGATGGTTACAATCAAACTAGCTACTTAAGCGGCCAAGAGAAAAATTCCCCCCGTAATGAATTCTTTTATGTAAATGATGATGGCCATATTGTTGCTATCCGTTTCAACGATTGGAAAGCTGTATTCCTAGAAAACCGCGGGGAGGCATTCGGGGTATGGCGTGAACCTTTTATCGAACTTCGAGTTCCACTATTGTTTCATCTAAGGCGTGATCCTTTCGAAAAAGCACAGCATAACTCCAACACTTACAATGACTGGTTTTTAGATAGGCCATTTGTTGTCGTTCCTTTGCAGCAAATCGCAGCAAAGTTTTTGATGAGCAT
>DBCB01000040.1:8294-25579 GCA_002303765.1 Planctomycetaceae bacterium UBA969
CCCCAGCCAAACCCCTGGATCGTTCAACCTGGATAAGGTCCAGAAAATGATCGACGCTGCTGGTTCGGGTGGCAAATAATCGTATTAAAAAACTCTGATGGCATCCCGAGGTGAAAATGTCGAGCAAGCATCAGGGTTCTAGTAAGCCAATTAATGGCGTTCAAGAATCTGTAAAACTTAAAAAGGGTTCGCTAAGATTCGTATACTTCGCCGCCCTTATTACAATCGGATTCGGCATCGCCTTTGCAACAACTTCGTTGCTTAATCGTGTCGAAAAAGCTTCCCAAAAATCGCTCTCAGGAATGATTTGGATTCCGGAAGGCGAGTTCCAAATGGGAACCTTGGAAGACACGCCAAATAAGAACGAACAACCGCCTCACCTTGTCAAAATCAAAGGCTTTTGGATTGATGAACACGAAGTAACCAACGAACAGTTTCAAAAATTTGTCGAAGCTACAGGTTACATCACCACCGCCGAAAAAGCCCCTGATTGGGATGAACTTAAAAAGCAACTCCCACCCGGAACACCAAAGCCCGCTGCAGAAAAACTTGTGGCAGGTTCCTTAGTGTTTTTACCACCTACCCATCCCGTGCCTACCGATGATGTTTCACTTTGGTGGTCTTGGACCCCGGGCGCATGCTGGAAACATCCCGAAGGACCAGGCAGTAATCTCGACAACCGGCTGAATCACCCTGTGGTGCAGGTGTCGTGGGATGATGCAACCGCTTTTGCAGCATGGGCGGGAAAACGATTACCCACCGAGGCGGAATGGGAATATGCATCCCGTGGCAACCTGCAAGGCAAACGATTTTCCTGGGGCGACCAACTGCCATCTGACTCAGCTAGATTAACAAACATATGGCAGGGCACATTTCCCCACCTTAATACAAAGCTGGATGGGTGGGAAAGAACTTCACCTGTTAAATCCTTCCCGCCCAACGGACATGGCCTTCACGATATGGCGGGAAATGTTTGGGAGTGGTGTTCGGATTGGTATCGGGCAGATCAATATCAACAAATGGCAAACAAGCCCAAGGTTGCAAGCCCGGAGGGGCCTGCAAATAGCTGGGACCCAAACGAGCCGCATACGCCCAAGCGGGTGACACGGGGTGGCTCCTATCTTTGCCATGCAAGTTATTGCGAAAGCTACCGCAATGCAGCACGAAGGGGAACCGCGCCAGATACGGGAATGTCGCACCTGGGGTTCCGCTGCGCGCAGTCAAAGTAAGAAATAATCAATTCAATCAGGTCAAAGAGGATTACAAAAAGATTTTGCATGGCATTGCGCTGATAATAATTGCACAAGGAAAACTCTGATTACTTTAGCGAAGCAATCGCATTGTTGATCGCGCTTTAATCAAGCGGAATTAATTTTTATGGTGGTTGTTAAGAGTATCTAAGGGGCGCTCACCAAAAAGGTTCCGATAACTTGAGGCAAATCTGCCAAAGTGCTTGAACCCAAATTTGGAAGCAATGTTTGAAACCGTGCTACTCGAAGGATGGGACTCCTTCAAAATTTTTCTGGCAGCGTGCATCTTGTAAATCATCAGATAGCGTACTGGTGAAATCCCAAAATAATCCATGAAGATTTTTCGGAGCGTACGGCCGGAAACTTTTGCAACCGCGGCAAGGTCTACAACAAAAATTCTGTCAAGCGGTTCGGTTTGCAACTTATTTTGAATACGCGCCATTATCTGGGTTCGATCAATAATGCGTCGGCCTATTCCCATTAGCTCGATCACTGGGGGTTGCACAGTAATACTTTCATAAATAGCCAGAATTTCTTTTTGGGCTTTTCCATTGCTGATTAAAGCCTTTGGCTGATCATTTGCATTTCCAGTCAAACCTGAAATCTCTCGAAGTGTCTTCTTAAAATTTAAAATCCTATCCTTCCCAACATGCACCACACCATTGGGTTGATTGGTTTTAGAAATATGGTTTTTTTGAAGAATCAAATTTATTATCTTAATGGGAATAAACAGGTTCAACCAATCATGAACATCGTTGAATGAGATGATGTACTCGGCATCGGGTATGCAAATCAGAACCGAATCAGACTGCAAACTTTTGCCATTTGCCTTGCATGAACCATTCAGCGGAATATGAACAAGATGACCATCACCATTAAGTTTACCGCTGGTGATTACCCCGCCACCCATCCAGCCATATTGAAGTCCGAGTTCACCCACGTCCAAGGAATGGGTTTTCCATTCAGGAGTTTTTAATTTGGCAACCATGCCATCAAGTTTAAGAAATTTTATGTCGCTTAAAAAATCGTAAAAATCTTTGCAATGATTAATCTGCATCTTCTATTATACTTTAAATTTGGTAATTAAGCAAGTAAGTAAACAATCAATAGTCACCTTTCGGATTATTTATCGACAATTAATTAAAAAAGAAAAGTTGGTTAATGGCAAAAATGCGTTAATGCCAATAGTGGATTGAAAATCATAATTATTGGCTAATTAATGCCATTATTGGACTTATTTTTTCCGATAATGGACATTTAAGCCTTTGGAAATGTATTACATTTATCTAGGTTTTTAATTAGCCCATTGATTTCAAATAAAGTTGAAGAATTTTATCATGAATGAAGAATTTTCATCATGGATTGAAAAAATTATCAATCAAAGATATCGAATCAAACGTAAGTTAGCAAATGGTGGTATGGGTATGGTTTTGCTTGCTTTCGACCAACATCTTAACAAGGATGTTGTTATCAAAGCGCCTATTCTTAAATATCAGCAACAAAAAAAAGATCTTCTCCAACGGTTTGAAAGAGAGGTTTTAGCCCATGCTGCTTTGGAGCACCCAAACATCGTTCCAATTATTGATAGTGGATTTTACGAAGATCATCCATTTCTTGTATTGCAATACATTAAAAATGGGACCTTAAGGACGGTGATGGATTTTGCCAAGTTAAGTAACGAAGTTTGTTCTCCTAATAATCTCAAACTTTGGTTGCCCCAGATTTCTTCAGCATTAGATTTTATTCATTCTAATAATTGGGTTCATCGCGATGTGAAACCCGAAAACATTTTGTTCGACTCAAATTACAATCCCTATTTAACCGACTTTGGTATTTTAAAAAACTTCACGCTTATTAATGAAAAGGCTGCAACTATCTCGCTTGGTTCTTTTATTGGTAGCCCGCAATACATGGCTCCAGAACAACATCTCGGGGAAAAAAATACTGCCAAAACCGATCAATTCGCACTCGCAGTGATCATCTACGAATGCCTTTCAGGAAAGTTACCATTTAATGGGAACAATCATGTGGGGATATTCCTTGAAATTGTAAAGCAAAAAGCTATCCCGCTTAAAGATCATGTGCCAAATCTGCCCACCCCTATTTCAGATGCAGTAATGAAAGCGCTTTCAGAGGATCCTGATGACCGATTTGAAAGTTGCAACCAATTATGCACCATCATCATGAATGAACTAGCTTCAAACGTTCTTAATAATGGCGAAAATCATTTTTCTTTTAACACTACTAAAAGCATCTGTAAAATTTTAGAAGCAAAATTGACTTGGCAGGTCAATTCTTTTTGTTCTCAACTCATGGAACACAAGGTGCTTACCAAAGCCCTTTACTCAAGTATGAAAATAGATCTATCCGAGCATCTAAAAGCTGAAATTCCCTTGGCAAGAATGCTGAACGACCTAATTGATTTTTTTACCATGAGTGGAACAATCGAACCAACAAACTACGAAGATATAATCCAAGCCCTAAAGAAACTTATTCCTGGATTTCGCTCCAATACAATTTGATAAATTCCAACCATTCAAATTAAATAGAACTAAAATTCACCAACCTACCACTTCAAAAGCACCTCACCCCTCGAACCTTTAAATTCTACCCCCATAAGTTGCTTCCAGAATTGCGACACCGAACCAATCCAAAAGCAGAATTCTTAGAACTGCGTTCGATATTTAAAAACTTTTAGAAATTAAACTCCCAAACGACTTAGGCAATTTAGAGAAGAAACATCCAAGAAGCACCGAATAGGAGGTCTGGGAAGACATTTCTGAAAACACTGATTGTTCTAAATTTGCCTTTTTTGCTAACTATAACGAATCTTCCACCTTTTTAATCAAACCAACTCTGTTTTTTGCCGATAGATACTGATGTCCGCCTTTCCTAAGGCCTTCAAAAGGTTTGGTTTTTAAAATTACGGCTATGCCCTGGGGATTTACTATGTTTCATTTTCTATCCAAATGGTTTGCAACTTCTAATTCAAAGACAATTAAAAATCCTCGCAAGGCCTCTTCATCCCTCAACCTTTTGCCTAAAATTGAATTTCTTGAAGATCGTACGACCCCAGCAAATATTAGTTTTGCCTCAGGTTTGCTTACCTTGGATTTCACTAATTCTGATTCCACCAGTGAATCTGTGATTGTTACCAACAATGGCACTACCATTGATATTTCCGGCGATGCAAACGGTTCGCAGCTTTCATTCGCAATCAATGATGTAAATCAAATCACTGTTCAAGATAGTGGCGGTGGTTCTGCTCAATCTGCAAAATTTACGGGCTCTTCTGCTTTTAATCTTTCCGGAGGCTTTTCAAGTAAGGGTGTAGATTCGATTGAAGTCAACCAGGAGATTTCTTCTGCAGCATCCAACATCAGCATCGAAACTTCGCAAATGCTCAAGGTTTCTGCAAAATTAACCACTACCACGGGTGACATTTTTCTTAAGAACACCGGCTCTTTTGCAAAAAATGATGCAGGAATCATCATCACGAGTAAGAGTGCAAAAATCAGCACTCTGGGTGGCGATATCATGATTGAAGGATCTGGATCAGGAAGCACAAACAATCTTCATGGTGTTGCAATTGATGAGGGTGCAAAAATCTTTGCAGGGGATGATGGTTCTACTTTTGGATCTGTATCCATCAAAGGCACCGGAAGCAAATTCGCATCGGGCGATTACAATTTCGGGTTATGGCTTGATGGCATAGGCACCGACATTAATTCTTCTGGGGGCAACGTAACCTTGCTTGGCACAGGTGGTGGCACCGCAACTAGCGCTGGAAACTTCGGCTTGGTGGTAACCTCGGGCGCTGTTGTCTCGGCTGGGGGTATTGGCGTAGTTAGTGTAACTGGTGTCGGGAGTGCAAATGTTTTAGGCGGGGGCAACATGGGCCTTAGAGTTGATGGGGCGGGCTCGCTTATCACCTCTTCGGGTGGCCCAGTTACCGTAAATGGTACTGGTGGGGGCTCGGGAAATGGTGGTTATAATCATGGCATCCTTGTTGCAAACGGAGGTGCCATTCTTGCTGGGGGTGCGGGCAATGTTTCTGTTTCTGGCCAGGCTGGTATTAATGACACAGGTGGTAATAACTATGGGATTTTGATTTCATCTGCCTCTGCAAAAATTTCTTCTTCTGGTGGAAATGTATCTGTTACTGGTACGGGTGGGGGCACCGGCGCGGGTGATTATAATTACGGTGTAAAAGTAAGCTCCACCGCAAGCATCACTTCAGCTATCAATGGCAATGTTTCTGTAATAGGCACCGGCGGTGGTAGCAGTTTATCTACTATCGGTTTCAACCTCGGGATTTTTCTTACTGAATCCTCGGCAATTAAATCTTCAGGCACTGGCACACTTTCCATCACTGGCAACGGTGGATTGAATAGTGGTGGCAATTACAACCATGGCATTCTTATTGGCGTTTCTAATCTTGTCCAAGCGGGATCGGGTGGTATTACTATTACAGGAAATAAAACCACCGGCGCTACCAGTTATGGCATCGGCATGGATCAAACCACTTTAGCTACTACGGCGGGAACTGGCGGACAAATCTCTTTCTCTGCAAATGGAATTTATCTTGGGAATACTGCAAAGATTGAAACCACTGGTATTGCAAGCCTTAACTCTTCTGAAAGCATCAGCGGAACAGGGATAGTTGTTGCAAATAATCTTACACTTGCAGCTTCCACCGGCATTTCTATCAACACTCATATTGCAACTCTTGCCGCTGTTTCAAATACCACAGGCGACATCGTCATTGGGCAGTATGGCAATTTAAATCTCCCATCGATCACTGCTCCCGGAAAACTCAGTATTATTTCAACAGGTGCAATTACCCAACAATCAGGGTCGTCCCTTAGTGTGAATGGCGAATCCTTATTTAATGCAGGCGCCAGCATCGTTCTTGAATCTGGCAGCAATGATTTTGTTGGTGCAGTTACTCTTAAAAACAGTGGAGCAAACAATGTTTCCATCAACGATGCCAACGCAATTATTATCGCATCCTCCAATGTAGGTTCCGGAAACTTAAATATTAATGCGGTAGGTATTTCGCAGACGGGTCCAATAATCCAGCAAGCAACCGCGGGGGCAGCAACATTTAATGCAGGCGCAGGCCCTTTGACTTTATTGAACAGCGCAAATGATTTCACTGGGACTGTTTCAATTAATAATTCTGGTTCGTTCGCAGTACAATTAGGTGATGCCAACGCCTTGCAATTGGGCACCATTCTATCTGGGGGCTCTGTTTCCATCACCGCACAAGGTGCTCTTACATCTTCATCCACTGGTACCATCGAAAATACCGCAGCTTTAAATTTAACAGGCGCAACCTTAGGCACCGTGAGCCAACCCATTGCTTTTGTTAATACCGCAGGCCTAAACGCAACTAGCACCGGTAATGGAAATATTTTCCTGAAGGCGTTAACCAACACCATTCAAGTTGCAAGCCTTAACGCAGGTAATGGAACCATCACCCTTGAAGGTGGGAATTTTATTTCCTCTGCAAGTGAAATCATCCATGACAATAGCTCGATCAATCTGAATGCTGGCGCTTGGGATTTAAATAATTACACTGAAACTGTTGCATCCATTTCGGGAAGTTCCAACATTCTTTTGGGCGCAGGAAGCCTTACTGTTTCTGGATCAACACTGGACAATTATTCCGGCACCCTATCCGGGACTGGTAATTTCACACGCACAGGCTCTGGTTCCACCTCATTCCTAAGTGCAAATACCTACACTGGAAAAACTTTCGTTCTGGGTGGTTCCCTCATTCTAAACGCAAATCAGGCAAGCGACTTTATTGTGGATGGCGGTACACTTTCGGGCAGTGCTACTATTGGAAAGTTGGAAGCGAAAAGTGGATCGGTCAGCCCATCTCTATTGCTATCCAAGGGCATCTCGCTTTCGGGCCCTTCTGTGCTTAACTTAACTATCCGCGGTACATCGCCTGGGGCAGGGTATGATCAAATCACCAATCATGGAACGGTCACCCTTGGGGATGCAACCCTCAATCTTTCCGGAAGCTTTAACCTTAAAACAGGTGAAGAATTGATATTAGTCAATAACGATGGCGTTGACCCTGTTTCGGGAAGCTTCAAGGGGATTGCAAACAACCAGATCATCACAATTCAAGGTACAAGCTACCTGTTCAAATACGATGGCGGCGATGGTAACGACATCACCCTTACCACATCAAACACACAATTCATTACCGTTGGCAATATTTCCACACCAACTGGTTCTGGTTTCAAACTCTATTCAGCAGACAATTCAATTTCCACAAGCATTACACCTTTTAAAGGCTTTTTTGGTGAAATAAGAGTTTCCTCCAACTCCGATTTTGATGGTGATGGCGTAAATGATATTGTCGCTGCTGCTGGCCCTGGGGGCGGGCCTCGCGTTTCGATCTTTAGTGGCACCAATGGAAATATCCTCCTTGATTTCTTTGCCTATAACACTTCTTTTTCAGGAGGCGTTTTTGTTGCCTCCGGCGATGTAACTGGCGATGGTGTTCCAGATTTGGTCACTGGTGCTGGAGCCACCGGTGGGCCACATGTTATTGTCTGGGATGGAGGTTCTCTTACACATAATTCCCTTTCTCCAAAGGCCAGCTTCTTTGCTTACGCACCTACTTTTCTTGGTGGTGTTTCTGTTGCTACAGGCGACCTTACAGGGGATGGTGTCAGGGAAATTATTACCGGTGCTGGAATTGGTGGCGCTCCGCAAGTGAATGTTTATTCCAGCGGCAGTTTTGCTCTAATGCATTCCTTCTTTGCTTATGATACGCGTTTTGTAGGCGGCATCTTTGTTGCTGCTGGCGATCTAACTGGCGATCAACATGCAGAAATCATCACCGGTACTGGCCAGGGTGGCGATGCCAAAGTGAATCTTTTTGATGGACAAAATTTCCAGAAGCTTGGATCCTTTTCGCCTTATCAACAAGGTTATAATGGCGCTGTTCGTGTTGGTGCTACAGATTATTATGGCACAGGAAAACAAAACATCATCACTGGCGCGGGCAACAATATTGGCCAAAACCCAAATGTTAAAATATTTGATTTTGACGCAACGTTGCTGGATTCCATCTTCACCGGCAATTCATCCGGTTTCCAAAACAGTGTTTATGTAAGCTAAATAGTTGGTTTTGTGCCAGAAGTTCACTCTTAACCACGAGGACTATTTATCTTTCGACTTGGCGCCTTTTTTTCCTAGATCAGGCACATTATCTTTGGGAAAGAATTCGGAAAGCTCTTTCTTTACTGATTGAAATTTCGAATCCTTCGAAAGGTTATTCCATTCCAACGGATCAACATCATGATCATATAATTCCTCATCGCCATTCTCGTAGCGAATGTAACGCCATTTTTCCGAACGGACTGCATGGTTGTTATGAAGATAAGTCGTGATTGCAGGTTGATCCCACTTTGCATTTGAATCTTGAAGCAAAGGCTTGATGCTCTTGCCTTTAACATGCGTTGGAATGCCCAGGCCACATAAATCACTCAGCGTCGGATACACAGACATGTAATCAACGGGCCGATTGCAAACCGATCCAGACTTTGTCATCCCAGGCACAACATACAGCATGGGCGATCGAGTGGCTTGCTCCCAAAGAGCAAATTTGCGCCAGTGATCTTTTTCGCCCAGATGCCAGCCGTGATCGCTCCATAAAATAATTATCGTGTTATCTTTGTAACTTGATTTATCAAGACCATCAATAAGGCGACCAATCATGGCATCGCAGAAGGTAATGGTTGCAAGATAAGCACGCACAGCTTCCTTCCATTTGCCTGCTTCGGTGATGGTTTTGTGATCGCCCAAGGGTTTGGCCATTTTGATTCCTGCAGCAGGTACTCCTTCAAGTTCGTTTACTTTCACTTTGGGAAGTTTGACCTGATCCAGCGGATACATGTCAAAATACTTCTGTGGAACCTGCCAGGTTAGATGCGGCTTATGTAACCCACATGCCAGAAAAAAAGGTTTCTCATGCTTCTTCACCAATTCCTTTAGACAGTAGTCAACAATGTGGTAATCTTCCATTGATTCATCACCAATAGAGAGTGGGCCAAATGTGAAGTTGCCATTTCCCCAAGTCCCTTCCAATGGTTTCTTCTCTGTTTTCTTTTCAACTTTTTTGGCATCACGCTCAATTCCACTGGGTGAAAAATCATGCCAATAGGTAGTAGGTGGGGCATAGGCCCCGTGGTAGATTTTACCCGAGCCACGAACATCATAACCATTGGCCATGAAATGTTGAGTAATGTTTGGAACTTTGGCGGCAGGGCTTTTTCTCCAGTCTGCGTTGTTCTCATATACACCGGAAGAACCAGGCCGTAATCCGGACATCAGCGCAGTTCGCGATGGATTGCATACCGGGGCTGCGCAATAACTATGCGTGAAGATCATGCCGCGCGCTGCGAGTTTATCTAAGTTCGGCGTTTTTACCTGTTTATCGCCCAGAAAGCCCACCCAATCTCGGAGGTCATCAATTGCAATAAAAAGAACATTTGGTTTGGATGGAAGTGCTTCTGCAGCATTTGCAGAAGACAATGTAACTATCAGAAAAACAAAAGCGATTAATCGTTGCATTGTGACTTTTCCTGAATGTTTCAAGGCTTATTTAAAACTGATTGAGTTTGTTTTTGTATCGCTACTGACTTTTCACTAAATCTATTAAAACAAGTGAAGAATAGCAAATGTGGTGTGCCAGTTCGATAAAAAATTGGAGTAATACAGAAACTTTTGGCTTATCGGTAGTGTTTAATGAACAGGATGGTTTAATAAGCCAGAGCTTTTAGCTTTTGTTTTAAATGGTGAAAAATGATACGAGAATTAATGTTGGTATTGGGCTTGATTGGATTTTTACCAATGATGGTTGGTTGCTCAAATACCAATGGTGATAATCAGGTTAAAAATTCAGATGTTTCTACGAGTGCGGGAACATCTTTACAAGCAAACGAGAATAATGCCCCTAAAAATAAAAAAGAAAAAGTTAAAGACCCCCTCAAAATCAAGAGAGCAGATAAGCCAAAGAAAAAGCCTAATATGATCGGATGAAACTTTTCTTGTAGAATCCGGCACATGAACTTCAAAAACTTTAGAAGTTTAGCACTTTACCAGTGCTAACAATTAGATTTTCCTAGCATTTAATTTCACTTTGATTGAATTAGCTTAAATAACATGCTATTATTATGGGGTTTACTTACTTGGTACTCCATCCCTGCGAAAAATATCGTGATCTCAAAAAGCTGCATTCAAATTAATCTGCTACTCATAACGACCATCCTCGGAATGACCATGATATTTTCTTCATCAGTCATTGCTGCAGAAGAGGATGTTTCCGAAAAGAAGCGGGCAGAAATTCTTAAAACATTTCGCAATGATGTCACCCCATTTCTTACTAACTATTGCATCGAGTGCCATGGGAAAAATAATGTGAAGAAAGGCGATGTCTCGTTCTCAACTGTTATAAAGCGTCCAGGGGCAGGTGAATTCCGCAAACAATGGCAAGTGGCTCTTTCAAATGTGAAAGAACATTCTATGCCGCCGGAAGACGCCAAGAAGCAACCGACGGACGAGGAACGAAGAAAATTCGTCGAGTGGATTCCGCTGGTCAAATACCTCAATCCAAAAGACCCAGGACTTTTTGTTATCCGCCGACTTAACAAGGTGGAGTATGGCAACACACTGCATGACATTCTGGGCATCGATCCATCAGTCGCCAAGGATTTGCCTGATGAAGTGCCGGGCGAGGGATATCTGAACACACTTTCCCCTTTGCAGACGGAACAGTACCTGGTGATCGCGAATGAGGCATTGAACCTAGCCCTCGGTATGAAGGATGGTCCAGCTACCAATAAGCAGAAATTACTGTTTGGAACAACGCCTTCGTCTGAAAGCGATTGGCGCAATGCAGCGAAAAAGGTGGCACATTCGCTAACACGGAGCGCTTATCGTCGACCTGCGACAGATGAAGAACTTGCTGTGTTGTTGCGTGTCTTTGATCTTTCTCGTGACAATAAACTCGATTATCAGGCATCGTTGCGCATGATGCTGAAGGCTGTACTAATCTCACCGCAGTTTCTCTTCATTACGCCTGCGAAGGAGCCGCAAGAAAATCAGACCATTATTGCGCTCGATGATCATCACCTCGCTTCAAGGTTATCGTATTTTCTATGGTCGACCATGCCGGATGCTGAACTCTCGGGCCTTGCCGATCTTGGGAAACTGCATGAACCAGAAACTCTGCGGGCCCAAGTGAAACGGATGCTCGTTGATGCACGGTCGAAAGCTCTTTTTGAAGGTTTTGGCTCGCAATGGCTAGGCGTCAAAGGGTTGAAGGACAAACGGTTCGACCCTGCCAAGTTTCCTGGGATGACTCCCGAAGTGCGAGCAGCGATGTACGATGAAGTTTGGCTGCTATTCGATAGCATTGTCCGGAGTAACCATAGCATCATGAATTTCATTAACAGCGATTACACCTTCTTGAATGAGAAACTTGCGAAGATCTATGGGCTCGAAAAAAACATCACCGGGCCAGAGATGAGACGCATCCAGATCACGGATGCTAATCGTGGCGGGATCCTAGGTATGCCCGGCATTCTTGCAATGACTTCCTTCCCCGACAGAACAAGTGCGGTAAAACGCGGAGCGTGGGTGCTTGAACAAGTGCTTGGCGAGCATATTCCGCCCGCTCCTCCAAATGTGCCCTCGCTTGAAAAACAGGATATGAAAAAGGTCGCAACTCTGACGATGCGTCAACGAACGGAACTCCATCGCACCAATGCCACTTGTGCGAGCTGCCATAAGGTCATGGATCCGATCGGCTTCGGGTTGGAAAATTTTGATGCCATCGGTCGTTGGCGAGACAAAGATGATTCAGGCGCCCCGATTGATGCCACCGGCGAACTGCCGGGAGGCTTGAAATTCAATTCGCCAAAAGACTTGAAAACGATCATCGCCACACGCAAAGAAGACATCGCTCGCAACCTTGCCGAAAAATTGCTCGCCTACTCTCTTTGCCGTCAGATTGAGGGTTATGATCAGATCGTTGTTGATCACATGCTGGAAAATATCAGCAAGGATGGTTATCGTATGCAATCGCTGATCATTGAAGTTGTTACCAGTTATCCATTCACCAATCGTCGTATTAAATAAGGTTAAAATCATGACTCAAAAATCCATGCTCGATCGCAGAAACTGCCTTAAAGGCATAGGTGTATCCCTTGCTTTGCCTATGTTTAACTCCATCGGCTGGGCTGGGAATGAAAAGGGCACGCCTGCCAAGCCTCCCGTTCGGCTCGGCTTCATGTACATGCCGCACGGTGTTGTCATGGATCAATTCTGGCCAACCAACCCTGAGACATTCCTTACCGCACCACCCAAGTCAATCGAGTCTCTGCGGCCTGTTCTCAACCAATGCCTTATGGTAAAGGGCGTCTCCGGCGTGCCCATCAAACCTTTCAATGGTGCACCACACGCTCTGGAACTTTCCACCTGGCTTACTGCAACTCTTCCTAATGCTGATCACCGCAATAAGATTGATATCGCAATTTCTGCCGACCAGATTGCAGCAAACTACATCGGTGGGTTGACCACTTTGCCATCTCTCGAGTTGGCGACAATGCCGCAGACTCATAAAGAAAATCAGGAGGGATTGAACGAAGGCTACTATTCGCATTGCAGTTTCCGATCGGCTACCCAACCGGTACCAGCCGAGATTAATCCCCGCAATGTGCTCAATCGCCTCTTTGGCAAATCCGACAAATCAGGCGCCACATTGAAGCACGATCCACTTGATCGCAGCATGCTCGATTTGGTCATTGGTGGTGCACGCGAACTTCGTAAAAAACTTCCGCAAGACGATCAGCACAAGATCGATGAATACCTTGATAGTGTTCGATTCGTGGAACGCCGTATCGCAGCGATTGAACAGCGGCAGAAAGATGCTGCACTCGAAAAAGCAGGGGTTAGCACCGTCAAACGCAACGCATCTGACTCTCCGCCCATCGAGATCAAAATCCCCATCGGCGAAAAACGCAGTGAATACATGCAGGTGATGTGTGATCTAAATGTGCTCGCCTTCCAGACCGACACCACGCGAGTCAGTACCTACATTGGTTCCACACCAAACGGTGTGACCTATCCCGAACTAGGTTTAAGCGGTAATCACCACTCCTTCACCCATCACGGGAATAAGGATGAAACCAAGTCCAAGGTTGCAGCCATCACCGCCTTCAACATATCTCAGTTTGCTTATATGGTGAAAAGAATGGCTAGCCTCAAGGAGGGTAAAGGCACGCTTCTTGACAACTGCATTATGATGTGGGGGTCCGGCCTCGAAGATGGTAACAACCACACCCGCGAGAATCTTCCGTTCGTTATTGCGGGCGGTGGCGGCGGCTCACTGAAGACCGGTCGCTTCCTCACCACGAAAGCTAATCAAGGCGATCTGCTCGCTACCCTTCTTGCTTGCACGGGGATCCCCCTCGACCGGCCAATAGGCAACTCAACCAAGCAGATTACAGAAATGATGAACGGATAAAGTGGCAAAACAGCTATTGTTATAATAGTGCAGATCGTGTTGGTGCTGAGGTTTGTAACCCAAGCGGCTGGTTTTTAATGGTGTGCAAGTTCACTTTAGGCCAACGGACTAAAGCGAATACTGCGAATCATAGTTTAAATCCCGTTGTTTCTTATCAGCGCTCTGCGATCAGGAATTTCATCCGGCCTACCGACCGCGATCATAATCTGGGCTTTCGCATCGCCCGAAATAATTGATTGAAATTCATATCTATGCACTGCGGTGCCAGTAAAAAGTAATTATTCAGAAAGCTTAATGGGAACGGATAAAATGGTTCTTCGGGCAGAATCCGGTACACCTTCGGCCATTTTCGGCCATTTTCCGGTACACCAAGGCCAAGCAGAACTTTGCAAAGATTCGCAAAGTTTGACGGAAGTCTATGGTAATAGCGAAGTTATGCGAAATGATGCGAGTTGTAACGAAGTAATACAAAGTAAGGAAGTGACCTCGCTGGGACTCGAACCCAGGACCTACGGATTAAAAGTCTGTTGCTCTACCAACTGAGCTACGAGGTCAATTTCCTTATTTATATGGATAGATATCCGAAGGCAAAAGGTCAACCCAAAAACTAAAGTTCTCCATGTTCTGCTAGCCATCGCTCTGCATCCAATGCGGACATACAGCCACTTCCTGCTGCTGTAATTGCTTGCCGATAGTAGCTATCAGCCACATCGCCAGAGGCAAAAACACCTTCCACACTTGTATTAGTTCGTGCGGGTTTTTGCCAAACAATGTAGCCTTTATCATCTAATTCCAACTGTCCCTTAAGGAAATCGGTGTTGGGGGTATGGCCGATGGCGACAAACATGCCGCTAGTTGCCAGTTCTTCGACTTTTCCAGTAACTAGATTTTTAAGCTTAACTGCGGTAACGCCATCTTTATCATTCCCCAAGACTTCTTCGACAGCACTATTCCAGCAGGGCTTAATTTTAGGGTTGCCTAGGGCCCTATCTTGCATGATTTTGCTGGCTCGGAGCTTATCTCGGCGATGGACCAGATAAACAACACTTGCAAATTTACTAAGGTAGGAAGCCTCTTCCAAGGCCGAATCGCCCCCACCCACAACAACCAAGGGTTTATTGCGGAATCGAGGCAGGGCGCCATCGCATACTGCACAGGCAGAAACACCACGGTTTTTAAAGTTATCTTCCGTGGGAAGGCCAAGGTAGTTGGCTCGGGCCCCGGTGGAAATAATCACAGACATAGCTTCAACCGTGTTTCCCTCCAAGGAAGTGATACGGAAGGGCTTTTTGGAAAAATCAACATGGGTTATATCATCAGTAATGATACGGGTACCGAAATTAAGGGCCTGCTGTCGCATAAGATCCATAAGTTCGGGGCCGGTGATGCCGTGGCCTGGTTGGCTTTTCTTGTCTAACACCCAGAAAGGCCTGCGATCTTCAGGCAGAGCGGTTTCTAAGAACTGATGCAAACTTGCTGAGGGGAACCCCGGAAAGTTTTCAACTTCGGTGGTAAGTGCGAGTTGGCCCAGCGGAAGAGTACCTTTAATACGGTTTTCTTCGGTGATGGCGCCTTCAAAAACGATAGGTTGGAGGTTGGCTCGGGCTGCATAAATCGCAGCAGTCCAACCTGCAGGGCCAGAACCGATGATGACAACTTTTTCCGCCATTCCTTCTCCTTGGAATAAACAGGGCTTTGCCTTGAAAGCCCACTTGGTTACATTTGTAACTAGTATTCTAGGAAGGAATGTCTGCTGGTGCAACGATAGGATAATGTTTAACGGGAATTTTAAATGATCCATCAACTTACGAAGCTACGAGATATTTTGCGTTATGTACCCCGCTTTCGGGATAGAACCTTCGTAATTGCGTTAGATGGTATCGTGGTGGAAAGCGAAAACTTTCGCAATATTCTTTTAGATATCGCCCTTTTGCGTAGTTTGAACATCGGGGTGGTGCTGGTTCATGGTGCTGCCCATCAGATATTAAAGCTTGCAGAAGTAATGGGAAAAAAGCCATCAAATCTAGATGGTACAGGGATTACCGATGCGGATACTTTGGATTTAAGCTTGCTGGCTGCCAGCCGGGTTTCTCATGAACTTCTGGAAGGTTTGTCCACATCCGATCTTAAGGCCTCGGTAAGTAATTCCATCGTGGCGCATCCCGCCGGGATACTTCAAGGCATCGACCAGCAGCACACCGGAAGGGTCGAAAGAATTGATACGGTGTTGTTAAATTCATTATTGAAACAAGATATTGTACCAGTAATTCCACCGATTGGTTGCGATGGGGAAGGGCACAGCTTTCGTTTAAATTCTGATATAGTTGCATCCGAGGTCGCAAGGGCGTTGCAGGCGGTGAAACTGATTTATCTGACAACCCAATCCGGGCTGGTTATCCAGAAGGGTAAAAAGAACGACAATAAAGAATCCTTTGTCAGGCAGATTTCGGTAGATGATGCGGAACAGATACTCAAAAAGCAACGCGATGATATTACCGGCCCAATGGTTTCAAAAATTGAGCAGGCGATTAAAGCAATTCGGGGGGGCGTGCCCCGGGTTCATCTGATCGATGGTCAGGTGGAAGAAGGATTGCTTGCAGAGGTATTTTCCAACGAGGGAATAGGAACGCTTATTCATGCCAACGAATATGTTGCGATTCGAAAAGCACAAAAAAAAGATGCTCGTGCGATTCATTCGCTGATACGCAATTCTATTGCCAACGATGAGTTGATCAGCAGAACTCGTGCGGAAATAGAAAAACAGGTGGATGAATTCTTTGTGTTTGAGGTGGATAAAAACCCAACGGGCTGCGCTGCGCTACACTTTTTCCCTGCAGAGAAGAGAGCAGAGTTGGCTTGCTTATGTGTTGATCCACGCCATGAAAACCAAGGGGTTGGAACAAAACTTATGCAGTACGGGGAATCGCTTGCAAAAGCAGCAGGCATGCAGGAATTATTCTGCCTATCCACGCAGGCGATCAACTTTTTTCAGCAAAAAGGTGGGTTCCTGCCTGGTTCCCCAGATATGTTACCTTTGTCTCGTAAAGAAAAGTACGATAAGAGTGGCAGAAACTCCCTAGTACTTGTTAAGAAATTAAATTCTTAATCTAGACCAAATTACTAAGGTCTTTATTGTAATTTTTCAGATTCTATCCGGATGTGATCCAGCACACGCAGATGAATTCCGTGGATGATGGCATCTGACCAGATCCCCCAGTAGCCATTGGGCCACATGTTATTGGAATACCAAGTGCTACCCTCAAGGCGGGTGCGATTACCTTCTAAGCGAATCAGTCTGAATTCGCCTTTTTTACTGATCAAATGATGATCGAGATGTGGCGGGTGAATGTTATATGGGCTCCACTCCTTCATGGGGCATGGCTGGCTGGTGACATCAAACGAAAGCCTATTTGGTTCATCCCAACAGGTGATGGGGTCGACAAAAGGGCCAGTCGAAAAAATGCAGTTCCTGACGGCGC
>DBCB01000031.1:0-22142 GCA_002303765.1 Planctomycetaceae bacterium UBA969
AAGGAATTGCTTGCAATTAATAGTGCAAGAGTCATGGATAGTAATCGTACTGCAAACCTTTTCATCATTAAGCTCCTTGAAAACATTCCTGAAAAATAGTGAATAAACATAATACATCGAAGGTGAAGGGTGCGCAATTAATTAGATTCGCAAGTTAATTTTTTAAAGTGAGATGGCTGAGAAATTGTGTGAATTAGAAAAGTGATTAATAATAGAAGTAATTAAACGCTTCTAGCGATGCGAAAGCCAAGCAGTCTGTTTGAACTATTGGGAGCATCCATGCCACGGAATGCAGTCCGCAAGCAAGTTTCGTCATCGATGTAGGAAGCGCCCCTGCAAATGCGTTTTTGGCCACTTTTGGGCCCGGTGGGGTCGATAACATCCCCTTTGGGATAAGGGCCATACCAATCACTGCACCATTCCCAGACATTGCCATGCATGTCATAAAGCCCAAAGGAATTTGGGGAATAAAGTTTGACAGGTTTTATTGCAGGTTGTGGTCGGTGGTAATTGATGCCGTTAGAAAAATTAACTATGTCAATTTCTCCGAATGCCAGTTTCTTAGGTTTGATATTTTTTCCGGGTAAGGGCTTCAAGGGAATGGATACCCTGATATTTGCATTTTCTAAACCAATGGTTTCGCCAAAATAAGTTGCAGTCGTGGTTCCCGCTCTGCAAGCGTATTCCCATTCTGCCTCGGTAGGGAGACGAAAACCCCCCGAGGTTAAAGCATTTAATTTATTAATAAAAAGATGGCAACTGTTCCAGGTCACATCAGTAACAGGAAATTTTTGGCCTTTAACATAACTGGGATTATTTCCCATCATAAGTTCCCATTGTTCCTGGGTTACAGGAAGTGTACCCAAGTAAAAGGGTTTAGAAATGGCAACTTTATGCAAAGTTTCATTAATAAACCGATGCTTTTCGGATGTGGGAGAACCCATTAAAAATGAACCTGCAGGGATCAGTGCTAGGTCTAGGGTGATACCATTGCCCAGATCAATCACTTGTGTTTTTAAAACCTCTCCAAGAGGTTGTTTTTCTGGATTAATACCGGAGATAAGAGCCGGAGCATTTTTATTCAAGGCTTTTTGAAAACGAAGGATTAACTCTTTTGGCTTGGGGCTGATTTGCTTTGCCAAAATTAATGCGTCTTTATAATTACCAGCATTGGCAAGAGTTTCCACCGCAAGAGTTCGTAATTTCATGATGCTGATTTGTGCCTCTTCAATCGGAAGCTCTAGCACCTGATAATAATTTGCCAAGTTGCCACAATGTTCAATGCAAGATTCCGGTTGAATAACTAGGAATTCAAGTTGTTGTCGAAATTCAGGATAGAAAAATCGCAAGCCAATTTGAATCCAGGGATCACAATTTCCTGAGGTTTTGATCAAATCAATTAGTGTGGGCAATAGCTTTGCTTTTTTCGGAATTAACGGTTCGTGACGGTATGCAAGAACAGAGGCAATCACCGTTGCAATATCGAGCCTTTTTGCACTATGGCTTGCGGAGTGTGCCAGAGATAATAATTCTTCATCGTTTAGGTTGCTGCCATCCCGGTTTATCAAAAGCTGTAGGTAGGTTCTTACTAGGAGCAGGTAGACTTCATTACGAAGGGTGAAGTCTGCGATACCGTTTGGAAGATCGGGGTTACCGAGCAAAGCAACGGCTTGTTTGCAGCGATGTAAAGCATTAAAAGGTTTGACTTCAATTAGATTACGAACATCTTGAATACATTGTTGAACATAAATTTCAGGGCCGTTATCTTCAGAGTCAAAAAAATGCAGAAGTTCTTCTGCATTCATATGAAACACCTGCGAACCCGCAAGAAAGTTACTGATGGATTTGATTTGATTTTCGATGGGATCAATATCTAAAAGAATCAGGGTTTCTGTAGGACGGCTTATAGCAACCCGTATTTGATCAATCGCAAGACGCTTTCGCAAACGGTTTATTTCAACGCCTTTGATGTCCTCTTTTATTTCCATGATGGGGGTAAGTAAACTGGCGGATTCAAGCACACACACCGTTTGAAATTCCAGCCCTTTGCTTTCAGCGACCGAAAGAATTGTTTTGTTGATTTCTTCTGCAAAGAAAGCTGGCGTGTTTTCCAGCACTCTGATTATAGCGCAACCAGGCAAATCAGCCATTAACTTCAGCAACCGAGAAAGTGAAACCCCATTAGACGCAACGCAATGAATGATTTTCCCGTTTGTTGATTCGGTAACAGGGTTTTCTTCCAAGCCTCTGGGTCGATCTTCTTTTGGAAGATGTTGATACAACCCCCTTGCAGAGTTGACAAGGTGACCGATGCTACTAGGGTTACGAAGGTTTGCAGGTAGAGAGATATCTTCAGGGGTTTTAAGAATGTTGGAGATGAGATCTTTGAGTTTACCCCATTCAAAATCTGTTGGCCTAACGGTCTGCCCTTCATCTCCAGTTACCAAAACATAAGGGGCAACGCCGTTATTGAATTCTGCAATTTTTCTGGCAAGAAGAAGAGGAACCGAAGTTTCAAGCGGGGTAAGATCTTGCACTTCATCTAAAAGTATGCGATTAAGACAGGCTAATTCGCTTCTTAAAAAACGATTGGAAGAAAGCCGGTATAAAGCAAGCTTTGCCAAATCCAGATCAGGAAAATAATCCCAGATCGAAGCCGCACTTTCTAACGCTGAAACCGCTGCCACGACTCCATCAATAGCGGTGCCCAAAAATGGTTTTCGTCTCAAAATATAATCGTCAATGGCTGGTTTAGGATTGTAATTTTCTGAGGTATTCAAATATTCGCCAACAAAGTGGGCCCGAATTTCCGCATACAAAATATCAGGCAGCATTTGCCAGCGGCTAAGAAGTGTTGGGCTTAGTCGGGCAATGCCATTATTAAAAGCATTTTTGGCTTCGTCGGGGGTCCATCTGGGATTATGCCCATGGGTCATTTCTTTGATGAAATCCGAGAATAGTTTAACTTGAATAGTCGAACCCTTGGGCGTAAAGGATTCAAAATATTCTTGTGCCTGCCTGACCAATCCCGCAGACCAGGTGAGATAAAGGACATTCTCATTGGATCGGGCTTGAATTGCCTGCCAAAGAGAAGCAGTTTTCCCACTACCTGGATTTCCTCGGAGCAGACGAATTGCAGACAAACTGGTTATGAATAATTTTTGATCTGGTGTCCATGGAAGAGGGAAATCTGTTCCACTAATCAAGTCGCTGTTATGCACTTCATGATAATCCCCAATTTTCCCAGACTTTAAAGGGGTATGGTCATCGTGGTGCCTAATGGCTCTTAAAAAAATCGAATGTGATTGCTTCGAAATTGATTTTACTGGCGGTGCGGTATCAGGCGCCCACCAAAGATAATAATGACAGCCATTGTTCCCGCCCATCGGGGTTCTGCGCCAGCCATGGTTGTCGTTCCCCTGAACCCCCTTGACCACCGAAGTTCTGCCATGGGCGCAAAGATGTGTCAGCACCAAAGTTAAACGCCTACTTAGCGCATTTACTGAAGAATTCCCATTTAATGTGGCAAGAACATCATCATGGCAATTTAAAGCAAATTTCTCATTAGGCAAAACAATGGAATCGGGCAACGAATCATTGCTGAATGTGAGTCGTAGGTCTAATGTGGGCGGGAAAGACATTTCATTAACAACCTAAAACACATATGGTCCATATTCATACCTGAAATTATCTTAATGTTTAAAATATATCAATGTTATTTTAGTAAAAAAATTATTGTTATATTGATAACAAATTGATTGAAAGAAATTTTTATTATTATTGTCTTTTTTAGCAATTTATATCTAAATTCATTTCTAGCAACGGCTTTCAATGCCAGTTTTTTCAAAACACAGCATTATCGAGGATACCGAAGCTGGTTTTGGTAAGGTCGGGAATGCCATGCGTTTGGTGGGGACGCTTAAATTCAAGAGTGATTCCTTGGTTGCAAACTGTGGGTTTTTCGTTAATCTTCAACAATACTTTTTAAAGAAAGAGGGAAGTGTGATGATTAACCCTAGAGAAATGATTTGTGCATTGATGGCTGCCCTGCTTTTTGCCCATGGCATTTATGCTCAAACTCTTGAAAAACCTGAAGCTGCCTTTGCAACAATGTCTCCCGAGGCATTGCGGGCATTCGAGAAGGATGTGATGCGGCGGGTTGCAGACTTCGCACTTATCCCGCCTAAAATGAACACTTCGCCTCTGCCGAAATACGATTACGATAAACTTGATTATGGTATGACAATTGGCATAGAGAGAACCCCTAAGGGTAGGCTTTGGGCCTGCTGGGTTGCGGGGGGCGACAGTCCTAAGGCTTTTTTCGTACTGGCCAGCAGCGATGATGATGGCGAGACCTGGTCGAAGCCACGTTTGGTAGTGGATGCACATTCCAAAAACCTTCCCATGGATCGCAGCATTCTTGTAGGAAACCTCTGGACCGATCCCATTGGCCGCCTTTGGCTGATTTTTGATCAATCGATGGAGATGTTCGATGGCAGGGCTGGGGTTTGGGCCAGCATTTGCGAAAACCCGGACTCCGACAAGCCGGCATGGTCCGAACCCAAACGCATTTGGCATGGGGTCACCCTGAATAAGCCCACCGTCCTTTCCACGGGGGAATGGATGCTTCCCATTTCCTTGGATCAGCGGGAAGGATTCGGACCATTCAGTGGGCTATTTCAAGATTTGAATCCATTGCGGGGTGCGAATGTATTTGTATCTAATGATAAGGGTGTCACTTGGCAGCGAAGGGGGGCTGCAGTTTTCCCCAATCCCGACTGGCATGAGCATATGATCGTGGAACGCAAGGATCTTTCGCTTTGGATGTTGGCCCGCACAGCAAAAGGAATGATGCAATCCTTTTCGACGGATGGTGGGAAAACGTGGGCTTCTCCCAGCGAGCCAACAGGCATCCGCCAACCCAACGCTCGCTTTCACTTCCGCAGGCTGGCCTCGGGCAGGCTGCTGCTGGTCAAGCATGGCGACCGCCTCGACTCTCATGAAGGCAGGGTTCAATTGAGCGCCTGGCTTTCCGAGGATGATGGCAAAACCTGGAAGGGCGGGTTGGTGATTGATGAGCGCAAGGGCATTTCCTACCCGGATGGTTTTCAGGCGCCCAATGGCACTCTCTACATTTCTTACGATCGTAATCGTTCCACGGATGGCGAAATCCTTCTGGCCCGCTTCACCGAAGAAGATATTTTGGCTAAGAAACTTATCAGTCCCCAATCCAAATTGAAGATGCTCATCAGCAAGCCTTTGGGTGTCAAAGACCCGAAGAAAAAGTAATCATCTATTCGTTAATGTTCAACAGTACTTTTCAAAGAAAGAGAGAAAAATGATGATCAGCCGTAGGAAAATGATTTGTGTATTGATAGTTGCCCTGGCCTTTGCCCCCGGTATTTATGCCCAAACTCCGGGAGGATTGCCCCGAAGTACCCCAGAAGCCCAAGGGGTTTCATCCAAGGCTATTCGCGAGTTTATCGAAGCTGCCGATAAAGAAATCAACACCATGCACAGCTTTATGCTGATGCGTCATGGCCAGGTGGTGGCGGAATGCTGGTGGAAACCCCAGACACCACAGACGCCCCATGTGCTTTGGTCCCTTAGCAAAAGCTTTGCTTCCACTGCGGTGGGCTTAGCCGTTGCGGAAGGAAAGCTTAGCGTTGATGATCCGGTGATCAAATTTTTCCCTGATCTGCTTCCCGAAAATCCTTCAGAGAATCTTAAAGCCATGAAGGTTCGCGATCTGCTTACCATGTCTACAGGCCATGACAAGGAGCCCAAACCTGCCCCGGATGCACATTGGGTGAAAACTTTCTTGGCTCATCCCGTGCCCCATAAGCCGGGGAGCAAGTTCGTGTACAATTCTCAGGCGACTTACATGCAATCGGCAATCGTGCAGAAGGTCACTGGTCAGACTATTCTTGAATACCTGCAACCCCGATTGTTCGAGCCTTTGGGAATCAAAAACCCAAAGTGGGATGCTAGTCCGCAGGGCGTTTCAATTGGTGGTTGGGGATTGTTCATCACCACCGAGGATATCGCCAAGTTCGGCCAACTCTATCTGCAGAAGGGCAAATGGAATGGCAAGCAGTTAATACCTGAATCTTGGGTGAAGGATGCAACCAGCAAGCAGGTGGAAAATGGCCCTAAGCCCAACAGCGATTGGGGGCAGGGGTATGGCTATCAGTTTTGGCAATGTCGGAATGGTGCTTTTCGAGGCGATGGCAAGGATGGACAGTTTTGCATTGTCCTTCCCGAGCAGGATGCTGTTATTGCCATCACTGCTTTGACTGGCAACATGCAAGGGCAATTGAATCTGGTGTGGGATAAATTATTACCTGCTTTTCAGGCAAAATCTTTGGAAGCCAATAAGGTGGAAGAAGAGAAGTTGAAGCAGGTGCTTGACAATTTATCCGCACGGGAAGGCCCCACCAAAAAGTAAAGCGTTTATTTGCGGGTTTGCCTCTTGGGGAAGCTCCACACTTGCAAAATATAAAGCCCTTATTCCTGCGGTTTTACCGAGGTTTGGGGCTTTTCTTTTAGTAATTCTTTTAGATCTGCAATGCCACCAATGATGGCCCCTACTATGGATCCGGTGCCGGCTAGAAATACGCCCAATATTAACACCAATCCTGTGTTGTCGGGTACTGTTTCCCTCGCTAGAACCTGAAGAAATATTTGCACCATTACAAAGCCTGCAAAAAAACCAGTCCCTGCTCCAGCGATGGAACACAACAAGGTGCGACGCATTAATTTACTCCAATTGGTTGATGTCTAATTTCAAATCACTTTATCAGGATCGGGCTTGGGATGCGGAAGGAAATTCCGGTGGGCCTTGGGATTTTTTTTCGTTTGATGCCATGCGTTTGGTGGATGAGAAGATTCTAGCTGCAAAATAATATTTAGTTAGTAGTTGAACCACATAATAGCACATCTCATACTAGATCAATTCTGGATGATGTGTTTTTGTTTTAGCTTTTATGGAAAGTATTCATGTATTTTAAATTGTATTCTAAGTCGATTCTTACTATTTCAATTATTTTGCTTGTTGCCTGCCAGCAAGTTTTTGCCCAGCCCAAAAACCCTGTTCCCCCTGATCTTACCAAAGAAAAGCCTGCTGATATCAAGCTGACTTATAACCTTGGTGCAACGGGTTTACGTGGTTGGATTTACACCAAGCCTGCGAATTTTTTCGAAAGCCAGCAGGGTAGAACTACCACTTTCAGCAGGCAGATTCTTGTCACTCATGTAGGTGCTAAATCGCCTGCAGATGGCGTTATTAAAATTAATGATGTGATACTTGGCGTTGATGACAAACCCTTTGCTGATGATGCTCGCAAAAGCATTGCTCTTTCAATTCAAGAAGCAGAAAAAGAAACGAATCAAGGGAAGCTGCACCTTCTCGTTTGGCGACAGGGCAAAACCGAAAAAGTGCAACTCAAACTTCGGGTCATGGGTTCCTACTCTGCAACTGCTCCTTTTAACTGCCCTAAGTCCAAACTCATTTTTGATGAAGCATGCAAGGTGCTCGCAAACGAACCGCTCCGTGATGATATGTGGGGCGCAGTCAATGGCTTGGCATTGATGGCAACAGGCAATCCTGAGTATCTGCCTCGGGTTAAAGCCCTTGCCCATAAGATTGGTCCTAAATCATTGAAGCTCGAACTCAAGGATGGAATGTTCATGTGGGATTGGGGCTATCGCAATGTTTTCCTTTGCGAATATTATCTTCTCACTGGCGATAAAGATGTTCTTCCTGCAATCAATGAATATGCAATTTCCCTGGCGAAGGGCCAGAGTATGTATGGCACCTTTGGCCATGGCATTGCAAAGTTGACTCCCGATGGGCAGCTTCATGGTTCGATACCGCCTTATGGCCCTGTGAACGCTGCGGGTTTGATTGCAAACATGGCAATCGTGATGGGAAAAAATTGTGGTGTGAAGCATCCGGAGATTGAGCCCGCAGTTGATCGCGCTTCCAAGTTCTTTGGCTACTTTGTAGACAAAGGTGCAATTCCCTATGGAGAGCATATGCCTTGGCCCAACCACGAAAACAATGGCAAGAACGCAATGACCGCGTTGTTGTTTGGCCTGCAGGGCAATCGTATTCGTGAGACCCAGTTTTGGGCAAAGATGGTCACGGCTTCTTATCAAAATCGCGAGTATGGCCATACCGGCCAAGGGTTCAGTTATCTTTGGGGCGCACTTGGTGCCAACACGGGTGGCCCTGATGCTTTGGCAGCGTATTTTAATCAAGCGTCCTGGCATTTTGATCTGGTGCGTAGGTCTGATGGTTCCTTCACCTATGATGGCGGTGAACAATTTGGCCCCGGGAAAACAGATGATAATACCTACTATGGTAAAAGCAGTTACTATGGCCTTAGCCCTGCCGCAACTTATGTTCTAACTTATTCGATTCCATTGAAGAAAATCGCAATTACAGGCAGGGGAGTTGATCAGGCAAGTTGGCTTACGAAAAAAGAAGTTGCAGATGCAATTGCATCCGGGCGCTTTGATCTTGATCGCAAGAATAAAACCAATGAAGAGCTTATCGAAGCCATGGGAGATTGGTCGCCCGTGGTACGTAGTTGGGCAGCAGAAGAGTTGGGCAAGCGCCCAGATCGGAAAGAGTTGGTTCCCAGATTGATAGTTTTGGCCGAAGGCCCAGATTATCGAAAAAGGCAAGGCGCTGCTGAAACCCTAGGCTATATCAACAGCGCAGAGGCTCTTCCTGTTTTGGTGCGTTTGCTTACCCATGAAGATCGTTGGTTGCGGGTGAAAGCTGCCAACGCGCTTCGCAACATGGGCGATACGGCAAAGCCTGTTGTTCCTGAAATGTTGAAGGCTGTGGTTGTTACAGCAGAGCCTTTGGCACCCATTGTTTGGGATGATCCCATCCAGCTAACGCATGGCGAATTAGCCGCTGCATTGTTCAAGGGATTATTACGAACTTCAATTAAGGGGATTGATCCCGAGCTGCTTTACCCTGCGATTCGTGCCATTTCCAAGAATGCAGATGGCATGGCTCGTGCCCAACTCACCCACACCATCACTAATCAATTAACACTTGAAGATGTGCAGGCCTTGGCCCCCGACATACTTTTGGCGATCGATATTCCCTCGCCTGCGGATACGATGTTTGCAAACGAAATCCGGATGGCGGGGCTTCGTGCGCTTTCCAAGTACAACTTCAGGGAAGGGATCAGGGTGAGTTTAAAATTCGCCCAGACTCAAAGCCCGCATGGCAGCGAAAAACGCATGGGCGAGATCATGAAAGAACTTCTTCGCTATGGCAGTGCAGCTAAGGAAGTTTTGCCTGACCTCAAGGTTTTGATCATCCAGTGCCAAGAGGAAAAAGATTTCCCTGATTGGGCCAAGAAGATGAAGATTATTTCGGTTGAAGAAGCAATCAAGGCGATAGAATCTACAAGTACCCAGCCTGAGTTGCGTACCATTCAAGCCCCTAAAAGTGCCCCTAAGAAATAGTTGAACAGGTTGGTGTGTAACCAGCTTATTTATGCTGCCAATCGCATAGAAGCACTTGCCATCGCTTTGGTTCCTGTTAAGTTGGCATTTGGCATAAAGGCCCTTTGCTCAATACTTAAACTAAAGAAACTCATGAATCATCAACTTGATGCTTTGAAATTCGATAATCGCTTTGTAACTGAATTACCATGCGATCCAGATTCCTCCAATCGCAGAAGGCAGGTTGCAGGCGCGTGCTATTCCAAGGTTCTACCCACCAAGGTTTGTAAACCACAATTGATCAGCTATTCCAAAGAAGTTGCACAGTTGTTCGATCTGTCTGATGAAGATTGTACCTCGGATTATTTTGCCCAAGTGTTTGCAGGGAATATGCAGGTACCCGGGATGGATCCTTATGCCATGTGTTATGGTGGCCATCAGTTTGGCCAATGGGCCGGGCAGTTGGGCGATGGCAGAGCCATTAACTTGGGTGAGGTGATAAATAAAAAAGGTGAGCGCTGGGCGTTGCAGCTTAAGGGGGCTGGCCCTACGCCCTATTCGCGTACCGCAGACGGCTTGGCGGTATTGCGTTCTTCCGTGCGCGAATTCTTATGCAGCGAAGCGATGCATCATCTTGGGGTTCCTACCACTCGCGCACTAAGCCTAGTGCTTACAGGTGAAAAGGTAATGCGGGATATGTTTTATGATGGTAATCCGATGCATGAACCAGGTGCAGTTGTTTGCAGGGTTGCGCCATCTTTTACAAGGTTTGGGAACTTTGAAATCTTAGCTTCGCGTGGCGATGTCGAACTACTTCGAAAACTTGTTCATTACACGATTAAAACTGATTACCCGCAACTGGGTGAACCTTCCCCCGAGGTTTATCTAACTTGGCTGACGGAAGTTTGCAGAAGAACTGCAATCATGATGGTGCATTGGCAACGAGTTGGGTTTGTACATGGTGTGATGAATACGGATAATATGTCCATCTTTGGGTTGACCATCGATTATGGCCCCTATGGCTGGCTTGAAAATTACGATCCGGGCTGGACTCCTAATACTACTGATGCTTCAGGCAAACGCTACCGCTTTGGCAATCAACCTCAGATTGCCCTTTGGAACCTTGCAAGGCTTGCGGAATCTCTTTACCCCTTGATCGAAAAAATAGAGCCATTGCAAGAAGCTTTGGCCGTATATTCTGATACTTTCAAACAGGGCTACAACGAGATGATGGCTGGGAAGCTTGGGCTTCGCCATTTCGATCCTGCAACAGATGAGGCCTTGACGGATGAACTTTTTCAAGTGTTGCAGTTAGTCGAAACCGACATGACACTTTTCTTCCGCAAATTAGCGTTGCTAGATTCTAATCAAATAGATGAGGCAAGTGATGATGTGCTATTGATGCCCTTATTAGATGCCTACTATCTTCCTGATGAATTAACAGATAAATACAAGGCACGCATGGGTGCATGGCTTCGAAGTTATTTTGCCCGTGTTCGATCTGATGGTGCATCTGAAGATTTAAGGCGCAAGAAGATGAATGCCCACAACCCAAAATATGTGCTTAGAAATTATCTTGCTCAATTAGCGATTGATAAAGCTGCAGAGGGTGAATTTTCCAAGGTAAATGAATTGCTTGATATATTGCGCAAGCCTTATGATGAACAGCCGGATAAAGAGATTTATGCAGCAAAACGCCCTGAGTGGGCTAGGCATCGGGCTGGTTGTTCCATGCTTTCATGTAGTTCGTAAAATTGATATTCAGCGCATTTATTTGGGGCAGAACATGGCAAAGAGTAGAAAACGAATTATGGGTATTATTACAGCAATGGTGCTGGTTTGCACTTTTGTATTGGGCCAAGAAAAATCCCCTTTGCCTGCGAAGAATACGAAGCTCAAGGTTCTTGTTTATTCCAATACCGCTTTCTATCGACATCCGGAAATTCCAAAGATCAATCGATGGCTGGTTCTTTTGGGAAATGAAAATGGCATTGAAGCGGATGTTACCGAACATTGGAAAGACTTGGGCCCTGCAGAGCTTGCCAGTTATGATGTGCTGGTTTTGAATAATGCCAACGAGTTGGATAAGGTTATTCCTGAAGCACAAAGGAAGTCGGTTGAGAATTGGTTTTCTAAGGGTAAAAAGGGAATTGTGGGTATTCATGCTGCTTTGGTTCATCAGACTAATTGGCCTTGGTTGAATCAACTTGGCGGCTGCGATTTCAATAGTGATTCTCTTTTTCTAAAAGCGAAGGTGATCGTTGATCCGGCAGCAAAAAACCATCCCGCAGTTAAGGGTCAACCCCCAGAATTCTTTTATCAGGCTGATTGGACTAACCATGATCGATCAGTTACCGGACTCCCCGGTTTTAAAGTTTTAATGCGTGTTGATGAATCTACTTACGATCCGGTTCGGGATTATTTTAAGACCCGCAATGGCAAAGCGATGGGCAAAGATCATCCGATTGCATGGACCAATGAACCACAAAGTGGTGGTAGGTTTTTCTACACCGAGTTGGGCCATGATCTGCCCTCGTTGAATACTGCTTTTGCAAGGCAGCATATTCTTGAGGGCATTAAATGGGCAGCAGGTGTTCCGAGGTGAATATCAATCTCTGATTTTGATACAGAGTTGTTACGCAATAGTGTAGTTACCCGCTCTTTACTTTGGATGAAATAACATGATTAGGAATAAGACCATGCTGAAAAGATGTTTACTTGCGTTGGCGTTTTTGTGTCAGGGATTGAATCTTCCCTTGCAGGCGCAGGAAGCTACGAAGACTGTGAAGGTGTTTATTTTGGCGGGGCAATCGAATATGGAGGGCAAAGCCCGAAATACTTTGCTTGATTATCAATCTGCCAACGCTCCTACCAAAGAGCTTTTTACGCATTTGCGTAAAGATGATAAATGGATCACACGCGATGATGTCTTCATCAAGTTTTTGGATCGCAAGGGCCCACTTACCCTAGGTTATGGCTCCCCCGGTTGTACAGGCGTCGAGTTGGAATTCGGAACCATGATGGGTGATTATTATAACGAGCCTGTGATTTTGGTGAAAGCTGCTTGGGGTGGGCATTCTCTTTATAAACTCTTTCGTTCGCCATCTGCTGGATTTCCCGCTGATGAAGTTCTTCAGAAAGAGCTTGTGCAGGCAAGGGAACGTGTAACTAAAAATAATGAGAAGAACAAAAAGACCGATCCTCTTCCTACCATGGAGGAAATCAAGAAAGACTATGGTTCTTCCTACCGCAACATGATGACTGAAGTTAAAACGGTGATGAATGATCATGCAGCGTTGTTTCCCGCATTGAAGGGTATGAAGCCTGAGTTGGCAGGCTTTGTTTGGTTTCAGGGCTTTAACGATATGTTTGGTGCTGAGAACGAATACGCTTCCAACATGAAGCATTTTATCAATGATGTGAGGAAGGATCTTAACTCCCCGAAATTGCCTTTCGTGATTGGGGCGTTGGGCCAGAACGGATCAAAGCCCGCTACCAAAGGTATGTTGGTAGTTCGTGAAGCGCAACTTTCGATGAATGCTGTTCCTGAGTTTAAAGGCAACTTAAAGGCTTTTCCAGTTGATGTGTTGGTGGATAAAGCAGCGGAAGAAATGTTTCCCAATTGGCAGAAAAACCCTGCTTGGGTCAATACCGGCAGCGATCGGCCTTACCATTACTATGGCAGCGCGATCTGGTTTAACCGTATAGGTAAAGCAATGGGCGAAGCAATGCTTGAGCTGGTCAAGGTTCCAAAATAAATGGTTCAAGCTTTTCTCATCCAAAGCGCAATGCTACACTGCCTTCCTGTATATCTTTCTTTCCCTTGAGGAGCAGTATGATGCGTTTGAATTCCGTTCTTGCCAGCGTTTTGTTTGTGGCTTTTTCCACTCCATCCCTTTTTGCACAACCCACTCCCGTGGTTCTCAAGAAAGATGATCGCATTGTCTTTCTGGGCGATTCAATTACAGCAGGTGGTAATGGCGGCAAAGGGTATATTCAAGTAATCCGCAATGAATTTGCTGAAAAGAAAAAAGACCTCGCTATTGAATGTATTGGTGCGGGTATCAGTGGTAACAAAGTTCCTAACCTTCAGGCACGGGTTGACAAGGATGTTATTGCTAAGAAACCCACCATCGTTTTCATCTATATCGGCATCAATGATGTATGGCATGGCGCAGCCGATCCTAAAAAAGGCACATTGCCTGAAGCTTTTGAAAGCGGCCTAAAAGAAGTGATTGGTAAATGCACCAAGGCAGGGGCACAAGTTATTGTTTGCACACCTACCGTGATTGGTGAACTTCCAGGTGGGGCTAACAAGCTCGACACCAGGTTGGATGAATACGCTAATATCAGTCGCAAGGTTGCCAAGGAGTTGAATTTGAATCTTTGCGATTTACGCAAAGCATTTGTAGATCATATTGCTTCGAATAACTCTGATAAAAAAGATAGGGGTGTTCTTACTTCCGATACGGTGCATTTGAATGAAGCTGGCAATAAGTTGGTTGCAAATACCATGCTAAAGAGTTTGGGCCAGTAAGCTTCTTGTGTGGTTATTGATATTCATCACGGGAGGCAGGTATTATCACCTGACTCCCGTTTTTATTAAGCAAGCATTGTTATTTATGTAAGAACCTATTTATTGCTGTATCATCCCGCTAGGAACCTAGGCGCATTACTATAAGATGACAACTTGGTATTATTGTTGCCAAAACTAGAACCTCGAACATGAAGACTTGTTAATTATGCCAAGCTACAATCCACGCACTATTGAACCCAAATGGCAGACATTTTGGTTAAAGAATAAAACCTTCAAGACACCCGAAAAACCGACTGCACAAAAATACTACATTCTCGATATGTTTCCCTACCCAAGTGGCGCAGGCTTGCATGTTGGCCATCCGGAAGGCTATACCGCAACTGATATTCTTGCTCGGTATAAAAGAGCCCGTGGTTTTTCTGTTCTTCATCCCATGGGTTGGGATGCGTTTGGCCTGCCCGCAGAACAATATGCAATCGAAACAGGCACTCACCCCCGCATCACCACCGAAAAAAACATCAATAACTTCCGTAGGCAAATCCAATCCCTAGGCTTTAGCTACGATTGGGATCGGGAAGTTGATACCACCGATCCATCCTACTATCGCTGGACTCAGTGGATTTTTCTTCTCCTCTTTGATACTTGGTACGATGCTTCTGCAAAAAAAGGCAGACCTATTGCAGAGCTTCCCGTTCCGGAAAATATTAAAAATCAGGGTGACGATGCTGTTCGCATTTATCGTGATAGCCAAAGGCTTGCCTATCAGGCTGAAGTTCCAGTCAACTGGTGCTCTGCTTTAGGTACCGTGCTTGCCAACGAAGAAGTCGTTGATGGCAGAAGCGAGCGGGGCGGCCATCCAGTTGTTCGTATGCCACTTAAGCAATGGATGTTGCGCATCACTTCTTATGCAGAGCGCCTTTTATACGATCTTGAAGATCTTGACTGGTCTGAAAGCATTAAGGATATGCAGCGCAACTGGATTGGAAGAAGCGAAGGGGCAGAGGTTTCTTTTAAACTTGCGGCCTCGGATAAAGTGGTTAAGGTTTTCACCACCAGGCCGGACACCCTCTTTGGCGCTACCTACATGGTTGTTTCGCCTGAGCATTCTATTGTTTCAGCAATCACCACGCCTGAACAAAAAGCTGCAGTCGAAGCTTATCAAACAGAATCTTCACGCAAAAGTGACTTCGAAAGAACTGAGCTTGCTAAAAAGAAGACTGGGGTGTTTACAGGCGCTTATGCAATCAATCCTGTTAACAACAAGCAGATCCCCGTCTGGATTGCTGATTATGTGCTAGCAGGGTACGGCACCGGTGCAATCATGGCGGTTCCCGCACACGATGAGCGTGACTTTGAGTTCGCAAAACATTTCAACCTGCCCATCGTTCCTGTAGTTCAACCTTCAGATGCATGGCTTGAAAAAACCAAAAGCTCCATGCAAAACTTTACCGAACCCTTCACGGATGAAGGTACTGTTTGTAATTCTTCAGAGTTCGATGGTTTGACCTCTTCCGAATTTAAGAAGAAGATCATCGGGGTTTTAGAAACGAAACAACAAGGGTTTGGAAAAGTTAATTTCAAACTTCGTGATTGGCTTTTCAGCAGGCAACGCTATTGGGGCGAGCCTTTTCCTCTTCTTCATCAAGTTGATGCACAGGGCAATCTTCTAGGTAATATCGAGCCGATTGAAACTTCTGAGTTGCCTTTGGAACTCCCCCAACTCGAAGATTTCAAACCTTCAGGCAGGCCCGAACCACCTTTGGGCAAAGCTACGGCTTGGCTTAAAGTTGAACGCAACGGCAAACAGTATATCCGCGAAACCAACACCATGCCCCAGTGGGCGGGTTCTTGCTGGTATTACCTCCGCTACATCGATCCTAAAAACCCCAAAGCCTTCTGCGACCCAGAATTACTTAACGCTTGGCTGCCCGTCGATCTCTACATCGGTGGTGCAGAGCATGCAGTGCTTCATCTTCTTTATTCCAGATTCTGGCATAAGTTGCTTTACGATCGGGGCTACCTTAATTGCAAAGAGCCTTTTCAAAAGCTTATCAATCAGGGCATGATCCTTGGCGAAATGGAGTACACCGCTTTCCAAAAAGAAGGTAAGTTCATCTCGCAATCATTAGTAAGCTTTGATGGAATTTCTGCAACGGAAAAGAAAACCGACCTGCCTGTTGAGTGCATTAAAATCGAAGAGTCTAAGGCAGAGAAAAAAGGGGACTCTTTTGTTCTGCTGGAAAACCCTGAAATCCGGATCGATGCCCGTGCCTCTAAAATGTCCAAGAGTCGGGGTAATGTCATCAACCCTGATACCGTGGTTCATGATTACGGAGCAGATAGTTTGCGCCTTTACGAAATGTTCATGGGGCCTCTGGAAGCCACCAAACCTTGGAACATGAATGGGGTTGAAGGTGTTTATCGTTTTCTTGCAAGAGTTTGGCGTATGATCATCGACGATCGTGCTGAACATAACACCCTGCTAGAGGCAGTGAAGGATATCCCAGCTAACCAAGAAACTTTGCGTATGCTGCACCATACCATCAAGCGTGTTACCGATGATTTGGAACATTATCGATTCAACACCGCCATCTCTGCCATGATGGAGTTCACTAATTTTCTCACCCCTGTTGCAGAGAAGCCAAAGTCTGTTTTAAAAACCTTTGTGCAACTGCTTGCTCCTTTTGCGCCTCACCTTGCAGAAGAAGTATGGCAGGCACTTGGGGAAACCGCATCTCTTTCTTACCAGCCTTGGCCCATTTATAACCCTGATTTGTTGAAACTTGATACCGTTGAAATCCCTGTTCAAGTTAATGGCAAAATTCGCACCCGTCTTAGTGTTGCCCTAGGCTTGGCGGATGATGCTCTTAAGGAACTTGCGTTGGCAGACCCTAAAGTTCAGGAATTCATCGCTGGTAAACCAATCAAGAAAATGATCATCGTGCCTGGGAAACTTGTGAACATTGTTGCAGGCTGATAACTTTTAATTTGAAAGTATCATCATGAACGAGGATTACAATTCAATCAACAGGCGTAAATTCGTGGCGCAATCTGCCTTGGGTATCACCACGATTGCTGGTATTACCCATTGCAAAGCAGATGCTGCATTTGCAGATACTGATCCTTATCAAGCTATGGGAACCCGCACGGGGGAAGTAACCGATAAAAGCGCAATTATTTGGGTGCGATTGACTACTGCTTCAGTTCGTAACAATGCAGGGAAGTTGATTCCTGGGAAAGTTAAACAAGGCGCAGAAAGACAAGCAATCACTGTGCCTGTGGATCAACTTGAAGGGGCTTGCTCCGGTGCGCCCGGCAGTGTGAGGCTGCGTTATGGCGCTAAGGTTGATTTGTCTGATGCGAAAACCACTGACTGGGTTGATGTAACCGAGAAGACCGATTTCACGCATCGCTTTTTTCTGAATGATTTAAAGCCTGCTACGATTTATCATTTTATAAGTGAAACTAGAGATGCGGATAAAAAGACCCATGGCGGTTTTGAAGGGAAGTTTCAAACTGCGCCGACTTCAAATGTTCCAAGCAATCTGACTTTTTGCGTTATGACATGCCAAGGTTACCCTGATCGTGGGCACCCGGATGGGCATGCCATTTACCCTTCAATGCTTGCATTAAAGCCTGCTTTCACCTGCCTTACAGGCGATCTTGTTTATTATGATGCAGATGAACCTTATGTAACTTCCCCCGAGTTGGCACGCTATCATTGGCAGCGTATGTTCAGCCTGCCCCGTCTGATTGAGTTCAATCGTCAGGTGGGTACCTATTGGCTTAAGGATGATCATGATACTTTGAATAATGATTCAGGGCCTGAATCGAAATCAATGGGTTCATTCACTTTTGCAGAAGGGCAGAAGATTTTCCGCCAACAGGCCCCAATGGGCGATGGGTTGAACTACCGCACTTTTCGCTGGGGAAGCGATTTGCAAATCTGGTTTACCGATGGGCGTGATTTTCGCTCTAAAAATAAAGTCCCTGATGGTCCCGATAAAACCATCTGGGGTAATGAGCAAAAAGCTTGGTTCAAACGTACCGTGAAGGAAAGTAACGCAACTTGGAAAATTCTAGTTACTCCAACCCCTTTGGTTGGTCCCGATCGGAGCAATAAAAGTGATAATCATTCCAACCTTAAGTTCAAACACGAAGGCGATGAAATTCGCAACTGGTTGCGAACTAATGTCCCCGACAACTTTTTTTCCATTTGCGGTGATCGCCATTGGCAATATCATTCGGTCCATCCTGAATCCAAGGTGCACGAGTTCAGCGTTGGCGCAGCGAGTGATTTGCACGCTGGTGGTAGCAAAGGTAATGACCCTGCTTACCATCGTTTTCATCGAGTTAAAGGAGGATTTCTTTCTGCGACCGTAAAGCGCGATGGCCTCAAAAGCTCCATAGTTTTTCAGCATCGGGATGTGGATGGCAAGGTGGTTTACGAGTTTGGTTCGCAAAGAGATGCAAGCACCTAGGCCCATTACCGCTTTGGTGTAACTGTTTTACAGTAGTTTGTATACTTCTTGCTCTAAACAAATTATGCTGCATTACAGAGATTCATAATACAAGTTGCCTACCTGGTTGAATGACATGCCTTTACATGAATTTGGAATTCTAGATTACTCTGTGATGCTTGCCTACTTTGTTGCAATGCTGGTGATAGGCGTTTGGGCGGGGTCGCATAAAAAAGATGATGATGAATACTTTCTTGCTCAGCGTCAGATACCCTGGTATGCGATTGGGTTGAGCATCGTTGCAACGTTGATATCGTCGCTTTCTTACATTTCAGAACCGGGCGAGGTCTTTCTATCCGGGTTTACGAACATCACAGGCAAGTTCATTGCGATTGTTTTGGAAACTGGATTTGTCTTATTTTTATTTATTCCGTTTCTGATGCGGTTTCGTTTTACCTCAGCTTATGAATATCTGGGATATAGGTTTGATGCCAACGCTCGTAAGCTTGGGGTGATATTCTTTTCCTTGCAAACAATCGCATGGATGGGTTTTGTCATCTTGGCAATGGCACGAACCATGGTTGAAGTAACCCATTTGCATCTGGGTGCTATTATTCTTTTATTGGGAATCATTACCACCTTGTATACGATGGTGGGCGGATATCGTGGCGTTGTCTGGACGGATGTTGTCCAATTTTTCCTCATGTTTGGAGGCGCCCTCGGATGCATACTTTTTATTGGCATCACCACCCATTCCACACCCATCGATTGGATATCGGAAGCTGCCAAATACCATGGTGAAAAACAAAGCACCCGGATTTTCAGTCTTGATCCTTATCAGCGCAGTACTGTTGTTTCCTTCGCTTTGACCATGTTTGTCTGGCATGTTTGCATTCACCTTGGAAATCAGATGACGGTGCAACGATACTTCTCCACCACGGATTTGAAGGCAGCCCGTAAAAGTTTTATCCTTGCAGTGTTTGGCAACCTTTGCATCAATACGGTACTGGTTCTGGTCGGGCTTGCGATTCTTTATGAGAACCTTAAAGGGAATACTCAAGTTGATTTGTCTCAAGAAAAAAAAGCTGATATGATCTTTCCTCGATATATGGTCGAGTTTCTACCCCCAGGGCTTGCTGGCGCAGTGCTGACTGCGGTATTGGCCGCTGCTATGTCTACCATTTCTTCAGGATTTAATTCGCTTGCGACAGTGCTTGCAATGGAAAGAAAACAAACGGATAACCCTTCTTCACGAGTGAGTTTTGCAACCGGTGTTACCTTGCTTGCGGGCTTGCTTTCAACCCTTCTTGCTTACGGCATCGATGTCTTGGTACAGGATCGCAACATCGTTGAAATGATGCCTAGAAGTTTTAATTGTTTCACTGCGCCTTTGGGTGGAATGTTTATTATTGGCATTTTTATTCCCTGGATTAGAGCGGTTGCCATGGTTCCTGCAACTTTGATTGCTTTTGTTTCCGCCATTCTAATTTCTTATGGGAAGGAACTTCTAGGGCTCGAAAAAAATCTTAGCTTCACTTTGGTAATGCCCGCATCACTTTTGATTATGATCATTACTGCAATTGTACTTGATCTCATTTTGCCGGGGCCGAGAAAAGATACTGCTGGCCTTACTTGGTTTAGTATGAATCAAAGGCCCAACATACATCCCTCTTTGATTTCCAATTTTCAGGAGAAGAAGGCCCATGGCTAAACCTTTTCGAATTGCTTTTATAGGTGTTGATCATCCGCATGGTTCGGGCTGGCGCGAATCCATCAGCCTTATTTATGAAGAAGCCCAACTGGTTGCTTTTGTCAAAGGGTTCGATGGCGCTATTGCAAGCCTTGAAGAAAAATATGCTCTGCTTCCCAGATTTAATTCCGTTGTGGAACTATTGTTGTGGGGCCAATTTGATGGCGCTGTTGTTTGTCTGCCTAATTGTGAAACTACGGATGTTGTTGTACAACTTGCCCAAGCAGGGAAAGCTGTTTTGGTCGAAAAACCCTGTGCTGCATCTGCAAGTAACTGGTTGCCTGCAATGCATGCAATCCGTGCTAATAAGGTTGCGTTTCAAGCGGGGTACATGTGGCGTTATGATGAAGGCGCCCAAAGATTAAAATCGATGGTGCTGGAGGGAAGGTTTGGCAAACTCATCTCACTACAAATGAATTGGTATACCAGCGATATTACAAGGCGTGGGCCTAATCATTATTTATTTGATCCGAAGATTAGTGGAGGCGGCTTTTTTAATTGGCTAGCATGCCATTGGTTCGATCTGTTGATGTATGTGACTGAATCTAAAGTGAAGAGTGTCTGTGCAAAGGTTGGTGTGTTTTCTGATACGAATGCCAAGGTGGAAGATGGTGGGTCTGCTCTGCTTGAGCTTTCCCGAGGGGGTGTGGTGAATTTTTCAGGTGGGTATTGGCTGCCTCGCTGGGCAGGTGAATCGGGGTGGAGTATTTTCGGTTCGCAGCGCTGGTTGCACTGGAATCCTTCACATCCAGGCACTGGTGGACTTTTTGAAATCCATGGCCCTCAACCCCAGTTCATACCCATGGAGGAAAAGTTCATCCTTCCTGTGGATAACACCAAGGGGTATGGCGGAAAGAAAACGCTTCATCTTTTACAAGATTGGATTGCTATGGCTAAAGGGGGCCCCGATTGCAGGAATACACCTGAATCAGTATATGCCACCCTTCAAATTGTTGATGCTATTTATGAATCGTCCCGCCTTGAAAAAACAATTTCGCTTTCGTAGGGGCAGTCCAACTCTTTTGCTACCTTAGTAACCAAAACTCCGATTTTTTCAATGCACCCATGCATGGTGTCGCCATCCTTTAAAAAAGTGCCAGAGGTGTGGCCTACTCCGGAAGGCGTACCCGTGGAAATAATATCCCCTGGCTCAAGCGTAACCATGGATGAAATAAACTCAATCAATGCTGCGATAGGGAATATCATCTGGGCAGTACTAGAACTTTGTTTGGTATCGCCATTAAGCTTTAGTTCAAGTTTAAGGGATTGGGGGTCTGACAGAGATTTTGCATCAAGTACGCAAGGGCCCATGGGGCAGAAGCTATCGAACCATTTGCCATGCAGCCAATCGAAGAAGACATCTTTTTCACGTTTTTTCCTACCTGCATTTGGTCTGAACTTGCGGTTGGAAATATCATTGATAATGGTGTAACCCGCAACATAAGATAGCGCATCAGCTTCTTTGACAGCCTTGCAATTTCTGCCTATGATCACGCCTAATTCGAGTTCCCAATCGATTGCATCAGGGGATACCGAGGGAATGCGAATGGGTTTGTAGGGGTCGTTAAGTGTGGTGCTTGCAGGCTTCATGAAGACATAGGGGAAAGTTTCAGCGCGCTCGAGGGCGATGCCGCCGCCTTCGCGGATATGCTCTGCATAGTTTCCTGCGAGGAGGAAAATTTTATTCGGTTTTGGAATTGGCACAAGAAAACTTGCATCAGCAAGATTTCTATCTGGATTGAAGTTTTGAAATAAACTTAAAGCATTATGATGGTGTTTCCCACCATGAATACAATCAATCAACTCTGCATTTGCCAGCCAGGAAAAATCCTTGCCCGCTTTTTTTGCAGCATCCTCGAGCAACATAAATCCTGCTTCATCATAAAAAGCAAGTTTGTTGCCCCCCGCCACTTTTACCCTGCTT
>DBCB01000031.1:22171-24441 GCA_002303765.1 Planctomycetaceae bacterium UBA969
TACCCTGCTTAGTCTCATGACAATATCCTTTATAAAAACTTTACAGTGCTGATTCTATTGCGAATCTAGACTTAGAATCAATTACCGTAGTAGACTACTTGCAAAAGCACCAAAAAAACAGGATAATCATAAAAGCTTTACTTTAGAAACTAATGTTTTGAATGCAAATATCAGATTATCTTTGCTATTTATGTAGCAGCAATTAGAAAGTGTTTGAATTTCATGGATCCTTTCGGATTTTTCTTTAAAGGTTGGCCTTTAAAATACAATTTGATGTTTCGTTTAATACTACTGATTACAGTTATAGGCACCGTTCTGACTTCAATCTCTTTTACAATGCAATACAACGAGGGTAAATCATCTAGGTACATGATGATGAATCTGATTTCCAACAATATCAATGACCTTCTGATGGATTTTCTTGCAGAAATAGAAGGAGAAGCAGAAGCATATAAAGATTTGTTGACCAAAGCATCGATAAATAACCCAGAAGTCAAAAATCAGGCAAGAATTTTTATTGCAAATCATCTTAAATCTAACAAATACATGGACGGTTTTTCAATAATCGATGGTAAAACAGGCCACATGATTCGTACGATGAAAGACCAAGGTGAAAAATTGTTGGTTGCGGAAACAATTCCTGAAGGAAACCTATTATTTCGCTCTACGCTTTATGAGAATCAAGGAACGCCTGAACAAAAAATTATCTTGACTGACTCTAATGAAAATGACCCACGTCATTTTGATTTTTATTTAGAATTTAAAGATAACAAAAAAAAGGGGTGGTTTAATTCAAGAGGATATTCACAAAATGTGCTTCATGGTTACCCTCCCATTCTTAGTTATGTTGTCCCCTTGAAAGATGATTCGGGTGGTTTAGTGGGGATGTTGACGCTTGATTTTGGGGTGCTCCAACTTCAGAGATATCTTATGGATATCACCAACAAAAAAATGGACCGGGATTACAGTTTTGGTGGGATTCCCTTTGTGTTGGAAAGAAGAAACAATAAAGAAATTGTAGTGATTGGCCATCCAGACCCCACTTATATTGAAACAATTCCTGACCCTTCCATAGTTAGTGATAGTAATAAATTTTTAATTCTTGCAGAAAAACATCCAGATCAAAGAATCAGGGCTTTTACTAAAATCATTGAAAAAGAATATAAGGAAAACAGAGACCCCTTTAATCAAAATTCCACGGGTATAAATGTTGGTAAAGCAGATGATACTAGTTTGTGGCTTTACTCTTGGACTGCAACATACCCTGGCCAAAAACCTGATTGGATCATTGGCGTTTGTGTCAATCGGGAATTAGCCGCTGCATCTGTTATTAGGAGTCTCCGAATTACTCTTTGGGTTTTGGGATTCTTGATTATTGTAACTGGTTTAGCTTCTATAAAAAATTCAAGAATAATGTCAAAGCCTCTGGAAAGAATGGCAAAGGATGTTATCGAAATTGGTAAAGGAAGAATCGTGTTCTCATCCGACACCACTATTTTCGTCAAGGAAATGATTGATTTAAAAGACGGTATCGAAAAGATGAAATCAGGGTTGCTATCATTTAGGAAATACATTCCCTACAAGGTGGTAAACCAAGTTTTAGCTTCAAGAAAAACTGCAGAGCCCTTTGCAGAAAAGAAAGAACTAACGATATTCTTTTCGGATCTAGAGAACTTCACAACCATATCAGAATCGCTTGAACCAGATAAACTGGTAAAGTTGATAGGTGATCATCTTGCGATGTGCACCAACATCATTCAATCACTTGATGGAACCGTGGATAAATACATAGGTGATTCTGTGATGGCGTTTTGGAATGCGCCAGAAGATTGTGAGAACCATGAATTAAAAGCGTGTCAGGCAGCGCTGGCGTGCCAGGAACAAATGGTGTTGTTCAATGAGAGAAATAGAGCGGAGGGGCTGCCTTATTTGAAAATGCGAATAGGGATAAGTACGGGAACAGTTTTTGTTGGGAATATAGGCAGTAACGATCGGCTGAATTATACTGCAGTGGGCGATACGGTAAACCTAGCAAGCAGGTTGGAAGGCACGAATAAAACCTATAAAACTTCGATTCTAATTTCTGATAAAACGGAAGCTGGAATTCGGGAGCAAATTCTTACCCGGCCTGTGGATAAAGTTGCGGTGAAGGGCAAAGCCAAGGCGATACTAATTCATGAAGTTCTTGCCAAAAAAGAAAACGAAACCCCTGAACTACGGAAGATAATAGATTTAACTGTGTTGGGATTCGAGCATTATTTAGCGATGAG
>DBCB01000031.1:24519-24971 GCA_002303765.1 Planctomycetaceae bacterium UBA969
CAAGGGCTTTTTGGTGTTCCCGCCTTCATCCGACTGGGATGGGGTACATATCAGTAATTCCAAGTAAAATATTTAAGGCTTTTTGATTCTTATCTGTTTTCCTTGTATAAACAATTAAGGTTTCTTCCTGTTTTATTTTAATGAGTAGTAGCATATGCCTTTCTTTATCAAATCTGGAAATGAAGGATCGTCCTTAAAAACAGTACTGATTTTTCGTATTGTAATTGCGGTTTTCACCATTGGTATTACGCTGACTTTGTTTTCTTTGGGAGTATCACTTTGGCAGACAAGAGCGTTGATGCAATCGATGTTAAAAACAAATGCAGACAATATTAAAGAAAAAATTGAATTCATGATGCATGGGGTAGAGGTTGATGGACAAATGTATGCATCTTTGTTTCGGAAATTATTTAATAACGGTGGAGACCAAAAAAAAGATCTGCTTCTTTTTA
>DBCB01000254.1:0-488 GCA_002303765.1 Planctomycetaceae bacterium UBA969
AGTGCGCTAGTCATGTTTAGGCCCAAGCTAACCAGATGACTATTGGTGAAATCCTTGCGGGCTTGCAGGGCACTTTTAACTAAATCTTGGTTGTATGCTTTTTGCAATAGAACTTGATCGGTTAGGCGGGCGCGCTCAATGCGGTCTTTTTCTACCTTCGGTTCCCAAGCCCAGCCTGCGATCGCCAAAAGTAATCCCACGCTAATGCAAGCCAGCATAGTTTTGCCTAAAGTTCCTGCAGGATTTCTCCTTTGATTTCCCCATAAAATAATCAGCGCAGTGAAACCACAAATCACTTGGATGGAAAAGTAAATGGGAAACGCAGGGGAAACAACAACGCCTGCGAGTCTGCTGGCCTGTTCCTTTAATAAAGGGTTGGGGAACCCAACAGGGGTGTTTGCTTTAAATGCCTCGGGGGTGGGGAGCCAGTAGGGCGGGTTTTCGGTGACACACAACTTTTCGAACCAAGTGAATACACCAGGCCCGAT
>DBCB01000254.1:494-5073 GCA_002303765.1 Planctomycetaceae bacterium UBA969
ACCCCTGTAAAGAAAACCACAGTGCCTAGCCAGATCCCTAGCGATAACTGTAGCAGTATACTAGCAACGCTACGCCAAAGGGTTGAATCTTTAACTCGGTTTTCTGCACCCGCCCAAAGCCTGTAGATATTAGGGATGTGCTTTATCCAAACAAGCAAAGTTGCAAGAAAAGTGAAAGCCAATAGATACATGCCGCCTTGAGTTCCTGATTTTAAAGCGATGAAAGCTTGAGAAGAACAAAGAGCGATAGTTGACGCTAATGACCCAAGCGAGACAAAACCCCAGGAAGAGGTAAAAGCGGCCCATGTTAAAAGGGCTAGAGCTAACGGAATTGGGACAAGCATTGCCATCGCTCCAGCGCTGGTTGCTATGCCCTTGCCTCCTTTGAATTTTAAATAAATCGGGAACAGATGCCCGAAGATTGCAGATGCACCCATAAGAATGCCTGCGATTTCGGGCCCTAACGGGGTATCCAGATAAAGCATTCCTGCTTTTGCAGGCAATGCCCCTTTCAAAGCATCTAGAACGAACACCGCAAGGCCGTATTTGGCCCCGAGTACTCTACCCACATTGGTAGCGCCAATGTTGCCACTTCCCTGATTTAGGATGTCGATCCCTTTGATTTTCGCCAAAAAAAGGCCGAAAGGAATCGCCCCAACAAGGTATGAAACGATGATTCCAATAGACAAATAACCAAATTGTTCCATGAATTAACTCTATTTTTGAGTCGAAACACCCACCTAGAACTATCATACAGCTTTTAAAGTTAGAATTGGATGCATATTCTTTGGTAATTGTGTCGATAAATGTGGTAAAGTTATGAAGTTAAGGTTAAGATAAGTTAAGTTACCTACCCAAAGATCAATCCTGATCAAAATTGCTGGAGTTTTCATGGCTGGCACCAATAAAAGAGCATGTGACGAGTTTAACCTTCTGAGCCATTCGCGCAGAGGATTTATCAAAGCTGGTTCGCTTGGAATGTGTGGCTTGGCTCTTCCTCAATTACTAAGGCAGGAAGCTATGGCTTCTGCTTTAGGAAAGCCTGTTAACCGCGAAAAATCTGTAATTATTTTGTGGATGCGTGGCGGCCCCAGTCAGCATGATATGTGGGACCCCAAGCCCGATGCCCCTGTTGAAATTCGGGGCGAATTTAAACCCATTGCCACTAGTGTTCCGGGTATTCAAGTATCCGAATTACTTCCTAAAACTGCTAAGATCATGCATAAATGGTCGATTATTCGTAGCATAGCGCATCGTTCGATTGATGGGAATGTTGGCCATTCCGCTGGCGATCAGATTTGTTTTACCGGTTACCCTAGTGGCCCTAGCCCTGATACCAATGTAATGCCCAGCTGTGGTTCTTATGCCGCCAAGCAATTGCAACACTTGAACACCGCAATGCCTGCATATGTGATGATTCCAAAGAATGTTCCTGGAACGGGTTCTGCTTGGTTGGGAAAATCGTATGCAGCCTTTGAAACCATGGCGGATCCTGCTGTAACGGGGCCATTTAAAATTCCAAACTTTACTTTTGCAGAGGGCGTAGATGCGGGCAGATTAGGTGAAAGAACAGCCCTTTTAAATACTTTGAATAATCCCGACTTAGCTGAATCGATGAAAAATCTGGGAGATTACCAGAATCAAGCCCTCGGTATTCTTTCAAGCGGAAAGGCTCGAGCTGCTTTTGATCTCGATAGCGAACCGCAATCTCTAAGAGATCGTTATGGGTTTATGCCCGCATTTGATCCGGCCGATCCGCAACGTTGTGGGGCTCCTAATTGGGCCCAACGCATGCTGCTTTCTCGAAGATTGGTTGAGGCAGGTGTTAGGATGGTAACAGTTGATCTTCGTTGGTGGGATTTCCACAAGCAAGGTTTTGACTCGCAAAAACGAGGGTTCCTACCACGCTGGGATATGGCATATTCTGCCTTCATTGAAGACATGGAATCCCGTGGTTTACTTGAAAATACACTCGTAGTCGCTTGGGGCGAATTTGGCCGAACCCCTGTAATTAATAAAGATGCTGGGCGCGATCACTGGCCCTATGTTATGTCAGGTGCTTTCGCAGGTGGTGGTGTAAAAGGTGGCAGAGTTATTGGTTCTTCTGATGCCAAGGGCGCTGTACCCAAGGATAATCGCAAATTGCCACACGATGTGCTTGCAACCATTTACAACCATTTAGGAATCGATACTAAAGCAGCTTATCTGGATCATACCGGCAGACCGCATGTGGTATTGCCCGAAGGTTCCAAAATTGAAGAGTTGTTTTAAGGAATCGGGAGTTTAGTTAATACCAGCAGGGATGATCGATTTGATTTGAAAGTCACTGGTATTCCAAAGTGTAACATGACCCTGGCAAGTACCAACTGCCAGGGTTTTTCCGTCTGGGCTCAAGGCTATGGAGCTTATCATTTCATCCGTGGATGCAAGCTTGTAAATCAGAGCCCCTGAATTTATATCGATTACTTGGACCGCACTGCTCCCCGAAGATAGGAAGAATGTTTTTTCATCTTTCGAAATTCCAACATTTCTGATCAATCTGTTTGAAATTTGAATAGTTTTTATAACTTGGTTATTCGAAGGATCAATAAGGTGAATTTTACCCTCTGAGGTTGCAATCAAGGTATTACCTGACCAATTTAATCCATCTATAGGCGAATTGATTTTTACAATTACCTTGCCTTCTGTCTTAGATAGTGGATTGAACACGACTAATTCTCCAGTAGATGCACCCAAAGCGACAACCCCTGTTTCTGCGTGTTTAATCATCGAAATGTAATGTAAATTCGGAATGTTTTGTGGCCTGCTATGGATGTCATCGTGCCATAGTTGGGGCAAAGTTTCTGGAAATTTGCCGTTGAAATTGGCATGGTTTCCTAAGCTTATTAGCGATTCTGATCCTCGGACCGATTGTATTTGCTGGATGATTTCAATGTCGGAATGAATCCTAAATTGAATATCGAGTGTTGCTGGGTTGCAGGAAAGAATTTGGGATTTACTGGTCCCAAGATAAAGCTGATTACCCGTAGAGTCCCATTCAATGCAAGTAAGAGGAATTGATGCCATCAGAATGGAGGCTGTTGGATTTCCTCCTGCTACTGGCCAAGTGCTAATAAATCTATCTCCCGCAAGTACTGCAAGGTTTTTGGAGTCTGGCGAAAATTGGATTTGGGAAATTTTAAGAGCTAAACCGCTAGGTTTGAGTAATTCAGGGTTAGGGGTTGCCTTTGCTGTGGGGTAATCAATCTGGGAGGCAGAGAAAACAGCAGCAACAGCAGTCAATAAAACGAATACCGATTTAACAATTGAAAAAATAGCGGGCATAGCTCAATTCTCCTTAACGGATTATTCATGCATATTTCATCGTATCTTCATATTCAAGCCTTGTAAATGTCAATGCCTTTTTTCTTACCGAAAATTAAAATGTGAAAAATTAAATAAGCTTGTGTGTAAATTTTGTAAAGGCCAGTTACCTTATTGTCATCGGGAACAACACGAAAAATGAAAAGGCCCCGAATCAACACGGGATTCAAGAACCAAGAAGCAGAAGAAGATTCACGGGAAAATAATAATAAAACCACTTCTTACAGAGTTGGATACGTGAGCGACGGTCTCTTTACAAATGAATATGCAAAATTAAAAATTGCGAACATGTCTCTCAAGGGCCAATAAATATTTTAAGTCAAAGTATGGTCATTGCTTACTGATGCTGTCTAACAGTAATGAGTAGTGATGGATGGGACAGCATCCTGCAGGAACTTTTCTTGTCTGTGTTTATCCTAATAATTTGCTACAGTTCGTAAGGATTATATTATGCAAGATATCGTAGATACCGCAATTTCGGCCGGAGCATTCTCAACACTTGTAACGGCTGTAAAGGCTGCGGGATTGGTCGACACACTTAAAAGTGCAGGACCGTTTACTGTGTTCGCTCCAACAGATGCAGCATTTGCAAAGCTACCCGCTGGAACTTTAGAAGCTGTATTAGCTGATAAAGCCAAATTAGCTGCAATTTTAACTTATCATGTTGTCGCAGGTAAAGTAATGGCTGCTGATGTAGTTGGAATGCATGGCAAAGTTGCTACGACTGTCCAAGGAAGCGGACTACACATCGACACGACCAATGGAGTTAAAGTTGGTACCGCAACTGTCACAAAGACTGACATCGTTTGCAGCAATGGTGTAATTCACATCATCGACTCTGTCTTAATCCCATCTTAATAACCATAATTAAGTAGGTCTGTTTGATACTGGGAATGTTATGAGGAAGTTAATAAATCCTTATTCATTCCCAGTTTTTAATTGAGATAAGAAATAACATAACACTTTTTATAAACATTACTTTCTACGCAAATAAAACAAGCAAACAATACTTGTCTTTTGATGGCTAAATCTGCTTTCTTGTCATCTTTAAATGAGATATGTGTGAAATAGTTTCAGTAGAATATAGAGGTTTAGTTTTTTACAAGAGAAAATTAACCTTTTTCTTCTCTTCAAATTTATTTTAAATTAACAACCCAATACTTACCCGCTTTTCCAATTCCAATTTCACGGTATTCTTTGCCCATCAACCCTTCAC
>DBCB01000150.1:0-15324 GCA_002303765.1 Planctomycetaceae bacterium UBA969
GCTTACTTGCAATTCAAAAAGCGGGTGATGGCATCGGTTGGTGTAAAAAAGCAGATGCGGGATTTCCCAATTGTTATTCGTTATCACTCATCGGACTTGATAATTATTCGCCTGAGGAAAAGCCTGTGGCCTTGCTTGAGATTCTTAGCAGGGTAGGTTCACCTTTTTCGATCATGGAACATCCTTATGCAAGGGATGTACTATCTAGGGCTATTTTTGGGATCGTTGTTCTTCCCCTGCAGGATAAATCTGCAGTGATAGCCTTGTTGCAAAAGGCGCATGAGGTTTTCCCCGAATCCACAAGGATCGTTGCAGAACTGGGCAATTTGCTTTATTCCACGGGAAAAGGGGTCGAAGCGCAGAAATATTTTGACTTCGCTTGTTCCCAAAAACTTGCATCGGATCTCTGCCAACAGGAATATCCAACCAAGGAAATCCCCTATCAATGGCAGTTTTCACGATTCATTCGCCAAGTGCTTACGCCCTGATTAGTCAGGCTTCTTTCTTTATTTTCTTGCTAATCACTCCCTTCGGCCCCATTCAGCGGGTATAACTATTCTTGGTTTCATTGTTGAATAAGGAAATTGTATTCATGACCGAGATTAATCCTGCCCCCGCTAAATCCAACAAGTTTGCCCTTTTGATGGTTTTTCTTGTTGTCTTCATCGACCTTCTTGGCTTTGGCATTGTTCTGCCCTTGCTTCCCATTTATGGCGATCAATATGTTTCAAGGGTTCTTCCAGAAGGCTCTTCAAGTATTTTTCATGGCATCATACTTGGCTTGCTGATGTCTTCTTTCTCCATGATGCAATTTCTCTTTGCCCCGGCATGGGGAAGGTATTCAGACTTCATAGGAAGAAAACCTATTCTTCTTCTGGGCCTTCTTGGTTCCATTATTTTCTATGCGCTCTTTGGCTATGCCTCCACCCTGCCCAAGGAATCCGCACACCTTGCTCTTTTCCTTTTATTTGCAGCACGCATTGGCGCTGGTATTTGCGGGGCGACTATTGGCACCGCACAAGCTGTTATTGCAGATTGCACCTCTAAGGAAAACCGTAGCAGAGGCATGGCATTAATTGGCGCAGCTTTTGGCATTGGTTTCACTTTTGGCCCCTTAGTTGGCTTTGGTGCCCTCACCTTTTTCCCTGATCAAGCAGGAGCTACTGGTTATATTTCTGCTGGCCTATCGCTTTTTGCTTTTATCCTTGGTCTGGTGAAGATGCCCGAAACCAGAGTTCCCGGTGGCCATAGCGCAAATAGAAAGATCTTCGATGTTTCAGCTTTTAAGAGTGTCCTTTCTAACCCTGCACTTGGACCTATTATTTTTGTCTTCTTCTTGGCTACCATCGGCTTTGGTGCTTTTGAATCTACCTTGGCGATGATCAACCAAGATGTTCTTAAGTTTGGCAAGACCTCCAATTTTCTTCTCTTCGCTTATGTCGGCCTTACTCTCAGCCTTGCCAATGGGCTTTACCGCCCGCTTTCGCGTAAATTCTCCGTCTATTTCTTCCTTACCTTGGGCATTCTTCTCATGGGCTCGGGCGTTGCAAGCCTGGCTGGTATCACCTACATTTCCCGCAACAACATCCTTACTGATTTGCTTCTTCCACTCATGATGATAAGCCTGACCATTTCCGTTGTTGGATTTGCTTTTCTCACACCCAGTGCTCAGGCACTTGTTTCGCAACGCGCAGACCCCGAACGACAAGGTGAAATCTTAGGAGTTAATCAATCCTGCTCTTCTCTTGCTCGCATCTTTGGCCCAATCTTTGGGCTAACCCTTTATAAGATCGACAGCATGGCGCCCTTCCTTTTCGCAGGGGTGCTTGTGCTTGCAATGCTTCCTCTTGTTTCTCGCATCCGAAAATTCAAAGAAGCTTGATCAATACTTTCAAGGCTTACCCCTTCTTGTATAACTCTCGATCTTGGATTAAAGATGTGTTAGATTAACGAACCTGCCTTTGAATCTTATTTTCTTTTTGGGATGAAACCATCATGCGAAGCTATTTTCTGCTTTTATTGACATTCTTTTTTCTATCCTCAAGTGTTTCAATTGCAGGAGATGCTGTCCCCAAAGCCGAGAACAAATTACGCATCATTGTTTTCGGTGCCCACCCCGATGATGCAGAATACAAAGCAGGCGGCACCGCTGCGAAGTGGGCTAAACTTGGTCATCATGTGAAGCTTGTTTCAGTCACCAATGGAGATATAGGGCATTGGAAGATGGCAGGTGGCCCTCTAGCGCTTAGGCGAAAAGCAGAGGTTAAGGCTGCTGCTAAAATCCTTGGTGTCACTTCCGAAGTCTTGGATATTCACGATGGAGAACTATTACCCACGCTTGAAAACCGTAAAACCATCACCAGGCTTATTCGAGAATGGAACGCGGATATTGTAATTGCACACCGCCCTTGGGATTATCACCCCGACCATCGCTATGTTGGTGTTTTGGTACAGGATGCTGCATTCATGGTTACTGTGCCTTTTTTCTGTCCGGATGTTGCCCCTCTAAAGAAGAACCCAGTATTCCTTTATTCAAGCGATGGATTTCAGAAACCTTATCCCTTTGTCCCTGATGTTGCTGTTTCTGTGGACGATGTCTTTGATATTAAGCTTGCGGCAATTCATGAACTTCCATCACAGGCTTATGAGGGTGGAGCCAATGGTAGTGAAGAGCAAGTGCGAGCCCTTCCTCCTGAATCTAACCCTGTTGCAAGGAAGGCTTGGCTTAAGGAAAATTGGTCGCGAAGGCAAAGCGCAGAGGCCAGCAGGCATCGTGAGTTATTAGTTCGATTGTATGGCGAAGAGGCAGGCCGTGCTGTGAAATATGCCGAGACGTTTGAACTGTGTGAGTATGGCTCACGCCCAAACCGGGATGAGCTTAAGAGGCTGTTTCCCTTCTTTGATAAATAATGCTAAAAGTCGATTCTTCTGTTAGTGGTTTAACCGTTCAACAACACTGCTTTATTAAGATTTGAAGTAGAATAAACTAGCATCTTTTTAATAGATAAATTAAACTTAATGATCAGTTTAAATATTGGTTCAAAGAGTATCCACGCCATGAAACGAAAAGCTTTTACCCTTATTGAGCTTTTGGTTGTTATTGCAATCATTGCAATTTTAATTGGGTTGTTGTTGCCTGCGGTTCAGAAAGTGCGCGAAGCCGCAACCCGCACGCAATGTGTCAATAATCTTAAAAATCTTGCGCTGGCTTGTCATTCTCATGTGGATACCATGAAAAAATTCCCGATTGATGATGATGGTGGCGGTCGTAATCCCCCTTCCTATAAACCTCTGACTTTTTACACCAGTTTACTGCCTTACATCGAGCAAAAAGATAATCCCCCGCTGACCCCAAAGCCCATCAAGCTTTTTTTGTGCCCTGGAAGAAGGGGTGTGGATGTCGGGCCGAAAAATGATTTCGGCACTTCCCATCATTGCCATTGGTTTGGTAATACCGGATGGTACACCATCTTGGGTGGGCCTTACCTACAATCTGGCGGAACTCCTCCCGACCATGATCCTCCCAATTTCGAAAAAATCACCGATGGTACTTCCAATACCCTCTTGATGGCGCATAAGGGAGTTGCCCGCAAGTATTATTCCGGGGGTAGCCCTGCAGCGTATGGCCAAACCGGAATCGATATATCTTGGGCCTCGGGTGATCACTGGGAGCATAAGCGAAACCCCGATTTTCTGGTTCCTGAAGATTATGATGTTCCCAACATGCAATATTATTTCTCTTCCCCGCATTCTGGTTCGATGCCTTGTTCCTTTGCAGATGGTTCCATCAAGGGCGTACGCTATGGCATGAATGCTAACCAACTTCGAAGGCTTTGGACTTATAACGATGGGGTCACTTTGCCAGGCGATCTGGAAACTAATTAATATTACTTGAGGCTTCTTCTTATGCGAATCGCATTCTTCCTTGTGCTGTTTCTTTTCGTTGCTGGTTGCGAATCGAAGAAATTGCCCCCAGATGAACCAAATCTTCCGACCGTGGGTTCACCACCTCCCCCTCCCGGCAGTATGATGGGCAAAAAGGGTGACGATTACTCCAAAGGTATCAACGCCAAGCAATAAGGCTAAACGAATTAAATCAAGTGAAAAAGGTTTTTAATCATGCAGGTATTTTGCAGCCCGCTTCGTTATGTACAGGGTATTTCAGCCAGCAATCAATTAGCCCAGCAGATGGATGCGGTTGGAATGAAACCCCCGGTCTTGCTTGTTGCTAGTAAGTCTGCCCGTTCGCAGGCGGAAAAAGCTTGGCAGGAAAGCATGAAGCAACTGGGATGGGAGTTTGCCATCCTTGATTTTACGGGCGAATGTACGCCTAAAGAAATTGATTCTGTTGTTGCCAGGGCGAAAACTCTTGGGGTTAAAAGTTTGGTGGGCGCAGGGGGTGGAAAAGTTCTTGATACAGCCCGGGCCGCTGCAAACATTTGTAACATTTCAATTGCGCTTGCACCCAGCATCGCTTCCACCGATGCCCCAACCAGCGCACTTTCGGTCGTTTACGATGAACAAGGCAAAGTTCTTGAGTATCGCATATTTAAGCGTAATCCAGATCTTGTATTGGTTGATTTAAGTCTCATCGCTCAGGCACCGGTAAGATTTCTTGCAGCAGGTATTGGCGATGCTCTTTCAACTTATTTTGAATCCGATGCTTGTAGGTTGTCGAGAAAGCCCAACATGCGGAGCGGTTTAAGCACGCAAGCTGCCTTTGCTCTTGCCCGGTTCTGTTTTGATTCAATCATTGCGGATGGTGCAGATGCCTGTGTTGCGGTCGCAAATAAAATCGTTTCACCTGCGCTTGAACGGATTGTTGAGGCGAATACCTTGCTCTCTGGCTTAGGGTTTGAGTCTTCAGGCCTTGCTGCGGCACATGCCATTCATAACGGTTTGACCATGATTCCCTCAACGCATGATTTTTTGCATGGCGAAAAAGTTACCATAGGGGTATTGACCCAACTGGCGCTCGAAGGCAAGCCTAGGCCGTTTTTCCAAGATATCGTTCGGTTTCTCAAATCAGTGAATCTTCCCACCCGCCTGAAAGATCTTGGTATTGATGCTAACGATTTAAATGTAATCAATACCATTGCAAAAAGGGCTACCCAGCCCGGTGAAACCATTCATAATGAGCCATTCCCTGTTACTGCAGCCATGGTTGCAGATGCCCTTCGTGCTGCAGATGCACTTTCTGCCCAAGTTTGAAATGCAAGTTTTCCAGAAGCTAGCCCATCTCAATGGGTTGGGTTATGCGAATTTTTGAGTGAAAAAGTTTCTCAAATTAGTTCTTTTTATACTTTAATCTTTCTCGAAATCTACTTATTATAAGGGCTCATATCTTTTCTTTTTATTAAAGTAGGGGTCTCTTCATGGTTAAAAGTGCAAGGATAATGCGGGGTTTTACCCTGATAGAACTTTTGGTGGTGATAGCGATCATCGCCATTCTTATTGGGCTCTTGCTGCCTGCGGTGCAGAAGGTGCGTGAAGCTGCGGCCCGGGCGACTTGCAGCAATAATATTAAACAATGGTCGCTTGCAATCCATAATTATCATGCGACTTATGGAAGTTTTATGCCCGCAAGTTATGCTAACCCCAATCGAATATCATGGCCTATTTTCCTTTGGCCCTATGTTGAAATGGAAAACGCTGCCAAGAAGTACGATTTTAATAGGGGCTTCTGGGAAACTAATAATATCATTCCTAATACCCATACAGGAATATGCTCTGTTTCGTCCAAGGTTTATTTTTGCGGTTCCAATCGTCCGGATGCCAAATGGCAGGGCGACCAATATTGGCGGGCTCGTGGAAGTTATGTTCTTAACTGGGGCCCGGTAAGAATGCCTGCTGTCCTGCCTTTGCCAGTGGGGCACTCGCCTTGGGGTTTTACCGATGGTGTCACCCGGGCATCCCCAAGAATTTCTAAGCTTGACTCATTCACTGATGGAACCTCCAACACCTTGGCGTTTTCGGAGGTACTAATGCACGATAACGATGCTGCCGCAGACTTTCGTGGCGATATGATCAACGATGATAATCAATGTGGAAGGTTTATGACAATTGACACCCCAAACAGCGGGGTTGATGAAATGACGGGTTGGTGTGTCAACGATGCTGTGAATAAATTGCCATGTATTAACAGTGGAAATGGAAAAATTGCAGCACGCAGCAAGCATACGGGTGGTGTGAACGCTAGTTTTTGTGATGGATCCATCCGCTTTATTTCCAATTCCATCCCGCTGGTGACCTGGCAGGCTATCAGTACCATGAATGGCGCTGAAGTGTTCGATCCAAATTACTAACCTTGAAGTGATCATGAATAAACTATTGTTCTCTTTTGTATTTATTTCTTTTTTAGCAGCGGCCTGCAGCAGTGGCCCTGTTAACTATCCTGTTGCTGGAGAAGTGATCCTTGATGGGAAACCTGTCGGGAATAAGGATGATGCGGTTATTCGTTTTGAAACCACTGATAAAAAGGGTAACACTGCAGAAAGTTTTGTTGTTGAAGGAAAGTATTTGGTGAAACTGACTGAGGGTAATTACAAGGTATCGCTGACTTGGAGTAAGAAGACCGGGAAAATATTGAAGAGTAAAATAGCGGGCCCGGGCCAGGAATCGGAAGAAATTATCCAGATGATTCCCGCCAAGTTTGCTGCGGAGAGTACTTTAAAAGTGGATATTACCCCCAAAAATCTGCGCCATGATTTTGATCTTAAGAGCAAATGATGGCTCCGGAAAAAGAGTGTTATAACACCCTCGCAGAAGGGGTGATTAATCAAACTCGGGAAGTCATAGAAACTTTTGGGGCTAGGCCCCCTGCAAGTGTAGGCGAACGCAATGCAATGCTTCATATTGCAGAGGGCTTGAAACCTTTTGCGGATGAACCTGTAAAGCTGGAAGAATTTAAAGTTGCGCCTATAGCTTTTTTTCGAATGCAGATGGTAGGGGGTATTTTCGGCCTGCTTGCATTAGCGATCTATTGGGTTTCTCCGGCCCTCGCGCTGAGTGTCTCTTTGCTGCCTATTATGGTGCAATACTTTCAGCTCTTGCGTTATCGGCTTTTTCTCGATCCCTTTTTCTCAAAATCCACCAGCCTGAATCTCTCTGCAACACTCAAGCCAGAGGGCGAGATCAAGAATCGTATCATCTTAAATGCGCATCCTGATGCGGCGTACGAATGGCGTTACAATTATTATTTCAATAAAAGATTTTCGCTGATGGTGGCATTCATGCTTATGGGGATGTTTTTTGCACCCTTGATATGTGGATTGGGATGGTGGTTTGAACATATTGGTAACGAAGAGTTAAAGCGTTATTGTGGGTTGGGGTTGCTCCTATTTCTTCCCGGATCATTGCTTGCGATTTTTTTTAACAACATGAAAGTTGTCGCTCCTGGTGCTAATGATAACCTTTCGGGCGTCTTCATTCACACCACGATTTTTAAAATACTTGCACAAGAGAAAAGGCTGGCTAATACCGAGGTTATGGTGGTCCTTACTGGGTGTGAGGAAGCGGGGTTACGGGGTGCAAAAGTTTGGGCCAAGTTGCATAAGGAAGAGTTTGGCGGCCCTGAAACCATGGTGCTTACCCTGGATACCATTCGCGATCTTGACCATATGAAAGTTTATGCATGGGATATGAATGGCACCGTATCGCATGATAGGGAATGCTGCAAATTGGTTCAGGAAGCAGGAAAGAAGGCTGGGCTTGATCTGCCCTTTGGCACCATATTTCTTGGTTCTTCAGATGCTGCAGCTTTCACTCAGGAGGGGTTTCGTTGTGCTGCGTTGGCAGCGATGGATCCTGCGCCTGCCTACTACTATCACACTAGGCACGATGATTGGCGCATCATGGATAAAAATTGCATCGCCCGTGCGCTTGAAATTGTATATAACACTATAAAGATGTCTGATATAAAGTAATAAGCCTTTATTTAGTGTGTGTTGCATAGATAAAGAATATGTTTGAGCATATCCCGAACCGAAATCATTGCGATGGGTTTGCCATCCTTTAATACAGGTAGATGCCTATATCCGCCATTATCCATTTTGTGAAGAACAAAAGCCAGCCTGTCGGTGGTGCGAACCGTTTCAGGTTCTTCGGTCATATAGTCGGAAATGGGTTTTTCTGCATAATCAGTTGGATCATCAAGGACATGGTTAAGCATGTCTCTTTCGCTAAAGATTCCGAGCATTTTATTTTGATCATCAACAACAAGAAGTGCGCCTATGTTTTGATCGATCATGATATCGAGGGCTTTGGAAACAGGAGTGGATGAATGAAGGATCACTGCGGGTGGTGGCTTAACAACGCCTACCGGATCTTCCATAAGGCTTCGTTCAACCCGATCATGAGCTACGGGGACATCGAAAGAAGAAAGGTCGAGCTTGCAATTGCTGCAAGAATCGATGCCCGGATAATTTCGTTTGTTGCAATGGGGGCAGATCATGGTTTATTCCACAGGGAAGGAGTCGGGGCCTTCAAGGTCTAGTTTGGGTATTTCTGGGTTCGGAGTATTGGTGCCACGGTAAAAAGATTCATGATGGCAAATTCTTGTGACAGCCCTAAAAACCCCGATACATTCGGGGAAATCAGGGTTTTCAAGCGTTGCGAGCATCTGGGCTGCGAAGGGGCTTTCGCAAGCCTCATCATGAATCGCAGGTGCGGTTGATGCAGTATGGTTGGGCTGCACAAGGCTGACCGAGGCGTTCTCGAATTTAATTCCCTGCCTGCTTTGTGCGCCGTAAACCATTGGCTTACCATGTTCTAGGTAAACAAGATGCTCTGGCCGATCGTGTTGGGTTGCAAGATTATCGAATACCAGATCGTTGTAGACTTTGCAGTTCTGAAGGATTTCAACAAATGCAAAGCCCTTGTGTTCAGAAGCCCGTTGCAAGATGGTGCCCAGATGATCGACGTCAACATCAAGTGATCGTGCGACGAAGGTAGCGCCCGCTGCTAATGCGAGTGCGCATGGGTGCCAAGGATTATCAGAGGAACCTTCTGGGCATGTTGCGGTGAGGGTACCGGGTCTGGTGGTTGCAGATTCCTGACCTCGGGAGAGGCCACGGATTTCATTGTTGATGAAAAGAACTTTGATATCAACATTGCGTCTGCAGGCATGCAAGAGGTGTTGGGTTGCTGCGCCAAAACCTTCTCCATCGCCCAAAACAATCCAAACGGTGAGGTTGGGTTGTGCAAGTTTAAGCCCCATTCCCGCAGAAACTGCGCCACCATGCAGACCACGAAATCCGTAGGTACTAAGGTAGTTTGGCATTCGCGATGCGCAGCCTATGCCCGAAAGGAAAACTTGTTCCTCTCTAAGTAAAGGCATGTCTGCGAGCATTTTTTTGATTTGAGCGAGGATTGCGAAATCGCCACACCCCGGGCACCATCGCACCTCTTGTTCCGAGGCAAAATCAGTGGGTTGATTTTGAGTGATCATGAAGATTCTCCCCGAGCGAATTGAACGATGGCCTGTTCCACTTGGGAGATGACAAAGTTTAGGCCATCCTGCCTGGTGAAGCTGATGCCATTGAATTCAAATTTTTCTTTAAGTAAAGCAAAGAGCCTGCCCGAGTTTAATTCTGCGACGATAACTTTAGGATAAGAGTTAAGAACCATCTGCATATTTTTCGGAAGTGGATTGAGAAAGCGGAGGTGTGCGAAGGCTACGCTGATACCGTTTTTTCTTGCTAATTCGGTAGCTGCTTCGAGAACATTTTTAGTCCCGCCCCATCCTAGTAAAAGAATCTGCGCATCGTTGTCACCAGAAACAGGAAGTGGCCCAAGAAATTCTGCAATTCTTTGCATGCGCGCAGCACGATGGCGGTTCATTGCAAGGTGATCTAGCGGAAGAAAACTAACCTGAGGGCTGTTTAACTTTCGTTCGTTACCACCCAAGCGGTGCTCTTTACCTGGGGTGCCCGGGGTGATCCATGGCCTTGCAAGATGATCATCGCATTCGTAAGGGCCGGAGGAAGAATCCGAGGCGAAGTGTGGGAATTCAAAATCGGGAAGCGATTCGGGTTCTGGTATAAGCCATGATTCACTGGCGCGCGAATTCAAAAGATCATGAAGGATGCAAACCGGTGCGAGAAAGCGCATTGCAACCTTTGCAGCAAGCAGAGTTAATGCGAAGCAATCCGAAGGGGAATCTGGGGCCAGCACTACAAGAGGGGCTTCGCCATTTCTTCCCATCAATGCCATGCCCAGATCGGATTGCGCGACTCGCTGGGGCAACCCGGTCGAAATTCCTGCGCGTTGGTATTCAAGCAGTAATAATGGAAGCTCTGCTGCAGATGCCAGGCTTACAACTTCTGATTGATGCGGAAACCCGATCCCTGAAACTGCGGTGCATCCCAGGCCCCCGCCATACGAAACACCAATTGCGATGGAAGCAGCAGCGTGTTCATCATCAGCAAGAATAAAGGAAAACCCATCGCCAGTATTCTTGGCAGCGAGGGAACTGATTTCATGAGAGGGCGGCCTAGAGGTAGATGCGAGCAAAACGGGCCTGTTGGTTTTCAAAGCAACGTGTTTGAGAGCAAGAAGCGAGGCATCATTGCCCGAGATCATGCGACAAATTCGCCCTTTTTTACTCAAAGATTCTACGGGGTGGTAGGCGGGAACTTGGGGAAAGACATTGGCAGTTTCAGAATAGATGAACCCTGCCTTGAACGCTTTTTGCGAAGCATCGAGAATCGATGGGTTGATGGAAAACTTTTGTTTTAACCAGCGCAATACAGGGTCGATTGGAATGGAGTAATACCACAGAAGCATGCCTAGGGCGAAGAGGTTTCTGCAACGATCAACTTCGCGGTAGGAAAGTAGCGCACCTTTTTCGCCTGCCCTAGTCAGGTTGATTGCATGGTTCGTAAGTTGTGACATGGGAACCGAGATAGTGCGATGGAAAAGCTGGTTCTTTCCTGCGAGTGGATTTTCTAAATAGCCTGCACAGGCAAGCTCATCTGGCCCAAATGAATCCGAGTTGGCGAGCAGGATGCCATCTTTTTCGAGGCTGCTTTCGTGCAACTTTAACCCTGCGGGGTTCATCGCAAGGAGGAAACTGGTGCGGTCATCGATCGGCTCATGGTAGGGCGCAAAGGCCAGGGAACTTGTATAAACGCCTGCAAGGGTGTTGGCATGGGCACGAATTTCAGCAGGGTATTCTGGTACCGAATAAAGATGATACCCGCGCGAGCCTGCTGCCAAGGCAAACAAGTGCGATAACATTGCTATGCCATCATGGGCATCGCCTGTCATTCGGAGCGCATGGGCAGGAGCTAAAGGCAACGAAGGTGCACCAAGATCTGGTTTACCTGGGTTGACAACTTTTCCTTCCATGCGATTCGTTTGCCTCTTTTGAAATTCAATTATCGTTTAAAATCATGCCCCTTCCGCACAAGGCGGGTACTGAGTCGGGTCGGGGGGCAGATTAAATACCGCAGTGGGAAAATGCCCAGCAAGGTAATGCACGATCCTTTTAACCGATAAGATGCCCATCGGTTTATTTTGGTTATCTAGCACGGGCAGATGCCTGTAGTTACCTTCCTGCATTTTACGAATTGCAGAACTGATGGAGTCGGTGGGCGAGACCACCTCAGGACTGGGAGTCATAACTTGTTGAATGGGGGAGTCTAAAGGAAGCCTGCGGGCAAGAACTCTGCGGATGAGATCTCTTTCGGTAAAAAGGCCCAGCAAATGATCTTCTCTGCAAATAAGAACGCAGCCTATTTTTTTTTCGCGCATTAAGCAGATGGCTTGCGAAACCGTGGCTTCAGGCAATAAGCGATAATCTTCCGTGGGCTTAAGCCTGATTACGCTTTCGACTTTTAGATTTCGGGCAAGTTCCATGCAGCAGTCCAAAAAAGGTTGGTCTGTAACAGCACATTAAAAAGGTCTGATCCCCAAAAAAAATCGTTCATCAATCCAAATTTACTAGAATCTCTGTTAAAATTAGGTAAGTTAATTCTAGACCTTAAAAGAATGTAAGTTACCTTACCTCTATATTATTGAAAATTGGTCCTTTGTTAATTTGATGAATCAACATTATTGAACAAGACCGCTTTATAAAACAGGATTTATATCATGCACTCTCCCTCCCAGTATGATTCAGTTCTTCCAACCACCAGAACTTTGGCGCTGATCGATGAATCCGCTCTTCTTGCTGCCGCTAGGGCTTGCAATCGTAGTCTCGACTGGCTTGCAATTCGCAAATTCCTTATCGATGAATCCATGGGAAGGTTTGGCGAAGCCGCTGTTTATGTTGGCCTTCCCCCTTCTAGCCATGCTGAATATCAAGAACAACGCTCTAAAAAACTTCGCTTTTGCCATTGGTTAAAAACCCATGGATTCATGGTGATGACACGAGATGGTGCGCCTACGGGCGATGGGTATTACAAGGCTAGCATCAACCTGATGATGGCGGTGGATGGAATGGAACTTTGTGGCGAATTTAAACCTCATGTTTTGATGATAGTCACTGCAGATCCTGATTTTGGCCACCTTGCTTTGACACTGCGTAAAAAAGGCGTTCGTGTTGAACTTGCTGCAATCGAGCAGAATGTCAGCAGCGATCTTAAGGGTTCGGTCAATCATGTAATCGATTTACGCCCGTTATTTAACAAATTCGAAAATCTTAGAAATGAAGGTTCAGGAGCAGGGCCTACCAATGGTACTGCGCCTGGTACTCTGCCTTCGGGTAGATATATTCCTGATGTTGAAGATGAACTTGAAGATCTCGGTCCTGCCGATCATCAGGGATATTCATAATCTATACTATTGAGAGTAGAGCTTTATTTTTTGCTCAATCATGCGCTAATTGGTTAAAGGTTTTACGATTTGAAAGGTATATGAATCATGGCAAATGCAAATGTAATCAACTTGACGACTGAAAATTGGGAAGCTGAAGTTGTAAACAGCAAAGTTCCTGTTTTGGTTGATTTTTGGGCTGCTTGGTGCGGGCCTTGTAGAGCTCTCGGGCCCACAATCGATAAAATTGCAGATCAGTTCGCTGGTAAAGCCAAGGTAGGTAAGCTTAATACCGATGAAAGCCAAGAAATCGCAATTCGATATGGAATCAACTCCATTCCTGCAATTCTTGTTTTCATGGGTGGTGCAGATCCAGTTGATCGCACCGTTGGCGTTCGCCCTGAAGCTGAATTCGTCAAAATGTTGAATAAGCAGTTGGGCCTTTAGTAACCCTGCTTGGTAATACTTCAAAAGCTTAATAATCTCGGGCCTTGCAAACAGTGTGTTGCGAGGCCCTTGTGTATTTTTATTGTCTTAGCGTCTCTTTTCTGATTACAATTTCTATTGCAATAAATTAAACTATCTTAGTTTGAATTATTCGGTTTTTTCCTTCCTTTGTTTCACCTAGGGGCATTCTCCCATGCTGCGCTTTCTTTCTATTGCACTCCTTTTGCTTTCTTTTTCGAATGCTAACGCACAGCCCTTTCCTTTCCAAAAAGGTGATCATGTCAGCATTTTGGGCAACACCCTTGCTGAGCGAATGCAGCATCATGGTTGGATGGAAACTCTGATTCATTCTCGGCTACCCGGGCATGAACTTTCTTTCCGTAACCTCGGGTTTTCAGGCGATGAACTTACTTTAAGATTAAGATCTTCGGGGTTTGGCTCGCCCGAAGATTGGCTTAAGCAGACCAACGCCAATGTTATCTTTGCTTTTTTTGGTTACAACGAATCCTTTGCGGGCGAAGAAGGCCTTCCAAAGTTTGAAAAAGATCTAGGCTCTTTCCTCAAAGAAACCCTTTCGAAAAAGTACGATGGTAAAAACAACCCACGCATCGTTCTCTTCTCTCCTATCGCTCATGAAAACATCAAAGATCCAAACCTCCCCGATGGGATTGAAAATAACAAGCGCATAGATCTTTACACCAAAGCCATGGCAAAGGTTGCTGCAGCCAACAAAGTATTCTTTGTTGATTTATTTACTACGACTCTCAATCTTTATTCTGTCTCAGAAAAACCCCTCACGATTAATGGTATCCATCTGAACGAGTTTGGTGATAAGTTGGTTGCTCAGATCATTGAGAAGCAACTCTTTCAGAATGATGTTCAAAAAAACCCAGTCTTTTTGGATAAGCTGCGTGCTTCGGTGCTTGAGAAGGATTTTCATTGGTTCAATCGCTATCGCACTGTAGATGGGTATTCCATTTATGGTGGGCGTGCCGATCTTCGCTTCGTTGCAGGCCAGACAAACAGAGTGGTGATGGCAAGGGAAATGCAAATCCTCGATGAGATCACTGCTAATCGTGATAAGAAAATTAGCGCTGCTGCCAACGGCAAAGTGATTCCTAATGATGATTCCAACACCGCGCCCTTCCTCGAAGTTGTCACCAATAAGCCCGGCCCTCTTCCCGGAGGCAAGCATATTTTCCTCGATGGCAAAGATGCTATTTCCAAGATGACGATTGGCAAAGGCCTGAAGGTCGAACTCTTCGCATCTGAAAAAGAATTCCCTGACTTGGCAAAGCCTGTGCAGATGGCTTTTGATCCCAAGGGGCGCCTTTGGGTTGCTGTAATGCCCTCGTATCCCCATTGGAAACCCAAAGAAGAAATGAATGATAAAATCCTCATCTTCGAAGATACCGATGGTGATGGCAAAGCAGATAAATGCAAAGTCTTTGCAGACAGGCTTCATGTTCCTACCGGCCTCGAATTCTGGAACGGTGGACTCCTAGTTGGCCATCAACCCGATCTCTTGTTCCTTAAAGATACCGATGGCGATGATGTTGCTGATGTTCGTGAACGCGTTTTGCATGGCATCGATTCTGCCGATACCCATCATGCATTAAGCAGCTTTGCCTATGAACCAGGTGGTGGACTTTATTTCCAGGAAGGCACCTTCCATCATACTCAGGTTGAAAGCCCTTACGGCCCACCTCGTAGATGCGCCAACGCTGGCGTTTTTCGCTACGACCCACGCAGACAACTTTTCGATGTCTATGCCTCTTATGGTTTTGCAAACCCCCATGGTCATGCCTTTGATCGCTGGGCTAGACAGATTGTTACCGATGGTACCGGTGCTGTTCCCTATGATGGCGCCCTCTTTTCAGGCAAACTTAATTTCCCCTCTAAGCATGGTCAGGCCCCCACTGTTTATAAACAGCGCACCAGGCCTTGCCCCGCTACCGAGTTCCTTACTAGTAATCACTTCCCTGAAGAATTTCAAAACAACTACATTGTTCCCAATGTGATTGGTTATCAGGGCATCATGCGGTACAAGATCGAAGAAGATGGTGGAAGCTTCAAGGGCACTGAACTTGAACCCATTCTTTCTTCCTCGGATCCTTCCTT
>DBCB01000150.1:15478-18662 GCA_002303765.1 Planctomycetaceae bacterium UBA969
GAAGGAAGGCCTCTTTCCAAACCAGCAGCGATTCATAAAGAACCGATTCCAAAACTCCTCGAACTTTTGAAATCGAAGGAAGATCGAGTTAGGCATCGCACTAGGTTAGAGCTTGATACTCGCAAATCTGTTGATGTTGTTGCAGAGCTTGCGAAGTGGATCGCAAAGCTTGATAAAAACNNGGATTACCAACCTTGATAAAAACGATCCTGATTTTGAACATCAAATGATGGAAGCTCTTTGGATTCATCAAAGGCACAATATTGTTAATGAAGCCTTGTTGCAAAGAATGCTTAGCTCAACTGAGCCCAATGCAAGGGCTTGTGCAACTCGGGTGCTTTTGCAATGGCGCGATCGCATCTCCGACCCGCTGGAAAAATTTAAGATGATGGCAGGCGATGAGCATGGGCGGGTTCGCATGGAAGCTATTCGTGCTGCAAGTTATTTTGATGTTCCCGAAGCAATGGAAGTTGTTTTCATCGCAATGGATAAACCCAGTGATATTTACATTGATTATGTCAGAACTGAAACCCTCAAGATGCTTGATCCTATTTGGAAGGATGCCATTGCAAAGGGTAAGGATGTGAAAATCAAGAGTGAAGCAGGCGCACGCTTTTTGCTTCGTAGTCTTCCTGTCGAAAAACTCATTACCATGGAAAAGACGAAGCCCGTTTGCATGGAATTGATATCGAGGCCCAATGTTCGCGATGAAGTCAGGCGCGAAGCTTTGCGCACCCTTGCTTCGCTTGAAGCCAAGACTGAGGTTCGAATTCTTCTCAATGCTTTTGTGGCTGTCGATGCAAAAGCTGATCAAACCGATTCTTCCGTATTGTTTGATATGGTCAGGCTTTTAGGCGGAAGAAGTGCAAGCGAGTTGGGTTCGGTTCGGGCTGATCTCGAAAAACTTGCCACCGCTGCCAAAACCCCGCTGCTTCGTCAGGTAGGTTTTGTTGCACTAGTTAACATTGATCAATCTATTGAAAACACTTGGGGCCTTGCTTCGAAGTCGATCGCTTCTTTAAGAGATCTTCTTGCAGCAATTCCTCTTATGCCTGATCCTAATCTGCGTGCGCTATTTTATTCCAAGGTTGAACCCCTTTTGACATCTCTACCCGCCAACCTTGCTACCAACGCTGGTAAGGGCGGCATGGGCCGTTTTGTTCGCATTGAACTTCCAGGCAAACAGCGCACCCTCACCCTTGCAGAAGTTGAAGTCATTAGCGATGGCATCAACCTTGCAAGAAAAGGCAAAGCTACGCAGTCATCCACTTCTAACGGAGGCGATGCTTCCAAAGCCATCGATGGTAATAAAAGCCCTACTTTTGCCGATGGGGGCCAAACTCATTCTGCAGAGGGTACAGATAACCCTTGGTGGGAACTTGATCTCGGCTCGGAAGCAGTGATTGAATCCATCATCATTTATAATCGTGCTGATGGCGCCCTCGGATCCAGATTGAATAACTTTACCGTTAAGGTGCTTGATAAGGATAAAAAAGAAGTCTTAAGCAAGGTCAACAATCCTACTCCTGCAGTCAAGGTTGCATTCGAAATGGCGGGAGTTGATCCTGCATCGCTGGTGCGCAAATCTGCGATGCTTGCGTTGGTTTCAATTCGTGGTGAAGAAACCAAAACCTTCAACACGCTTTCAAAATATGTCAAAGAGGGAGCTGATCGCAACTCTGCGATCAATGCAATGCAGCGCATTCCCCGTAATGCTTGGGTGAAGGAAGAAGCTGCGCCCTTGGTCAATGCGCTTTTGGAAAGTATTCGCAAGGTGCCCGCCACCGAACGATCCCAGCAATCCGTTCTCGATTCCATCGAGTTCACCGAATCGCTCGCATCGTTGCTGCCCGATGATCAAGCACGCAAAGTTAGAGCAGAGCTAGGCGAGTTGGGCGTGCGTGTTATTCGCTTGGGTACACTTTTAGAACGCATGGCTTACGATAAAGAAACTTTAGTGGTCAAGGCAGGCAAGCCTGTTGAGATCATTCTTGAAAACTCGGATCTCATGCCTCATAACTTTGTGATTCTTACTCCGGGCAGCTTGTCGGAAATCGGTATGCAATCCGAGAATGATGCCAACAAGCCTGAATTCCAAGCTAGGCAGTTTGTTCCTAACTCCAACAAAGTGCTTGCGAAGAGTGGTTTGCTGCAACCTCGCGAAACCCAGCGCATCAGCTTTGTTGCCCCTACTAAGCCAGGGGTTTATCCTTATGTTTGCACCTATCCTGGTCATTGGCGCAGAATGTATGGCGCTCTTTATGTCGTTGCAGATCTTGATGCGTATCAGGCGAACCCCGATGCCTACCTCGCTTCCAACCCTCTTAAGGTTGAAGATGAAGTTTTGAAAGATCGTAGACCCCGCACCGAGTGGAAGTTTGCAGATCTTTCTTCTTCGATCGAAGAAATGAAACATGGTCGTTCGTTTGCTGCGGGCAAACAAATGTTTACGGTTTCTGCGTGCATCTCGTGTCATAAGATGGAAGGGCTAGGTCAGGAATTCGGCCCAGACCTAACTAAGTTAGATCCCAAGTACACCAAGTTAGATCTTCTACGTCATATTCTTGAGCCCTCTCTTAAGATTGATGAAAAGTATCAGACCTACATTTTTGAAACCAAAGCAGGCAAGACCCTTACTGGCATGATCGTTGCGGATGCACCGCAGGCGATTACCATTATTGAAAACCCGCTTGCGAAAACGCCACCCAAGGAAATTAAGAAGGCGGATATCGAATCTAAAACCAAGTCGCCTGTCTCCCTGATGCCCAAGGGGATGCTGGATAAAATGACTCGTGATGAGATCATCGATTTGCTGGCATACATTCTCGCCAAGGGCGATGCCAAGCACTCGTTATTTCAAATGGATGCGAAGCATGGCAACCATTAAGCAGTTGCTTTGAATATCCGCCACCACTTTTATTAAATGCCTTCAAGCCCATCCACACATCGCTGGACGGGCTTTTTTCTTTTCTATTACTTTCTCTTTTGCTGTTTTTTCTTCGAACTCCCAACCCTCTTATCAATGCCCTCAAGCCCTAAACTGCGCTGGGTGGGTGTCTTTCTTTTTTCTTTTGCTTTCTTTTTTACTTCCTCTTTTTCCCCCAACTCCCAACTCCCAACCCTCTTCCCTCCGGGAAAAGGGCCCTTCGCTTCGCTAGCCCGGGTTCTAACCTCCACCACTACC
>DBCB01000090.1:0-13986 GCA_002303765.1 Planctomycetaceae bacterium UBA969
CCAACCAACTCAATAGCATCAAAAATCGTTTTGCTCTGCCTCATCGGCCCAGAAAAAACTATCGTGAATTTCAACAGATTTGCAGGCACCCGATCCGTGGTAGGGTAAACCTTCACCACTCTTACCACATCCTGAGCCTTTAAAGCTGGCACCTTAAATTGTGAAACCTCTTTATCCTTGGTATTAGTGCGAACAGCTTTGTAAGTCTTCCCCAGAGAAAAAGATTGACTGGGTATGAACACCAACTCTCCTTCCCGAACTAAGTACTTGCCAAACAAAGGCGCGCCGATTTTCCCCGTTTCATCATTGAACAACCCAACAATAAAAACACCCTCTCCATCCTCATTAGAAACAGGGCCTACTTTTTTCTTCAAAGGCGATGATGCATCCAAAGGCAATCGAACTTCGACACCCGGGGAATTATCCAGTGGTTGAAAAAGAGGCGGCACCGCTATTAGCAATGCCGCCATCATGGTGATCATCATGTTCAAAAATCAATCCTAGGGAAGGGTTAAGGCCTTGAGGGTAAGGGCACCTTTATCATCTTCGGAAATTACAAGAGCATGGGCAGCATCAAGCTTATCCATGTGCGATACGCCATGAAATTCAGGGATCATCTTAACTTTTTCGCTACCTGCTTCGCCTTTGCTGTCTAGTCTTTTAAGTGCTTTTTCATTGATGTTTTTATTTTCACTGATCACACCCGTTTCAATCCTTGCAGTCCAGTAAGGGCTTGGGCCAAAAGGTTTATTCTTATGATGAAATCGGAAGGTATTGATAAGCACATAGCTTTTACCATCTTTTTGATAAGTGAACATATGGATGGGTTTGTTCCCCGATCCGAGTTCTAAAATACTCTGGCCTTTGACCTTGGCATTTTCGGTGAATGCTTCGAGTGGGTATTTCACAAGCGGGGTACAAGAGAAAGCTCCAACAAGAAACTTCTTACCATTTTCTTCAAAGGGCATGAGAACGGTCATAGGGGCTTTTGTTTCCCATTTGCCATGCGCCACATGAAAAGTTTCAGCGCTGGTAAGGATCACTTCGGATTGTTTTTCGAGAGGTTGCTGAACACTATAAAGCTTGCAGGCAAATTCATCTGCTGCAACACCACTCACGAGAAGGCGATCGCTCATCCAAGCTAAGTCGGTGATTTTAGAAATGGCACCACCAGTACCCTTGGGCAATGCAACACTTTTGAAAGCAACATTATCGAGCGAGAATTCAGAAATCTTCCCCTGACCATCCACGGTGATCAAGTGCTGACTCTTGGTGTCTTGCTTGCGGATTGCAAGATAAGCTTTCCCTGAAACGGGGTTTACCGCAAAGTGAATAAGTTCAATTTCTTTAGCTGCAACGCCCAGGCGTTCTGCAATCTTACCCTTGAGATCATCTACCGAAGCGGTCCATTTTTGTGGCTCACGATCCTTGGTATCTATCAATACAACCTGACCAGCTTTGCCATCACCTATCAGCAAAATGCCTTCAGGCTGGAAAGAAATCACATCGATGGATTGAATCTTTGGTTTGCCTTGTTCAAAGCTAGCAGCATTGGAAAAGGTACAGGCAATCAGGAATAATCCGAGTGCAACGGTTTTCATCAGGAAGGAATTCATGGGAATCTCCGAAAAGGTAAAAGTGATATTTACCCTTTGTTTGTAATAGGTATGAATGGGGAAGTCCAGCAAAAAAGCCATGATTTGATGAGGGGCTTACTTCTCACCCATTTGCTTTACTTGAAAATCGACCTTATCATTTCTACCGGGTTTGATTTCAGCTTTAAGCGTTGTTCTTTCATTAAACTCGGGTCCCAAGATACTTTCTTTCATTGCAATTTTCATAACAGGATCAATTTTGGCTGCGGATCTAGATGCTTGAATTTTAACTTTTTTAGACCCGGGTAGAACTTGAATGGTGTATCTACCATCTTTTATCATCCCCGCACCGGGGGCCTTGCTATTATCCACAGCTTCAAAAATGATTTCACCCTCTGCAAGGGGCTCGGATCCCAATAATACGGTACCGGAAACTTCCGCTGAGGTTTCTACACTATTGCACCCTAGAGAAATCAATAACAACAAAGAAAAACCAACGCCTAAGAGTTTCATTAATAAAGTCCTAAATTATGGTTCGTTGATAACTTCGCCGCCATTGCGCGAGCCCATTGCCAGCCAAATTGCAGGGCTTATGGAGTTCGTAATAAATCGAACGCTGGCATCCGCCCGTGCCATGTTCACACCGCCTGTATGATAACTGCGAGCAAGAGTAAAAGCATTAATCGCACTTTGAGCACCACAGGGCGCGCGTGGAACTGCACCACAATAACCTTGCGTATTATCTCCCACCGTCGAGTTTGGTGGAAAGATCGTGGAAAATGTTGTTCCAGCATGAACAGTATTCCACATACGGCCTCGCACATCATGCCCACCCGCAACTGAATCACTGCCTTGGATAAGTTCACTCACCATTACAGTGTTGGAAGTACCATCTGTAATGTCAGTTAGGCGGACTTTTGATTTTCCGTAAAATATCCCATTCAAATTAAGCCCTGTAGGATCTGCTGTTGGGGTGGCATAACCGCTGCCATGGCATGTAATAAAGTTAATATGAAAGCCTTGGGCATTACCTACTGTAGCTGCAATCTTTGGACTTGCAGGATCAGAAGGGCAAAGAAAAATGGAAAGCACATTGGTTGAAAATGACGAGGTGAAAGTCTGACCACCCGCAGCCAACAATGCATCAAGCTGCGATCCAATCGCAGACTGCTCAAGGTTAGGTAAAATTGTCGCAGCCCAATTCGAACGATTGGAACTACTCACTCCCATACCACTGGTAGCATAACCTTCAGGCTGGCCCATGGGAAACATGCCATAGGTTCCATGATAGTTATGAAGTGCCAAGGCTATTTGTTTTTGCTTGTTGGTACAACTCATCCGCGCTGCAGATTCCCGAACTTTTTGCACCGCAGGCAACAGCAATCCTATAAGAATCGCAATGATTGCAATAACAACCAAAAGCTCTATCAGGGTAAACGCTTTATGTTTGGGATGTGTTTTCATTGCGAAACTCTTTTAAAGAATCACTGATATAAAGAATTACTAAAGTGTCTTATAAAAATAGCAATATGTCAAATAGGTTTAAAATTATGTCAGTATTCAGGTACTTATAAATTAGATGAATACAACTTATTTACGGAATTAATTCCAAGGATAAACAGTTACCCAATTTGAAATGCCCCCTCCTGCCTTTTCTAGTCAACCCAACTTCTCGCCATTAAAGCACTTGCTTTTTAAAGGATAAAGATTATGCATCAGACCTTACTTAAGGTTGATGAAATGCGCTTGATTTTGGTATTAATAATGATGGCTTTAGCTGGTTGCTCTTCGATGAGGACCAAGGATAACGCGCGCACTGAGGCAAAAACCTCACCTCCCAGGTTGTTAAGTTCAGATATTTTAAATGCGGAAGAAATTCCGGTAAAAAAAACTATGGTTCAACGCATCAGGGGTTCTTTCCCTTGGAACAAAGCGACAGAACCCTTATCTCCAACAACTATCAGGATCATGAACGATTATCTTGAGGATAATGAACTTGAAGCTCTAAATATCGAGTTTCAAACAGAAAACCCAAAAAATGATTGGGACAGATTAGAAGCAAATTCATCCATTAATCCTTTGCTTAAATATTCTTTGGGTTCCTTAGATTGGCTTAGTAATGCCATTACGAAACCCAGCGTTTGGGGAAGGAATTATTACGACCCTTACACCAATACGATGCATATTAATTCAAATAACCCCATCGAAATAATCGCAGAAATGTCCTACGCAAAAATAATACAAAGACAAAATTACCCAGGCTTATACGCATTAGGTTCAAAACTCCCGTTCATATCTTTTTGGGCACAGAAGCAAAAAACCAATGAGATGATTGCTTACGCAAAATCAAAACAAGACTGGGAGTTGGAAAAGGCTACTATTCGAAAAATGTATCCCGGTATGCTTAATGGATCATCAAAAGATATCGGGCGTGTTGCTGGGCTTTTTTTTGGCCCTTTTTATCTAAGACCTGCAATCAGCGTTGGCGGAGTCCTAGTTGGTTATACCATTGCAGAGTGGGAAATTTCCAAAAGAGAAAATGAAATCACTAAAGCTGCTTATTCCCAAAAACAAGAGAATACCCCAAACAAAACAGATTCAAAAATCGAAAGAGCTTCTTTCATCAAATAACCAATTCTTCCACGCATTTATATTGCTAACATTTGTAATAACGATAAGTACAGCCTACTTCCCCAAAAGCTTTTTGGCTTCTTCTGCATTGATATCGCGCACAAAAATATTGCGCCAGCGAATCTCTCCTCCATGCGTCTGCAACATGATCGGGCCCTTTGCGGGCAAGGGCATCTTACGATCCCAGAAATTTTCCATGACCGCATTATCCACCACTAATTTTTCATTGAGCCAAACCCATGTTTGAGCCCCGACCTGCTTGATGCGGAAGGAATTCCATTCACCAAAAGGCTTATCAGCAACTACAAGGGGATCACGACCTTTGGATTTTGGGGTATTATTAAAAAGCCCTCCAGAGCCCCTGTTAGGATTACGATCCGGAGCTTTTTCCAAGCTAGGCTGATTGATATCCCAAATCTGTACTTGAGGAGTTCCACGCAGATAGATCCCACTATCCGCTTTAGCAACAGTCTTATATTCAATCAGCAATTCGATGTCACCAAATTCCTCTGCGGAAGTGGCGTAAGGCCCGTCGCCCCCGTTCACCAATTCGCCATCCTCTACTTTCCAAGTCTTAGAAAACTCTTCCTTCTGTTTCTTAAGGTTGGCTTCCAGCTTTTCATCTTTAAGTTTGATCGAGGAATGTGGGTTCCAGCCATACCAGCCAGCAAGGTCCTTGCCATTGAAAATGGAACGAAAACCTTTTGGTGGTACCGGGTCTGCAGCCAACAGTATTCCCATGGGCAAAAGCATCAATACCATCAACGAAAACAATTTCTTTTTCATAACAATCAAGCTCCTGCTTAACTCTGGGTTTAGGGTTTTTTGGTTTCCATTAGTTTTAAATAAGCTGTTGCATAGCGCTTGCCTAATTCACGATAAGAGGCTGCATCAAAATGAACCTTATCGCCCTTGTGCTTAAGGCCATCAGCACTCACATAAGCCGTGAAGGGCATTTTTTTAACAATATCTTGGTGGGCTTGATCCACCTTTTTATGCGCAGCATCCCAAGGCACTTCAGCAAACTGCCCCATCTGGCCAACAATAAACGGAACCTCGGGTGCTTCTAATTCTTTACGGAATCTTTTGACCAAGTTGTCCAACTTTTCTTCATAGGCACTTGCAAGAGGTTCCTTGGAATCGGATTCCCCTTGGTGCCAAAGGATGCCTTTCAACACTCCTGATTTCAATGCAATCTTAGATCGTTTACTTGTATCATCCCATGGATGGCTTTTTGTTGGCGCATAAAACTCGCCCGGTTTCCAGCTATCAATAGGCGAACCACCCACGGCACATGGAATCAATCCAATGGTGATGCCGGGGTTTGCATCTGCAATTCGTAGTGCAAATGTTTTTCCTAGGCCAGTTCCAGCAGCAGGTTTATCAAAGTGCAATGGGTCAACGGCACTTGCCCATTCTCCTGCTTTATTCAGCATCAAAACTCTGGGATCGGGTGTTTTATCTTGTGCATCCACCACTCCCCTGCCTGCCATGTTCGATTGGCCGACCAATAAAAACAAATGAAACTTTTCCTTTGCAGGAAGTTTGATTGGTTCTTCTGCGGGTGAAAATGAAGCAGCTAAAAGAGCAACTACAAAAGTAAGAAGATAATGTTTCACGTTATTCCTTGTTTAAGAATCAAACGCCCTTGGGAATCGCCCAATGGCCGCCTTCACGATAAGTTCTACGAACCAATTTATCTGCTTGAGGCAGATCCGTGACTTTTTCCATCACAGGATCGAACGAAAAACTTTTGTTTAATCTGCAGGCGATATTTGCAAGGTGGGCAAGCGAGGCACTGAGGTGCCCCTCTGCTATGTCGCCATTGGGTAGTTTGCCCGAGTGAATGCAATCAATGAAGTTTTGGTGGTGTGCAGCAACATCGGGAGAACCCTTACCCGATTCGATAAGCTTGTTTCTCGGGCCAAAGAGTTGCCAGCCTGCACTCTTCCCAAGGATGATCATTCCCTTGGTGCCATAGTAGGCATTCCCGTTTTCAAAACCTTCCTGAATGTAAGGCGACCAAATCCGATGCTCATAAATCAACTGCTTAGCCTTGCCTTCCTTGGAGGCACCCGGATATTCAAACGCACAGTACATAGTGTCGGGGAATTGCTGATCATCATTGAAAAAACTTTTGCCCCCTAATGCAGCAATGGTAGAAGGATGGGTGTTAACACCAAGGCCCCAGCGGGCGATATCGATTTCATGAACCCCATCGTTGCCTGCATCTCCTGTGCCGAAATCAAACCACCAGCGCCAGATGCCTGGCAACAGGTTGGATTGAAAGGGTCGCAGTGGAGCAGGCCCGATCCAAAGATCATAATCGAGATTATCAGGAGGGTTGGATGCTTTTTGTTTACCGGTATCTCTACGCAGTTGGCTGTTCCAGGCTTTTGAGACCAAAACTTCGCCTATCGCACCTTCCTTGATTTTCTTCATTGCTTCCTGAACATGGGCGGTACTGCGCGACTGGGTCCCTACCTGCACGATTTTTTTATTCCTTCGGGCAGCCTCAATCATCAACTTGCCTTCACGGATATTATGGCTACAGGGTTTTTCGACATACACATGCTTGCCCGCATCACACGCAAGAATTGTTGCGGGGCCATGCCAATGATCGGGGGTTGCAATCCAAACTGCATCAATGGTTTTATCATCCAAAACCTGACGCATATCCTTGACACCCTTGGGCTGATTCCCTTTTGCATCTTGGACAAGTTTGATTGCATTAGCCAGCCGTGCAGCATCAGGCTCACAAATATAATCAATACTTACATCCTTGCGCTGCACCAGCAATTTAAGATGATTGGTTCCCATGCCTCCAGGCCCGATAAAACCAACTTTGAGGGTCGTTTCAGCGGCTTTGGCATTTACTGCAAGCAGGGCTCCCGTTCCCAATGCAAGATTTTTTTTCAGAAAAGTTCGCCGGGGATGAATTGCCATGACGGTTTGATCCTTGTAACAGCAGGGCGGGAAAGATCAGTCGAGCGGTTTACTTTTGCCATACTAGCAAAGTTGATTTTATTCACAACAAGAAAAGGAAAGCGTGTTTCGCCCAAGGTCACGGCCTAAGTGTTTCGACGCAGGCGTATCGGGTTAATGGATTTTCACATGGGTATTCGACTTCACCAAATGCTCTGGCCATGGATGGGCGAGGGGATTCCGCCCTTTCAGGGCTTATAATAATTTTGGGTCCCCATTCCCAGGGCGTTGCCCTGGGTAAATAGCACCATATAATACCAAGCCCTGAAAGGGCGAAATGACTTTCAATCTCAAACATAGCGTTCATCAAAATGGATGCCATATTTGTTTAATAGGCGCCGGTACTCATCCTGAAAAGTAACCTTACGATGATGCTCTTCCTGATTACCAATATATTGCTCCAATGAAGCACGGTGGGTCGGACTAATGGAAAAAATCCCATAACCACTTTGCCAATGGAAATCCGCAAGGCTCACCGATTTAACCTTCAGCCATTTCGATGAGCCCATCTTGATTTCTTGAACCAACTCTGATGGGCCACAGGTCCGCGGATGAGCAATTAGCATGTGGATGTGATCGGCAACAGAGCCGGCCTTAAGCAAGGTTCCTTTTTTATTTTCGACGATACCACCGATATATGCGTGTAGTTCATCCCGGATATCTTCTGTTAGCAAAGGCCCACGATTTTTCGTGGAGAAGACCAGATGAACAAGGATTTGGGCAAGAGATTGGGGCATAGGATTCCGCCCTTTCAGGGCTTATAATAATTTTGGGTCCCCATTCCCAGGGCGTTGCCCTGGGCTATCTCATCCCGCCCCATTGGAGCGAAGACAGATTCACATTACCAGCCTAACAAAACCATGCCTAATTACTATATTAATAATATCTTTATTGTTTTATTTGTCTAGGGCTTTAGAAAGGAATTGGATTACATGGATTCCCGAAGTCGGCGCAATTGGCGTAATGCAGCAGGTATAAGTCCGTTTTCAATGTGTCCTTCAATGGCCCCATCACAAAATCGCTCGGCACGGGTGCAAAGAATAAAATAGCGCCTGATCTGGTCCACAGTTGCATGGGACATATCGCTCGCATTTTGCAACACATTAAAGATGCTTGTATCTGGTTCGGTTCCCGCAGGATCTTCAGGCAACACTGCATAGGGCTCGATAAAGCAGCTTGTCTCATAACAAAATTCCCAGAATTGATCGATCACCGAATGATACTCGGGGTAGGGTACATGTTGAATGAGTTCCCCCTTCACTTCAACCGGTTCCCTCTTAGGCCAGCTCGCTGCCTGGAAACCTTCAGCCTCAATGATTGGCAGCAAAGCAAGCATCTTATCAATATCCTTCTTGCTCCATTTTTTCGTTGGCTGGCTAATACTCATTAATAAATCGAACTTTTTTATGAAAAGAAGTTGCGAAGGCCCCCGTAGCGATAACTAAACCCCATACTAAGGACAAGGAAAAACCTTTTACTGCATAATCGCTATATTCGTTCCAATCATTATAAAAGTAGAATTGTTAAACGCGAGCATCATTAAAATTATTAAATTAACAAGTACAATTCAGCCCATTACTCGTTATACTAATCTTAATATTCTTTCATTAAATTCTATAAAACTTTTAGAGTATGCCAGATGAATCCTATTGTATTTGCTTTGCGTCATCCAATAACGATGATGATGATCGTCGTGGCGCTCATCGGTGGAGGCTCACTAGCCCTCACTAAAATGCGAGTAGATATCTTCCCGCCTCTTAATCTCCCCAGAATTTATGTCTACTTGCAATATGGCGGTATGAGCCCCTACCAAATGGAAGGGTTGATTGTCAATCAGTTTGAACTCTACTTTCAATATGTAGATGGTGTTTCTGCGATTGAATCCCATTCGATCCAGCAGTGCGCGATGGTGAAGCTTTCGTTTTTTCCAGGAACCGATATGGGCCTTGCAATGGCCCAAGTTTCGGCGATGTCGTTTCGTGCAATGTCGGTCATGCCCATTGGAACCCTCCCCCCCTTGATCATGCGTATGGATGCGGGTAGCGTGCCGGTTGGATATCTCGTACTAAAAAGCGAGAAGACGCCTCTTGGCATGGTGGGTGACTTGGCACAGAACTTCATCCGGCCCCTTGTACAGAAGAATGTACCAGGAACAATCGGTACACCACCATTCGGCCCAAATGCCCGATCCATTCTCGTGAATGCCAATCCAGATAAACTAAGAACTTACAATCTCTCGCCACAAGATGTGGTGAAAGCAATCATGAGCGGGAATGTGGTAATTCCGGCTGGCAATATTTATATCCGCGATCAAATGCCTTTGGTGCCTACCAACGCCTTGGTGTCCGATATCCAAGATTTAGGTGATATCCCTCTTAGAATGGGGATGAATGTTTACATCAGAGATGTTGCAACCATTACAGATGCCACCGATGTAAATTATGGTTATGCGCTTGTAGATGGGAAGAAATCGGTCTATCTGCCAATCATCAAGAAGGACACTGCTTCGACCCTTACCGTGGTAAAGAATATTGCTGATGCGATGCCATTCTTCAGGTCCGTACTGCCTGAGGATGTAAAAATCAGTTTTGAGTTTGATGAATCGCCAACGGTGGTGACTGCCATAAAAAGCGTTGGAACAGAAGGTTTGATTGGTGCGGGCCTAACCGGATTAATGATCCTGCTGTTTCTTGGAGACATTCGCAGCGTGATCGTGGTGGTATGCAATATTCCCCTCGCTCTCATGGGTTCGCTATTTGGATTATACATTACAGGCAACAGCATTAACATTATGTCGCTGGGTGGATTGGCACTTGCAATCGGTATTCTTGTTGATGAAGCAACAGTAGAAATTGAAAACATTCATGCTCAAATGCGTGGCAAGATATCGCTGGCCCGGGCGGTCAGGCGAGGTAATGATATCACTGCGGTTGCCCGTTTACTTGCTCTCTTTTGTATTCTTTCGGTTTTCATTCCAGCTTTCATCATGGATGATCCATTGAAGGCCTTGTTTATGCCTCTGGCCCTCGCAGTTGGTTTTGCAATGATTTCATCCTACCTTCTTTCAAGTACCTTTGTTCCGGTAATGGCAGTTTGGTTATTGAAGGAAAACCACCACGAACACAAAAGCGATAAACTCAGTTTGTTTGAACGAGTGGAAAAAGCATACGAAGGGTTGGTACACTACATAGTAAAATTAAAGTGGATAGTAGTACCATGTTACATAGGTCTTGCGGGGGTCTGCCTGACATTTTTTGGCTCGATACTGGGGCAGGAGTTATTCCCGAAGATTGATTCCGGACAGTTTGTATTGCGCTTCAGGCCTCCGCCAGGAACCAACTTTGAAATCACACGCATGATGGGCCAGAAAATACTGGAAATCATCGAGCGCGAAGTGGGGCAGGATAAAATCGATATCAGCATTGGATATGCGGGCCAAATCGCACCTGTCTATGGCTTGAACCTGATGATCACCATGATGCGCGGGCCAGACGATGGCATTTTACGCATGGCTTTCAAAGAAGGCAGTGGCATAGAATTAGCTGCTTTCCGCGAGAAAATGCGCAAGATGCTTCCCATCGAAATTTCGGCTTGGATGGCTAAAGTCATGGAATCCAAAGGGGTTCCACCCGATGAGGCCAAGATAAACTGTACCAACCTTACCTTCGGTTTCGAACCAGGTGACATGGTTTCCAATGTGATGAGCTTTGGTTCCCCCACCCCTCTCGAAATTGTTGTCTATGGAAACAGCCTGCCTAATGTGCGGGCCCATGCAATGAAAGTTCGTGAAAAAATGAAGGCGATACCATGCCTTCGCGATGTCCAATTCCAACAATCTCTCGATTACCCTACTGTTGATGTAAACATCGATCGCGAAAAAGCGGGCCTTAGTGGCGTCAATGTCCAGCAGGTTGGTAACTCCGTTCTCGTTGGTACCAACTCCAGTAGATACATTGCCCTTAACTATTGGCAAAACCCGAAAACAGGCTTCGATTACCAAGTCGAAGTTTTAGTTCCCACCCAACGCATGGTTTCTCCACTTGATGTAGAAACTCTGCCACTCTCTCAAGTTACTAACGATGTCACACTCATGGTTCGTGATGTTGCAAATGTTAAAACAGGAAACACTCCTGGCCAGATCGATCGTATTTCATCCCAACGATATATTAGCATCTCTGCAAATGTTGAAGATGTAGATCTAGGTACCGCTTCAAGATTAGTGCAACAAGCAGTGAAGGATGCAGGAGATCCACCCCCAGGCGTTCTGATCGATACCCGAGGCCAGACTGGCACCATGAACCAAATGTTCACTTCCCTAGGCATAGGTCTTTCTATCGCTGTTTGCGTGATCCTAGTCATGCTCACCGCTTACTTCCAATCTCCGAGGTTGGCATTAACTTCCATTGGTGCAGTGCCCGGCGTTATCACCGGTGTAGTCACCGCATTAGTGCTTACCAAGACAACTCTTAACATTGAATCTTTCATGGGTTCGATCATGTGCATCGGGGTTTCAGTTTCTAACTCGGTGATGATGATCACCTTCATGAATGACCGCTGGAAAGATGGTTTAACCGTTACGGAAGCTGCAGTACAAGGGGCTGCTGGTAGGCTTAGGCCAATCATCATGACCGCCTGTGCAATGACCACAGGCATGCTTCCAATGGCGTTGGCATTGGAAGAAGGCTCGCAAATGCAAGCCCCCTTAGGTCGTGCGGTTATCGGCGGGCTACTCGCCTCTACCGCTTGTACTCTTTTAGTTTTACCAGCAGTCTTTTCTATATTGCTAGGCAACAGAAAGCCTATCTCGGTTTCCATTGATCCTGATGATCCCGAAGGCACCAAGTTCGATGGTGGCGATAAACACGAACATTTACATCCTGAAAATAAACCTACCGATAAAGCACCTACTGGCACGGAGTTAGCATGACCTCTATATTTACATCGAAGACCCTGACGTTAACTATTCTAGGTTTGAGTACTCTTTCTCTCGCTGGTTGTAGCAAAAACACCGAACATGCCAAACCCAGCCCCACCATGCCCGAAGTCACTTTGGTCAAGGCAGAGACTCGCAACATTTTAAGAACCGTAGGCCAGCCAGGCTTTGTCGAAGCTTATGAACAAACCTCGATCTTTTCCAAGATCCCAGGCTTTATCGCAAAATGGAATGTCGATATTGGCGACAAAGTTAAAAAAGATCAGGTTCTTGCTACCCTGTTTGTCCCTGAATTAGTCGAAGAGTATGGCTTCAAACAAGCCACGGTTATTTTGGATAAAGTTCTAGTGGAGCAAGCCGAAAGGCTTGTCGATTCTGCAGATGGTACTCTTAAAGCCGCTATCGCCAAGGTTGCCAAAGCCAAAGCCGATGTTGGAAAATTCGATGCAGATGTTGTGCGCTGGCAATCTGAAGTAAAACGCCTTACCGCCCTAGTAGCACAGCGGGTGGTCGATCAACAAATTTTAGATGAATCCACAAAACAGCTTCGTTCTTATGAATCTGCACGCGATGCATCACTTGCTCAGGTAATGGTTGCAGATGCCGAACGGGTTGCATGTGACGCAAACCTCGCCAAGGCTAAAGTTGATGTATTTGCAGCAAAAGCTACTGTCAAAGTTGCGGAAGCAGATGAAAAAAGGCTTGCAGCACTTGTTGGGTATATCACGCTACCATCACCCTACGATGGTATTGTGGTTCTTCGAAACGCCAACACAGGCGATTTTGTTACAGCAGCAACAGGCGATCAAACTGCAAGAATTATGAGTCCTGATCAATCCGCCTCCCGAGGATCTCCTATTTTTGCAATTGCCCGAACCGATATCGTTCGCATTTTTGTTGATGTTCCGGAAGGGGATGCCAATTTTGTTAACATTGGAACCAATGCCGAAGTTCGGGTTCAGGCATTTAACGATATGCGAATCGATGCCAAGGTCACCCGCACCTCTTGGGCTCTCAATGTTCGAAGCCGTACTCTTCGTGCTGAAATAGATTTAATCAACCCGGATGCTAAATTGCTCCCCGGTATGTACGCCTATGGCTATGTGAAAATTGAGCGCAACAATGTGCAAGCTATTCCCACTGTTTGTATCACCAAGCGGGGTGACCTTCCCGTTGCCTTCGTCCTAAAAGAANNAGGCGACCTTCCTGTTGCCTACATCCTAAAAGATGGCAAGTGCGTTCAACTCGGTTTAAAACTGGGCGCAAGCGATGGTATTTGGCATGAACTCCTCAGCGTAAAAAATGGGGATACTTGGGAAAAACTAAAAGGTGATGAGGTTTTCCTGAAAGGGGACCTCGATGAACTCGACAACAATATTGCTGTAAAAATCAGTGAGATTGCCAAACCCGAAGAAAACAAAAAAGCCTCTGGTAAAGAGGCTTCTAAGTCCAAGTAACCTTTACACTTCTTGCCTTCTAGTTTTTGGGAGGCAAGGGCGCACTTGATGTGTTGTAACTCATATTCGCATAAGGAATCCCAGTTACAGGTGGCAGGTCAAATGGTCTGCTGGTATCCACATCAATTTGCTGTCCTGCAGTTTTCTGAATCGCCAGCACTTCTGCGGGAAAACCAACTGACCTGAATAATTTAAATTGTGACCTGTTGTAATCCTGAACAGATTTAAAGTAATTCCTATAGGCATTATCCAACTGTTGCAATGCTGCGACAACTTCCTGTGGCCTGTTAACCAACATAAGAACATCGCCAAACCTTGTTGTTTCGCTCATACCCTTAAGATTCCCATCATAACTGATAAGGGCATTTTTAAGGCCAGCATCTGC
>DBCB01000090.1:14049-35202 GCA_002303765.1 Planctomycetaceae bacterium UBA969
GCTGCAACACGATCTTGGATCATAAACAAATCTACCAAGGCTTGTTGTCTATGCCCTTCGCGGTCTTTAATAAGAGCACGGTTACCAAGCCCAAAGTTTTTCAACTCCCATAGTACTGCAGCATTCATATCAAAACGGCTTCCACCGGAGAACTGGCCGTTCACACCCGCAGATGTTACACCCCCAAGAAGCGGGGCACTGTTACCGTTAGCTCCGCTATTACCCTGCAATAAAAGGCTGGGTATGAAAGGGCGCATCTTTTCCTGCTTCAACTTAACTATCGTCGCTTGTACCAATGCTTGATTCGAACTTAATTCAGGCCTGCTGGTAAGACCTAATGAAATCAAACCATCCACAGGCTGACTTGGTGATATTAGCATCAATGCCAAATGCGGAGGCTCAACAGGAACTACTTGCGCCATCGGATTTAATCTAAGCAGCCTAGCAAGTTCTGCACTTGCAACCTTCCACTCATTACGTGCCTGTACTGCATTTTCTTCGAGTTCTGCAAGCAAAGTTCGTGAACGATCGATTTCTACAGGTGCAGCCAAACCTTTACTTAATACTTCCGTTTTTCTAACCAGATCTTTTCCTTTGGTCACAGTATCTATCGCACCCGCCAACCTTCCACGCGACTGCTGTACATTAAAATAAGCCACCGCTACTTCCATCAAGGCGTCGTTCTTTGCAGCTTGGATTTCATACTGCCTAGCTTTCAAAATCTGCCTTGCAGAGAGTGGTTCATAAATGGCATCCGTGGTTGCAAAAATTGCTGAAAGACCAGGGCCAGCGGTGAATGCCTGCCTACTGTTTGATATCTGACCTGGGGGAACAGGGGAAGGGTACTGGCCATCATGGCGAAAGTAATCGATACCAGCATAAATGTTAGGCAACCATAAAACATTGGCCCTTTGAAGTTGTGCTGCTGCAACCATCTCAGCAGCCTTGGCAGCATCGATAATCAATGGTCTTGCATCTGAAAGTTGCATTGCAGATGCAAAGTTGATGGGAAGCGGGAAATCACCTTCCTGAATATCTACCTTTTTAAATTCAGTAGGTGCCTTCGTGTTGGCTTCCTTGGGCCCTGAGAAAATCTCTCCCTTACCAGAATCATCCAGCCCTAGCTGCTTAGTTGTTTTCTGATAGGAACTTTCTTGTGCCATTAACACTGTGCCCAAAAGGGAAACACCAGTTAATAATATTCGAGCAGTTATTCGGTTAAACATTTTAATTCGCATAGTTATTTTCACTTTATCCCAGAATTTTACTTCCGGTATGAATTACACACTTACTATGCTTATCGAACGAAATGAGGAGAAAAAATTACTAAAACGGATAAGTCGGCATGAACCTCATGACCCAATTGCTTGGATTAATAGGAATATCCCGCCCATTTTAACTATTTAGGCGTACGAAATGTTTACCCAATTTGACATGCTTTAAATAAAAGCGTTACACGTCACAAACATCAACCGCTTGTTTAAGGCCTTCTTTAGCATTGCGGGTCGGGATGAATTCATGTCCAACAAAGCCCTTATAACCAACTTCGACCAACTTCTTCATGATGGGTTGATACTGAATTTCTTGGTTTGCATCGAGTTCATTCCTCCCAGGATTTCCCGCAGTATGAATGTGAGCGATGATATCCTTGCACTCGCCAATTCTACGAATCACATCGCCATGCATGATCTGCACATGATAAATATCGAAAAGAATTTTAATATTGGGAGACGCCACTTTGCGCACGACCTTGGCAAGCCAATCGAGATCATCGCCCTGATAACCCGGATGGCCCTTCATGGGGTGAGAACCATCCCTGGTGTTAAGATGTTCAACTGCAACAGTGACACCATTTTTCTCAGCATGACCAGCAATTTGCTTCAAACCTTCAATGCAATTTTTTTCCGCATCATCAAGAGAAATCACCGCACTCTTAGGATCATCTGCATTAGTGTATTTGAAACCGACAAAACCAATCACCGTAGGAACCTTGAATTCTGCACAAGCATCGATGGTTTCACGGGTGTATTTTAAAAGTTCTTCACGATATGCAGGGTTGTTGAAACCCTTTTTGAAACCACCGGGTGCACCGTTAGAGGCAATTGCAATTTCCAAGCCATGCTTTTTCACCGTTGCAAACTGCGCAGGTCGTAACAACTCTATGGAGGTACATCCAACGTCCTTAGCATTAACACATAATTCATCCAGGGTCCATTTGTCGCCACTGCTCATAAAGCACCACGAACACGCACTATGCCTGATATTGCCTTTGGGTTTATTATCTGCGCCTTGTGCTTGAGATAGAATTGCAGTGGTTGTTCCTGCTGCTATAGCAGCTTGCATCATGTTTCTTCGATTTATCTTTTTCATGGTATATCCTTTAAATTAGCGAATTAAGCACCCAGCAATAAACCGATTTTTTCCAATACTTCTTCAATAACATCGCCAGAAATCCTGCATATCTTGGAAGCGTTCCTTGCCTTCCAATCCAAACTCTTGACTTGATCTGAAAGTATAGCCCCGGAAGCCTTTGAACCTTTAGGAATTAAAACTTCAAATGGATAGCCCTTTACCTGGTTGGTAATCGGACAGAAAATAGCCAAACCCACTTTACGGTTATAGCTGGCGGGAGAAAGTGTTAACGCAGGCCTTCGACCCGATTGTTCATGCCCATATTGAGGCATAAATTCCAACCAGACAACATCGCCCCTTTCCGGACAATAAGATTTTGTCATAGGGAAGATTCTCTGCCCACGGATTTTCCAGTATCAGTTTCACCGTGGATATTAGAACTATTCACCTTGGAAAGTAATTTATTAAGATCACCTCGACTTTTTTTCTCTGGCTTAAGAATGATCTTTCCTGCATCCACCGAAATCTCCATGATAGCTCCATCATGAATCTGCAAGTCTCTCGCAACCATTGCGGGAATTCGAACAGCCATGCTGTTTCCCCATTTTTTTACGCTGGTCTTCATAATCAATCTCCTGTAGATACATTGTATAAACATTATGAAGCTTTGTGAATGTAAGACCCAAGGTGCCCTCAGCCACCACAATTTTTTAAGTTAACGAATTTTCGCATCAGGTAACGCAGTTCCAATTCCCAGATCCAAGGGCATTGAATCTTTTTCAAGGCCCAGTTCCAGTTTCAACTTGCCCAACTCACTCTTCAACTCTGTTATTTTTCCAGAGTATTTTGCATCCTTAATTAGATTCACACGCTCTTCAGGATCATTCTTAATGTTGTAAAGCTCCGCAAGATGGCGATCAGGTTTATCATCGCCATGAGGATAATGAATAAACTTCCACTCATCCGTTCTCACACCACGCACATTGGGAGTGTAAGGAAATTGTTTTTCGTAGTTGTAATGGTAAAGGAATGATTTCCGCCAATTGGGGTCATCACCCTGAACCATCTTAACCCACGATTTGCCATGAATGTTTTCTAACTTTGGAGCGTCACAAAGCTCGAGTAAACTAGGAGCCATATCCACAGTAAGAACCAAGTTATCAATTTTCTTTGGGGCCTTCGTATCAGTAAGTTTGGGGTAGCGAACAATCAAAGGAATGCGAATGGAAGGTTCATGCATGGTGCGCTTGTCAACCATGCCATGTTCGCCATTTAGTAAACCATTATCACCCATAAAAACAATAATAGTGCGATCAAGCTCTCCTCTTTTTTCAAGTTCTTTGACCAACAAGCCCACACTGTCATCAACAGAAAGGATGGTACCCCAGTAACTGCGGATCATTGCTGCAAAATCCTTGACCGCTTCAGGGCTGGAATCGGGGAATTTTTTACGGTAATCAAACAAAGGGCCATAAATCCCATGCCAGGTATTTAACCTTTGCTTAATCCATTCAGGTTTGTCTGCAAGCTTGAAAGCAGTATCAGGGTAGGGCACCTCCACCTTATCAAAGGAATGCGCATACTTCTGTTCAGGAAAATAAAAGCTATGGGGCGCCTTGTGCCCGATCATGCAAAGCCAAGGTTTGTTTTTGTCTGTTTTATCAATCCATTCAGAAGCCATGTTAGTAACGACATTAGTGTAATAGCCTGGCACGACCTTACGATTACCTGCGATATTAAATTCCGTATCAAAGTATTTCCCTTGGCCTTTGTGAGTAATGAAAGTGTCAAAGCCAGGCCGTGGGTTATCGTTTTCTTCACCCATGTGCCATTTGCCGAAATAAGCAGTCTGGTATCCGGAGTCGTGAAGGACACCAGGAAAATTCTTAAGATTCTCAGGATATTCGGTGAAGTTATTTACAACCGTATGAGCGTGGGCATATTTACCTGAAAGGATGGAAGCCCTGCTAGGAGAGCAAAGAGAAGTCGTGCAGAAGGTATTTTTAAAATTCACGCCGCTAGCTGCAAGCTTATCTATCGATGGGGTCTTGATATGGGGGTGCCCAGTACAACCAAGGCTATCCCAGCGAAGATCATCGCAAAGGATGAAAAGCACATTGGGCTTCTGCGCCTGAATATTTGTAGAAAAGCCAAGCCATGATAAAACAATTAACATTAGTATCTTTTTCATAAAACTTCTTTCTTAAAGAGGTAGCTTAATAGCCTTGCCTGTTTTGCTAGATTGATAGATTGCGGTGAAAAGTTCAACCGTGGCTCTGCCATCTTCTGCAGAAACCATGGGTTGTTTATGCTCTCGAATAGCCTGCACGAATTCTCTTATTTGCAAGGCATGATAATGAACCGTTGCATCAATCTTGGTGAATGCGTTGCGATCTTCCTGCTGGAACCCTTCGAGCAATTTTTCTTCACCCGGAATAGTCCAGATATCGTTAAGAGGAGGTTCAGGAATACTAGTCATGCCTGCAATAAAGGTTGCACCACGATCGGTTTCAACTCCAACAGAAGCACCGTTAGAACCATGAACATGTACCTTGGTGTGAATGCCAGGCTTCTGGGAAACACTAGCAAGAATACTACCCAACCCACCGTTAACAAACCGGAGTGAAGCCACTGCGGTATCTTCAACTTCAACGCCTGGATGATTGAGGTTTTGAAAATAGCCCTGAACTTCAGCGATAGGCCCCATGAGCCAGCGAAGGATATCAAGTTGGTGAGGCGATTGATTTACAAGCACGCCACCACCCTCGGTACTCCATTTGCCCCGCCATGGATCAGAGCTGTAATATTCCAAACTACGCCAGGAATACATCAGGAAGAAACCAAGAAGAGGTTTGCCAATCTTCCCCGCATCAATTGCATGTTTCATGCGAAGCACAGGTTCAAAAAACCTGCGCTGACTGATCACACCCAAAGTCGCGCCACTGCTTTTTGCTGCAGCAATCATTGCATCACAATCTTCAATGGATGCCGCCATGGGCTTTTCTACAAGTACATGAACGCCTGCATTTAAAGCAGCAACAGTTGGTTGGCGATGCAAAGGGTGGGGGGTAGCAATCAGTAAAACATCAGGCTTGGCTTTGAGAATCATCTCTTCGATAGTTGTAAAAGCCTGAGCTTTATGTTCCGCAGCAAACTTAGATGCACGCAAAGAATCAGCATCACAAACAGCAATAAATTCTGCCTCGGGAATCTGAGCAACAGCTTTGCAATGTAGCCCGCCAACCTTGCCACACCCGACTAGGGCGACTCTAGTTTTGTTCATCATCAAACCTTGTTAAGAAAAATACTTCTGACTCATCATACGAAGGAAAGCAAGCGACTCCGCCATCTCTTCCATGCCGTTCATACCATCCTCAATACTTACCCATCCCTGATAGTTGTTTTCTTTAAGGATTCGGAAGATACTATCAAAATCGTTTAAGCCCTTACCTGTAACGCCATGCTTTAACTTCGCCGAGTATCCGAGAGTACCATCAGATTGCCGAAGCTCATCGATGTTGGCACCAGCTTCAAGATAACGATCGGATGCATGCATACTGACAACACGCGAAGCAACATGGCGTAAAAGTTCAACCGGATCATCCCCAGCAACGATGGCGTTGGAAGGATCAAACTGCACGCCGAAGTTCTCTCTATCTTCGATGGAATTAACAAGATCAAGGAAGACATCCATTTTCTGAGCGAATTCGGGATACTTCCAAAAACCATCCTTGTAATGATTTTCCAAACCAAGAATGATGCCGTTTTCACGAGCTACCGGAAGAAGAGCCTTAATACAATCAGCAGCCCAAGCAAGCCCCTGCGCACGCGAAACCTCGGGGAAACGCTGGCCACTAAGAACCCTGCAAACCGCACCCTTACCGCCCAACCTTCGGGTCACTTCAATCTTTTTAATATGCGTATCAATCATCTGCTTACGAACATTGGCATCGGGGTGAGTAAAATCAGGCGAACAACAAAGCATCGGCATTGCAAACCCAGCATCATGAATAGCGTTGGCAACCTTATCAATATAATCATTATCGAGACTGGTAAAAAAACCATCGTACATCTCAAGACCATCTGCATCGAGGTTCTTCGCCATCTCTATCCATTGAAAAACAGTCATCTCACGAGTGCCTGCAATAGTATCGAGATAACATTTAGGAAAAGCGGAAATTTTCAATGGCACAACTAGGTTTCCTTATTTAATAGATAAGAATAAATCAAACTAACATTACGGTGCACCCGGGATCTTTTTAGCCTTCGGGTCTTCCGGAGGCTTGTCCAGAATAAGATACCCGAACAGATCAGCCATCTCTTTGGGGCTGATTTGCTTTTCTAAACCTTCAGGCATGAGGCTGTTCTTACTACGGCTAACTTCTTCAACTTCAGCACGGGGGATAACTTCTACTTTACCACCCTGCACCTTAAGAGAAATTTTAGTGGTGCTATCTTCCACCATTAATCCCGTAAGCAACCGACCCTTGGTAGTGACTACCGATGTGGCTTGGTAATCAGCACCAATCACTAGACTAGGATCAAAGACATTAGAAAGGAGCTGTTCGAAATTAGCTCTACCATTAAGAGTGATATCGGGGCCCACTTCTTGGCCTTCGCCATGCATTTTATGGCATTGGCCACAAACCTTATTGAAGACAAGTCTGCCCGCTTTGGGATCGCCCGGGTTAGCAATAATATGGGTCCGCATGTTTGCAAGGATACTGTCGCGAGCAGGATCACGGCCTTCGCGCACAGTACCCCAAACAGCGAGCACTTTCTTTTTCAATAAAGGGTCTTTGTCTGCCATCATCTTTCGAGCCTGATTAGTTCCCATTGCGGTAGTCGGGATTTTTTTGGCAGCCATCGCATCAAGAAGTTTATTCGACCAAGTATTTCGCTGCGAAAGCAGTTCAATTGCACGGGGCTGAACATTGGGATCAAGAGCAGGGTAAAGTGCAATTACCATGTCTGCAATTGCAGGGTCTTGCAACTTCCCCAATGCAGAAATCATGTTTCCCCTTAACCCAATAGAAGTGTTTTTGTCGGTGATGATAACCTTTGCGGTACTCAAAGCCTTCGCAGGATTGATTGCAACCAAGGCATCAAAAGCCATGATTCGAGAAGGCTCATCTGCTTTTGCATTTTCCAGCATTTTGGTAATTTCACCAAGCGCATCGGCATCATTCCAAGAAGCTTTAAGAATTTTCGTTTCAATCCATGAAGAAGCTTTTGCAAGAACAGGGGTTAATCCAGAACGCAAGGTTTCAAGATCCTTGCCCTTAAGATCGCCTGATTGCAACTTTCCAGATAACATCAGGATCACTTGCTTTGCAGAATCTTGATGACCATCTTTTATCAAAAGGGAAAGAAGGGCAATGTTGATTTCAGGATTCACCTTACCTGCAAGCATTCTTTCAGCAAACTTCCCAAGAAGTGCTGCTTCCGCCTGCGAACTAGGGTTGACCTCTGCCGCCTTCAGAAAAGTTTCTGCAACATTGGCAGTATCAAGCAATGGCTGAAGATTTTGCCAAACGATGGAGGCGATTACCATATCTTTATCAGCATTTGCAAGCACATCAGATAAAACTTTGGGCGCATCAATTGCGGTGATTTTTTTAGCTGCAATCGCAAGTTGTAATAGCACATCTTTTGAAGCATCGTTTGCCATGCCTTTTAGCTTGGTGCGAATTTCCTGACTAACCTGATGGGTATTTCCTGCAGAGCGAATTCCCCACGAACGCAAAAGAGGATCCGCATTAGAAAGAAGCTGCAAATGAAATACTTCGGGAAGTGGGCCACTGCTTACAAGCACCCAGAGTGCGTGCATGCGTGCCTTATGATTGGCTTTATCATCGAGTACAATCGCTTCAATTTTAGGTCTAATACCCGGGCTTTTTGCATTAGTAAGCCTCTCGATCAAAAGCCTCTGAGCATTCTCTCGGAAATAAATATTTGGATTCCCCAAATGCTTGAGAAGCACTTCATCAGAATCTGATGCAAGATCAAACTTGGGCGCCCTCGGGGTTTCCTTATAGCGAAGTCGATAAAGGCGGCCCCGCTCACGATCAATGCCTGCAGGGTCTCTTCGTGCATCCTGATAACAATGATAACGATCATACCAATCAAGAATATAAAGGCAGCCATCCGGCCCAGTTTTCTGACCTACCGGCATGAACCACGCATCATTAGCAGTAAGCAAATCATTACGCGGCGTTGCAAAATAAGACGAACCTTGGCGTTCCAACTTATCAGCATTGATACAACCGCCATGGATGTTGCCCATGTAAAGCACTTCCCGATATTCTTCCGGATAAGCTTCAGAATCAAAATAAGTAAGACCGCAATAAGCCGCCATCTGATGTTTATGCTTGACGATGGAATTCAACTTCCAAGTGAAAGGCGGGTAAACCCCAGCTTGCCTGTAATAGTAACCACTTTCAGCAAGATGCCAAAGATGATCGATCACACAAGCACTTGCAAACGCAGAACCATCCTTATCGAATGCAACGCCCCAAGGGTTGCTAACACCTTCCGCAAAAAGCTCGAACTCCCGTGTTTTAGGGTGAATACGAAAAAGCGCACAAGTGAAGTTATGCTCTTTGCCTTGATGTTTGATTTTACTGCGATTGAAAACACCATTGAACCCATAAAGCCAACCATCTGGCCCCCAGGTAAGGGAATTAGGAAGCTCATGTGTATCCTCTCTGCCAAAGCCTGTAACAATAACTTCGCTCTTATCAGCCTTGCCATCGTTATCGGTATCTTGAAGCAAAAAAAGATCTGGAGAGTTGGCGATCCAAACACCACCATGGCCCACTGCAATTCCGGAAGGAATATTAAGGCCCTCAGCAAAGATGGTAACCTTATCGATTTTGCCATCGTTGTTGGTGTCTTCTAAAATTTTAACTCGATCTTTGCCTTTGCCTGATTCTAGGCGGGGGTATTCGAGCGATTCAACAACCCAGAAACGGCCTCTTTCATCAATGGTAAAAGCAACTGGGTTTACTAAGTCGGGTTCGCATGCGACCACTTCAACCGTAAAGCCTTCAGGCACTTTCATGTGCTTAATAGCTTCTTCGGGAGTGTAAGCGGGGTTGGGCATGGATTTTTGGGCATGCGGAATAACCTGCTTAGGGGCTTGTGCAAAAACAAATCCTGCAGTGATTCCAACCACGCCTAATAGCAACCTAATATATGATCGCTGCATAATAATACTCTTTCTTAACTTTTACGATTTCCGCTTGAAATTATCGATTTTACTTAACTAAAAATAATGTAACAGATCTTGTACAGCTTTTCTTTGAGAATTATCATGCCTAATAAAAAACCTGCCTTCACCCTGATTGAGCTTTTAGTAGTCATTGCGATCATTGCAATTTTGATAGGCTTACTTTTGCCCGCAGTGCAGAAAGTGCGCGAAGCCGCATCCCGTGCCAAATGCTCCAATAATCTAAAACAATTGGGCCTTGCGCTGGTAGGGTATCACGATATTTATAATTCCTTTTCTATCGCAGGTTTTGATAAAGCAAATGTCTCTAAAAGCCCAATGTATGGAACCTGCGCAGTAAATTGCAGCAATAACAATGAAGCTTATTCTTTCCACACTGGTGGTGTGAGCACCGTATTTGCAGATGGTTCAGTTCACTTCGTCAATCAAAACATCAGCATCTTAAACTTCGCAAGCCTAGTCACCTTAGACGGTGGCGAAATCGTATCCTCTGCTGATTTTAATTGACCTCCATTGAACACCTAAGTTATACTTGGTATATCCTGTCTTAATTTAAGATATACTGAGGTTAAACATGGCAGCCACATCATTTAAAACACGAAGCTCCGGATTCACACTTATAGAGCTTTTAGTAGTGATTGCAATCATTGCAATTTTGATAGGCCTGCTGCTGCCTGCAGTACAGAAAGTGCGCGAAGCAGCCGCCAAACTACAATGCCAGAATAACCTGAAGCAATTGGCACTGGGCGTGCACAATTATATTTCCACCAATCAAGCTTTTCCCATGAGTACCACCCCTTGGGCAAATAACAATGCTGGTCTTCCCCATAATGGTTTTGGTTGGATACTTCGAACCCTCCCTTTTTTGGAAGCAGAAGCCATTTACAAACAGATCATCCCTTATGAATCTGGCTCCATGTTTGCAGGAGGCGGCTTGCTTGACCCAGGTTGCAGGACTGCAATCGCTTCACCAGTAAAGATGCTTTATTGCCCATCAGATGGTTCTGCACTTCCCGGTTCACCCGTTGAAACCAAGATGTGGCAAATGGACCCCATCAAAGTAACTCTTACCAATTACAAAGGTTCCATGGGCGATAACCGCATGGGGGGCGGTTCCAGCATTCATCAAGGCAGAGAACCTGATTGCCATAACAGTAATCCCTGCCCAGGTATTTTCTTCCGCAATAGTTTTCAAGGGGTCGTGCGATTATCCAATATCAAAGATGGCACCAGCAATACCTTGATGATTGGAGAAGACACACCCATTGAAAATTATCACTCCGCAGCATTTTATGCCAATGGCGATTACGCCAGCACCCACGCTCCTCTTAATTATGTACCCAAACCCTCTACCCCTAGCAATTGGTGGAATGTAATCTCTTTTCGCAGCAAGCATTCAGGGGGCGCAAGTTTTGCCTTTGTAGATGGTAGTGTCAAATTTCTCACCAACAATATTGATTACGCCAATGTCTACAAACCCCTTAGCACCAAAGATGGTGAAGAGATCATTCCAAATTATTAATCACCTTGGGTTATCAGAAAGAACATTTATGAAAGCCTTGCTTCAATTGCTTTTCGTTGCCTTACCTTTGGGACTTTGTGGATGTGGCGCAAATGTATCGACAATTTCAGGCAAAGTCACCCTCGAAGGCAAAATCTTGGATAAAGGCGATATAGGTTTTCATCAAGAAGAAGGTGTCGTGGTATCCACAACCCGCATCAACCAAGATGGTTCCTACACAATAGGCGCAGAAGCCAAAACACTGCCCGGTAATTACAAAGTGGTAATCATCGCCAACGAGGTGAGCATAGGAAAAGGCCCTGGAAATGTTCCTATGCCCACCCGCATCACACCCTTAGCTTACAGTAGTAAAGAACAAACCCCGCTGAAAGCAGTGCTTAAAGCAGGGTCTAATGAATTTAACTTCGATCTGAAATCTAAGTGACTATTTCTTCTTTTTCTTAGTCGCAGTTTCATTACCTTGGATTTTCTTCATCGCATCATTCACGGCCTTGGCATAATTCTTATCACGCTTGGTGTTCTTATCTTCAATGATTTCCTGTAATTTTGGAATCGCCTCTTTGGCACCCGAACCAATACTACCCAAAGCGTTAGCAGCATCAATCCTTGCATTGGCATTTTTCAATGCACCTATCAAGGCAGGCACAGCAGGCTTTGCGTCTGCACCAATTTCACCCAACGACTGAGCAGCTTTTCCGATAAGATCTCCTGTAGGGTCCACTTTAAGACCACCTTTTTTCTCATCCTTACCTTTAGTTTTGGGATCTGCTGTCTTTGATGGTGCGATAAAATTCACCAAGGGATCTACACCTTTTGAACCCATACTTCCTAAGCTTCCTATTGCTGCTTCAACCAATTTTGTATCACCATCCTTGATCATCATTGCAAGAATTGGTACTGCTACTTTTGGGTCAGCCTTGGCAGCTCCAAGTGCTTTGATTAAAAAGCGTTTCACATACGCATCTTTTTCACTTTTCAAAGCGGTAATCATCTCGGGGGTAACAACCTTGGCTTCTTCCTTGAGTTCGAAAAGTTTTTGCGCTGCTTTACGGCGTTCTTCATTGTCATTGTTTTTAAGTTGCTTCACAAGATCCATGGCATCTTCTGCAAGAATAACACCAGTGAACAATAAGAAAAACGCAAAGGAAAATACGCGCATGATCTATCTCCTGTTATTGATTAACCTACTTATTAGACATTAAACCAAGGGGCCGAGTTCCGATAAAACCTCTGATTTTATCATTTTTAAAGAGTCTCACCATAAAAATGAGCTTTCCCATTGATCCTATCTTAACATTAAACTTCATTTTTCCCTACCTCCTTTCGAAAAGTAACGCTTATGAGCTAAAAACCCGATGTATTAAAAGATGGCTTTATACATTGGGAGACTTGTTCCATTTTTGACGGCAGCAAAATTACTCTGATGCAAAGAATTAGCGCCCTCTTGGTTGGGGTGTTTCTTGTATTTATTTGCTTGGATGATGCACCCGCCCAAGAAATGCCCGCACCCGTTCAAGGGATTGTTCCCAAACTTTCAATTGTTGACAAAACTGATGAAGTTGAACCCTCTTTTGCTATCAACCTGCCCGTTGCTATGCAACTTGCAAACGCTCGACCTCTTGATATCGCTATCGCAAGCGAACGAATCACCGCCGCCCAAGCCGACTTATTGCGCGCCAAGGCCCTTTGGCTACCAACACTAAACATCGGCACCGATTACCTCCGAAGCGATGGCCAAATCCAAGACATCAAAGGCAAAGTATTCGGCACAAGCAAAAGCGCATTCATGGTGGGATTGGGGCCCACTGCAGTTTTCGCTCTCTCCGATGCCATCTACAAACCCCTCGCAGCAAAACAAATTGTGAAGTCGCGTGAAGCAGACAAACAAGCTGCAATTAACGATAGCCTATTAACCGTTGCTGAATCCTACTTCAAAGTACAAGAAGCCCGGGGCGATGTTGCAAGCGCACTCGACACCGTGAAAAGATCGGAAGAGCTTGCAGATAAAACCCGCCAACTTAGCGCAGGACTGGCGCCACCCGCTGAAGCAAGCAGAGTAAGAGCTGAACTCGCACGCAGAAGGCAGGATCTTGAATACGCTTACGAAGCTTGGCAGGTTCAAAGTGCGGAACTCATAAGGGTTTTGCATTTACAATCTGGTTTGCGCGTAACCCCACAAGAACCACCTCATCTAAAAATCGATTTAATCGATCCCGCAAGAACCATAGATGAACTAATCCCCATCGGGTTAACATTACGACCAGAACTCGCCTCGCAACAAGCCTTGGTTCAAGCCAGCATCGCACGATTGCAACAAGAAAAAATGCGACCGCTCATTCCAAGCATCCTGCTTCGTGGCGCAGCTACAAACCCAGGAGGCACTCTTTCTTCGGGGCTATTTGGCGGTGGCAATAATGGCAGCATGGCTGACTTCGGCATGCGCAATTCCATGGATCTTCAAGTCCTCTGGGAACTCGAAAGCTTTGGTATAGGAAACATAGCTCTCAAGCGTGAAAGGCAAGCTCAAAACAATGCAGCTGCCCTTGAGCTTTATCAAGTTCAAGATAGGGTTGCAGCAGAAGTTGTTGCTGCCCACGCCCAAACCGTTCGTACGACCCGAAGAATCAAAGATGCAGAAGAGGGCTTGCAGTATGCAATCGATACCGCTGATAAAAACGCTCAAGGGCTAAGTCAAACCCGAAGAATTGGTGATACCATCACCTTGGTTTTCCGCCCTCAAGAGGTTCTTGTCTCCATTCAAAGCCTGCAACAAGCTTACCGAGATTACTACAAAGCCATTACTGAACATAACAGGGCGCAGTTCAGACTCTATCGGGCACTGGGCCATCCAGGCCAGCAAGTGGGCGACCATTCTGTTGTCTTAAAACCCAAACCCTCTGATAAAGAAATCTCTGTCGTGGAACCCGTCTACCCTTCTGCTACAATTGAGCGGGTCATCCCTCTTCCACCGTAATGACTTCTATCAGAGCCATGCATGAACCCGATTAACTTTGCTCTCAGAAGACCCGTCACCATCTGCGTCATGGTACTTGGCGTCATCCTTGCAGGGTTGCTTTCCCTTTCCCGCATCAAAATTGATATCTTTCCCTCTTTGAACCTTCCCGTTCTTTATGTTTGCCAACCCTATGGCGGCATGGATCCCGCCCAGATGGAAGGCCTGCTTGCTAACTACTACGAATACCACTTCCTCTACATCGGTGGCATCCACCATGTGGAATCGAAAAATGTACAGGGTGTCTCTTTGATGAAGTTGTACTTCCACCCCGGCACCGACATGGCACAGGCACTTGCTGAAACCGTGGGGCAGGTCAATCGATCAAGGGCATTCATGCCGCCTGGCACCGTTTCACCTTTCATCATCCGCTTTGACACAGGAAGTGTTCCGGTTGGCTATCTGGTTCTTTCAAGTGAAACTAAAACCATCGGGCAGATACAAGATCAGGCGCTCTTCAAGGTGCGCCCCATGTTTGCAAATATTCCAGGAGTTTCATCTCCGCCACCTTTCGGGGGAAACCAACGCACTGTCGTCATCAGCGTTCTTCCCGAACGACTTCGCTCCTACAAGCTTTCACCCGATGCCGTGGTTGATGCTTTATCGCATGGCAATTCCATCAGCCCATCGGGTGCGATTCGAGTGCAAGAAAAGATGCCCATGGTTCCTGTCAACTCGATGGTGCTGCAACCATCGGAGTTAGGATCAATTCCCATTGATATGAACAGGAAGATATTCATCCGCGATGTTGCAGGGTCGATAGCAGATGCGAGTGACATAGCAACAGGATATGCCTTGGTGAATGGCAAAAGAGCAGTCTACATACTTGCAACAAAAAGAGCGGATGCAAGCACGCTCTCCGTGGTGCAAGCCATCCGCGAGAATATTCCAAAGATGCAAGCAGCTCTGCCCGAAGATATCAAAGTGCGCTTTGAGTTTGATCAATCCCCCTTGGTTGTTTCCGCTTTGGAAGGCGTGGCCTTCGAAGCCCTGCTAGGCGCTATCCTCACCGGCTTAATGGTTCTGCTTTTCCTCAGAGATTGGCGCAGCGTAATCGTAGTAGTTTTAAACATCCCCATCGCACTCATCGCAGCAGTTCTTTCTCTTTTTGCATGTGGCTATTCATTAAACCTGATGACTCTTGGCGGCTTGGCCCTTGCAGTGGGAATCTTAGTGGATGAAGCCACCGTCGAAGTTGAAAATATTCATTCTCAAATTCCCCGCTTTGGCACCATCGCGGAAGCGGTGATAAGAGGTAACGCTGATACCGCAGTGCCTAGGTTCCTTGCTATGCTTTGCGTTCTTAGTGTATTTCTCAGCGCTGCTTTTCTTAAAGGCCCTGCACTTGCCCTGTTTCTGCCCATGGCACTTGCGGTGGGCTTTGCCATGATCGCTTCCTATATTCTTTCCAGCACCTTAGTGCCAGTTCTTTCCATCTGGCTCATTCCCAAAGTTCAGTTTCATTCCGATGAAAAATCTAACTCCACCTATGGCTCACTCATCCGCTTGATAACGGGAATGAGATGGATCTCGCTACCGTTGGGTTTGGCACTTGCAATAGGTTTACTCTGGGTTGCAGGGTCGCAAACAGGTACCGATCTATTCCCACCCGTGGACAACGGGCAGGTTCAATTCCGACTCCGTGCACCCGCAGGAACCCGTATCGAAGAGACCGAAGCCATCGTTCAAGAATCGCTGCGCTGGATCAAAAAAGAGATAGGCGAAGAGAACCTTACCCTCTCGCTTGGATATGTGGGGCTGGTTCCTCCTAGTTATCCCATCAACTGCGTTTATCAATGGATGGGTGGGCCCGAAGAAGCTCTTATGCGCATCGCTATCAAACCCAAAAGTATCTCAGGAGAAAAATTAAAAGCGTTGATCCGCAATGGGCTCGTTTCATACCTCGAAAACTGGACTGATGAACGCTGGAAAGAGTTGCATCACCCCATAAGCAAAGATCGCATGGCTAAAACAAAGATTGAACTTTCTTTTGAAGCTGCAGATGTGGTTAACGAAGTCATGAGCTTCGGAGCCGCTGCACCCGTTGAAGTTGTGGTAAGTGGACCAAAGATGGCAGACAACCGAGCCTTCGCCCAAACCATTCGGAAGTCGATGGAAAAAATTGCAGTGCTCAAAGATATCCGCTACGGACAAACTCTCGATTACCCCACCGTAGATGTTAAAATCGATCGCGAACGAGCAGCGCTTTCAGGCGTACATGCTGATGATGTTTCAAAATCCTTGGTCGCTGCTACTTCTTCTTCAAGGTTCACCACACCCAACTACTGGCGCGATCCAGCCAACGGTATCGGATACCAAGTTCAAGTTGAAATCCCCCAAGCCATCATGAACTCAACCACAGAAATCGAAACCATTCCCATCAGCCAAAAAGGCCCTGAACAAAGGCTTCTAAGAGATGTTGCCCAAGTAAAAGCTGGAACCATGCCAGGCGAAATAGATCGCTACAATATGCGCAGGTTGGTCAGCATCACCGCTAATGTTGTAGGTACAGATTTAGGCAAAGCTGCAAAATTACTCGATGCTGCTCTCGCAGAAGCTGGAACGCCGCCTACAGGAGTTCAAGTTGATGTCCGTGGCCAAATCTCCATCCTAAAGGAATTATTCTCCGGGTTATCTCTTGGCCTCATCCTTTCTATGGTTGCAATCTTCCTCATCCTGCTCGCTTATTTCCAATCAATCAGACTTGCTTTGATACCCATGCTTGCATTGCCTTTCGTACTCGCTGGTATTGCAATCACCTTGAAACTCACCAACACCACGCTTAATTTACAATCGTTCATGGGAAGCATCATGGCAATCGGCGTCGCCACCGCTAACGCTATCCTTCTTGTCAGCTTCGCCCAGAAAGCAATGATCGAAGGCGCGCATTCTGGTTATGATGCTGCAACACTTGCAGCGACCCAACGCTTTCGTGCAATTTTAATGACAGGCTTGGCAATGATGGCAGGCATGATACCGATGGCACTTGGGAACACTAGCGGAGGCGAGCAAAGCGCAGCACTGGGCCGTGCGGTTTTGGGTGGCATCGCAGGCGGCTTATTTGCATCTCTTTTAATGCTGGCACCTGCATTTGCTATTCTTTTCCCCAACCCTTGCAGCTTCAAGGTTTCGCTTGCGCCTGAAAATAAAAATCTCAACAAAGAGACTAACGATGTTTAAAAAAGTAAACCTTTGCTTCTTGGCAATGAGTCTTGTTTATCTTGTCGCCAATGGTTGTGCAGATAAACCAGTTGCAATCAAAGATGAAAAAACAGCAGCAATGAAGCAGGTGGAAGTGAAGCTAGTCTCTCCGGTGAAGCAAAAACTAGTGCACACCATCAGCCAACCTGGAACCCTGCGAGCCAACGAAGAAGCAATGATTCATGCAAAGGTGGTTGGGTATGCAGCATTGGTAATGGTAGATATTGGAGCCAAGGTTAAAGGGCCGGTTTATGAAACAGGGGGCAAACTCGTCAAACAAGGTTCAAAGCTTTTGGTTGTCGATGTTCCTGAAATTGTCGAGGAAGTACAGCATAAGAAAGCTCTGATGGACTTCGCAAAGGTTGGGGTCGATCTTGAGAAAAAACAAGCTGAAGTAGCAGATGCTTTTCTTTTATCAACAGAGGCTGGCCTTGTTGAAGCACGAGCTGGAATTCAAAGGGCTCAAGCATCCTACGATCGCTGGCACTCCGAAAACAAACGCGTCTCCGCACTTGTGCAATCCAAAGTCCTCGATGAGCAAACCCGCGATGAAGTCTTAAACCTCGTCAAAGCTGCAGAATCAACCAAAGATGAAATCATGGCAAAGGTCAAACACGCTGAAGCTACAGTGGCCAAATCGAAGGCAGAGGCAGCCAAGGCAAGAATAGCAATCCTATCTGCTGAATCAAGATTAGATGTTACCAAAGCAGAACTACGAAAAGCAGAAGCACTTGCAGCCTACACCACCATTTACGCGCCCTTCGATGGCGTAGTAACCAAACGATCCGTCGATCCAGGCAAACTCGTTCAAGATAATAGCTCCCCAAACACCGAACCCCTTTTCATCATCAGCCAGATTGATCCTGTTCGTGTTGTGGTTGAAGTTCCCGAAATTGAAAATGCCTATGTGAACCCTGGCGAGGATGCGCTCGTTACCTTTCATGCACTGCCCGGAAAAGAGTTTTCATGCAAGGTATCTCGCATTTCATGGGCCTTGGATTCATCAAGCAGAAACCTTAGGGCGGAAATCGATCTGCCCAACCCCGAGGGAATTCTACGCCCAGGCATGTATGCATCCATTCGCATCAAAGCAGTGCTTGCAGAGGCTTTTGTGTTGCCACTAGGTGCTATCGTTCGCACTCCCGATGGTGCCTTTGGATTTAAAATAGTAGATGGAAAAGCACAAAAAGTTGATCTAAAAATTGGAAGAGTCGAGGGAGAATGGGTTGAGTTACTGGGCACCCGCGAAGCAGGATCAACATCGGATTGGAAACCCATCGATACCAAGGAAGCATTTATCAGCGCTAATGTTGCAACCCTTTCGCCGGGTCAACCCGTAAGCGTCGCTGCAACAGCTCAAAAATAAACGCTCCAACTATTTTTGTAACAACCATCTTGTTTCCCTTGCAAACCGCCATAAAACACCCAATTATATGGTCTAACAATTAATCCCTTGGAGAAACGAATCATGGCTGCTAAAAAACCCTCTTCCAAAAGAATCGTATTGCGCACAGGCGAAGCCCTAGTTGAAGGCGATCTCGATTATCTCTGCGCAGAACCAGAAATCGTCATTGGCGAAATGGATGGCCCTGTGGGTATCGCTTTCGCAAATCTCCTAGGCAACCAGATCAAGGGTCATACCAAGGTTTTTGCAATTCTCAACAGCGATGTTCAAGTGAAACCAGCAACCATCATGGTAAGCAAAGTCACCGTAAATGATGCCCGCTACACCAATATTTTAATGGGCACCGTTCAAGCTGCCATCGCTCATGGCGTACTCGATGCAGTGCGTGAAGGGATCATCCCCAAGAAAAAAGCTGAGGAGCTAGGCATCATTTACTCGGTATGGCTTGATCCTAATATTCTTAAAGTACCTGCGAACAAAATCGACCATAAGGCTTTGTTTGCGGTTCATCGTGAAGCTACCACCAAAGTTATTCGTAAAGCCATCCTTGGCGAACCAAGCATCGATTGGCTATTAAAGAACCAAGACAAAGTCGAACACTACTTCCATCAATTGGGTGTGGAAGGAAAACTTTAGTTTTCTTGAGTAGAACTAAAAAGGCCCGTGCATTGAATTGCATGGGCCTTTTTCATTTCAACAAAGTCCAAACTGACAATTACTTCATACCTATGCAATAAAGAGCATCACGCGTTCGAAGCAAAAGATTACCATTAACAATTGCAGGCGAAGCAAGAATTGGTGAACCAAGATCATTCGTCGCTACCAATTCAAATTTATCAGACACTTTAAGCACATAGGTCTTGCCCGATTCGCCACTCACATAAATAAACCCACCCGCTTCGATGGGAGAAGCAGTGAATTGATCTGCAAGCCTTTCAGTCCAAAGCAGTTTACCCGTGGTTGCATCAAGGCACGTTGAAATACCCATATCATTGAAAGTGAATAATTTATCTTTGACTAGGATGGGAGAGGGCACATGAGGACCATTGCGCACAGATTTCCAAACGGTACTGGAAGCAGTGATGTCACCTTTTTCACCAAGACGAAAAGCAATGGTGGGGCCGTTTCTACCCGAAGCGCTGTACGCAAGTTCCGTCCCGACTACGATGGTTGGTACCACTTCAGATGTAGGGCCTTGAAGTTTCCAAAGTTCGTTGCCAGTTGCAGGATCGTATCCACGAACGGTGCCACTGCCTGCAAAGATAACTTCATCATGATCGCCAACCTTGATAACAACAGGGGTACACCAGGTCATGCCCTTGTCGCGCTTTTGCTTCCATACTTCTTTGCCTGTTTTTTTATCAAGAGCAATACAGATTGAATCAGACTGGTTTTGATCATGAAAGAAAAGTACCAAGTCACCATGAATTACAGGGCTGGAGCCGGTTCCATGAGTGGTCTTGATGTTCAAGTTGTTGTATTGCCATTGAATTTTTCCTGCGAAGTCGAGGCAAACCAAACCAGAGCTTCCCAAAAACACAATAACTCTTTCGCCATCGGTGGCTGGAGTTGATGAAGCATAACCATTTTTACCTAGTACGCTGGTTTCAGGAATACTTTCGGGAATAGGAGTGCTCCAGATTTTAGCACCGTTCTTCGAAGAGAAACAATGCACTGTCCTGCTCGCACCCTTGGAGGTTGCAGATGTGATGAAAATTTTATCTTCCCAAACGATCGGAGAAGAGTTACCCAGATCCGGAGTGATTATTTTCCAGAGGATGTTTTCGCTTTTGTCGTTCCACTTAGTGGGAAGTGAGTTTAACCCGGTTAGGCCCTGACCCGAAGGGCCACGAAATCGGGGCCAGTGCTTTTCTGCACCCTTCGCTACCAAGGAAGTTGAAAGCGTTGCGCCTTTCTTGATTGCAGAACTCTTTATAGTTGTCCCCGCAATTTCAGCCTTGGCGCCCTTATCGAATGGGGGCACCGCCTTATGGCGTTTATAACCTTCACGCATGAGATCGAGAAAATCATTCTGGATGGAAAGGCGCCTATCGTAAGCAGCCTTGAGATCAGGATTGGCAAGCACTTTTTCCCTACCACCGTTCTTTTCGAGGAAAGAATCAGGGTTGTCTGCAGTGAAGCCTCGCTGCCATTCTGCAGCAAGATCTGTCGAAAGCATTTTCTTGGTTACCATCTCTCTGTAGCGTTCATTTTTCACATCTTCGCTTAAAACTTTAAGCTGTGGATCAAGAGGAAATTTTTTGTCGATTTCTTCAGCAAAGATACTAAAGACAAAAAGTAGGAGTGAAAGAAAAACAATCGGTCGCATGGGAATGATCTCATTAAAGGCGGATAAAATTACGGCTAGAATTTCTATCGTACTATCTTTGAAGAGGGCAAGACAACGAAAAACAAAGGGATCAGCCGCC
>DBCB01000090.1:35286-46799 GCA_002303765.1 Planctomycetaceae bacterium UBA969
ATCGCCCTGGATTTCAATTTTTCCATCTTTCACTGTACCGCCGGTGCCACACTTTGATTTCAGCGTGGTTGCAAGTTCATGAATTTGCTCTTCATTCATGGGAAGATCAGAAAGAATGGTAACGCCTTTGCCTTTACGCCCTTTGGTTTCTCTACCTACGCTGATGACTTGTTTTTTATTAATCGGTTGCACTGCTGGAGATGAGATAACCTTTTGGGGCAGGGGTGTTAAATCAGGCGGCCCCAAGCGAGGCGAGCCTGTAATCAACCTTGCAATCCAGCCATTGACTTCACCAGCAATCAACTCCTTAGTCGCCTGTTTTTCTGTCATATCCCATAGTTCAAATGCGCAAACACCTGATTCTAGAATTCCTTTTATAGCCTCTGATTCTTCAGGCAAACAAACCACGATCAATCTATCTGCAGTGATCTCAGGTTTTACAAATGGTACGGAATAAGAGTTGATCACTGCAACATAGGGCAGGCCCATCATCTTAAGGGAGTTTTCAATGCTCACCTTCAAGATTTCGCTAATGTTTATTTTGTTGTTAACAAGAAAGAGCACAGATTTTGCAGATGACTTTGCGATGGGAAACCTCCAGAATTCAGATCAATAATTTTGAAAGGAGTCTGGAATGAAAAGAGTTAAACAGGCGTTCGAACCAATCTACGGGCAGTGATTTCTTCAGCAAGTTTAGCTAGAAGATCAGCGAGAGGCATAGCGCCTAAATCGCCATCGGTACGGTGCCTAACAGCAACGGTGGATGCGGAAACTTCTTTATCACCTACCACGAGCATGTAGGGGATTTTTTCAAGGCTTGCTTCGCGGATCTTTGCGCCTACTTTATCAGAGCGATAATCGCCTGTTGCACGAAGGCCTGCACTTCGAAGTTGGGCTTCAACCTGTTTGCCATAGTCGTTGAATTTATCACTAACGGGCAGAACGCGAACCTGTTCTGGTGAAAGCCAGAGTGGGAATGCGCCACAAAAATGCTCGATGAGAATACCCATGAATCGTTCCATAGATCCAAAGGGTGCCCGATGAATCATGATAGGGCGATGCATTTTATTATCTGCGCCAACATACTCGAGATCAAATCGCTTGGGCAGATTGTAATCGAGTTGCACAGTACCTAATTGCCATTCCCTGCCGATGCAATCCTTGACCACAAAGTCAATCTTCGGGCCATAGAATGCCGCTTCGCCCTCTTCTGCGGAGAAAGGCATATTGAGGGATTTGATAATGTTGATGATAGCGGCTTGGGCGTTGTTCCAATCTTCATCAGCGCCAACATACTTATCGCTTTTTGGATCGCGTAAGCCGATGCGGATGCGGAAATCAGTTAAGCCGAGGTCTTTTAATACGAAGAGAACGAGCTCGATATTAGCCCGCATTTCTTCTTCAACCTGATCTGCAGTAACGAAAAGATGCGCATCATCTTGGGTGAACCCACGAACACGGGTTAAACCAGAAAGCTCGCCAGTCTGCTCGTAGCGATAAACCGTGCCAAACTCCGCCAAGCGAACTGGAAGGTCACGATAACTACGGGGCTCTGCCTTATAAATTTGAATATGGTGCGGGCAATTCATCGGCTTAAGCAGATAGCCTTCCTGATTCACCAACCAACCCAGAAGGGCGGTGGCGCGTTCAGGCGTGGTAGTTGCAGCAAGGTAAGGTGCAATTTCTACCTTCATAGTATCTAATAGCTTTAACACCAACTGATGAACACAATCTAATTTCTTGGCATTGGTATCAGCATCGGCATAGCCTGGAATGGTAAGTTGCGCCCGATCGAGGAACAAAACCATGTCCCGTTCTTTGGTTTCTTCAAGTTCGCCTGCTGCAAGCCTGTATTGGCATAAGTCGAGTGCAGAAGCTGCGGGATGATAATACAATGGCGGGAACTGGGCATCGCGATAATAGGGGAAATGGCCAGAGGTACGATATAAATCTAGCTTGCCCACATGCGGAGTATAAACAGGGGAGTAACCCCGTTTGACTAATTCATCTTTGATAAAGGATTCGAGCAAGCCGCGGATGATGGCCCCTTTGGGCATCCACAAGATAAGGCCTGCGCCCACAAGATTGCTGATGGTGAAAAGACGAAGTTGTTTGCCTAGTAAACGATGGTCGCGCTTCTTGGATTCTTCGACTAATTTGAGGTAGGCATCGAGATCTTTTTGGGAAAAGAAAGCGGTTGCGTAAAGGCGTTGCAATTGCTTACGGGAAACATCATTCTTCCAGTATGCCCCTGCGATACTGAGCAGCTTGAATGCCCCGACTTTGCCTGCATGAGGAAGATGCGGGCCTCTGCAAAGATCGACAAACTCACCTTGGCGATAAAAACTAAGGATGGGATATTTCTTTAACTCACCATCAATGTGTTCGACTTTATAATCTTGCTTAAGATCGTTGACAAGTTCGCGACCTTCGCTGGTGCTGCGCTCAAAGCGCTCGAAGGGTTCAGCTTTTTCGACAATCTTGCGCATTTCTTCTTCGATGCGGGGAAAATCTTCCTCGCGAATCGGAGTCGCAGATTCGATGTCGTAATAGAAACCTGTTTCAGTTGCAGGGCCAAACGCAAGCTGAGTGTTTGGAAACAAACGCATGACAGCCCGAGCCATGATGTGGGCACAAGAATGCCTGAGCACTTCTAATGCATCGGGATCTTTTTCAGTGAGAATTTGAAACGTGGATTCTTCCTTGGAAGGAAGTTCGCGCTCCAAATCAACAATGATGCCATCGACTTTGGCAGCGATGGCTGCTTGAGCCAGTCTTTTACCAATGGATTCAGCAACATCCTTAGACCTAGTTCCCACGGGGACTTGCCTAGTAGAACCATCTGGCAGTTTCAGGGTGATCATGGGGTGTTGCTTAATAGATTAAAGCGAGATTACTCGCCAATGTAGGGCATTAAAGCCATGAAGCGGGCACGTTTGACAGCATCTTGAACAGCGCGCTGGAAAGCAGCACAGTTGCCTGTACGCTTACGGCTGAGCATTTTGCCTTGCCCGGTAGACATTTTCTTGAGGGTGCTAACATCCTTGTAATCAACAAAAGCTGGACGAGGGCAACCTTCCTTGGTGCAAAAACGACAACGATTCTTCTTACCTTTACCCAATTTCTTGCGAACCATGGTTACTCTCAACTTTTCGTGAATAAAAAATCAAATACACCTAAGGAAGTCAAATTACAATTTTAGAGCTTAAAGTCAACTATCCCACAGGAATTGATTTGCAAGGTAGAACTGTTTTCCTGTATAAAATAATTGTATTCAATTCTTTAATTATTCATCGATTCTTCATTAAATGGACGTAAGTCATGAAAAGAAAAGGGTTTACGCTAATAGAGCTATTGGTTGTCATCGCCATTATTGCCATTTTAATTGGTTTGCTTCTACCTGCAGTGCAAAAAGTCAGGGAAGCAGCTGCACGAATGAAGTGCCAGAATAACCTTAAACAACTGGGGCTTGGGGTCCATTCCTATCACGATACTTATTCCCGCTTCGTTCCAGCAGGAAACATAAAAATCGGCATTAGTTGGCATGTGGGAATACTCCCTTACATCGAACAAACCGCTCTATTCAACAAAGTAAGCCAAACTGCCGGTAACTATATAAATGTGGTTGGGAAGTGGGATATTCCTGTAAACAACAGGGTTGCAACCTTCCTTTGCCCCAGCCAAACCGAAGCCGAAAAAATGATCCTCGCGCCAACACCGCCCCACAATGTAAATCTTCCAGAAGTCATCAACAACCAACCGCCTTACACCACACATTATTATGGCGTGGGCGGGCCAGCTGGAATAAACCCAATTACTGCCGCCAACTATATTTACGAAGTAAACGATCCCACCCATGGCCGAATGGGAAAGCAAGGTATGTTCCAAAGAACCGATACGGTAAAACTTGAAAATATAACCGATGGTACATCCAACACTTTGATGGTGGGTGAAATGTCATGGTCTCCCGGGCCTATAACTCCATCTAATATTGCAGGCACGCGCTTTCGAGGTTGGGCCCGGGGATGTGACGACCCCACAATCACTCAAGTTTGTGGCGGTATAAAAACCATAAGCAACGCCATCAACGCCTATTCCAACACCCTTTTTAATGAAATGCCATTTGGCAGCCAGCATACAGGCGGTACCAACTTTGCCATGGGCGATGCTTCGGTAAGATTCTTAAACGCTAGTATTAACATTAACACTTACCGGGCTGCAGCTAGTTATAATGGTGGCGAAGTCTTACCTCTGGATTAATTCTTATGTTAAAACCTTATTGCAAACGACTTTTCGTAATGACAACCCTTTGGCTGGCCATCTTGGGATGTAGTGCCGAGGTTCCGACTTTTCCGGTGGAAGGCATGGTAACCTTCAAAGGCAAAGCTATCCCCAAGGGAGAAATCTACTTCGACCCTGATATTTCAATTAAAGGGCCGCAAGGAAGAGCATTGATAAGCGAGGGGAAATTTTCCACCAAAGATATCAACTCAGGGATTGTTCCAGGGAAATACATCATTCGTATCCACGGATTCGATGGTAAGCCAAGAGAAGAAGCCCCAATGGGAAAAGCACTTTTTTTCGCCTACGAATTACCCATGGAACTAGTTGCAGGCAAACCGCTCACCATCGAAGTACCTTCGAAATAAATGCTTTAATCGATCAAATCATCGCAGGCATAACTCTATTTAATAAAGCTGGGTTAAATAGAAGAGCTCTAAAATTGCCCGGTCAGTGTTTTGAAGCTATGGTTCAAAAACGATAAACATCTTTTCTGTACCAGAAAGGCTTTTAGGATCATGCACTTTATTCGTGCCAGCGCACTTGTTTTAATGCTGGTGCTTACTCCAACTCTTTTAGCTTTCAAGCTGACCAACCCTTTTTTATACAACAGGGTAAATCGTAATCTTCATGGAACAATTGTTGATTACACAAATAATTCCAGGATGGATAATCGAATTTGGTCGGAATCGCTCTGTGAAAAACGCGATCTGTATGTCTATCTACCACCCAATTATGATTCCAGTAAAGCTTACCCCCTTTTAATCTGGCTGCATGGTTTCAGTCAGGATGAAAATGTTTTCCTCGACTATGTGGTAAAACCTTTTGATTGCGCAATTGCTTCAGGGAAACTGCCCCCAATGATAATTGCAGCCCCTGATGGCAGCTTGAATAAAAAACTTAAATTGATTCCACCGGGCAGCTTCTTCATCAATAGCAAAGCGGGAAATTTCGAAGACTATTTCATGAAAGACGTGGTGGGCTTTCTCACAAAAAATTATCTTATTCGCCCTGAAAGAGAAGCTCATGGCTTAGCAGGAACCTCGATGGGGGGCGCAGCTTCCTATCACCTTGGTATCAAACACCACCAGTTTTTTAAAAACATTGCAGGTATATCCCCACCGTTGAATCTCCGGTACATGGATCACAAAGGTTCTTACATGGGAGACTTTAGCGCTGCTTTCACCGAGTTCCGCACCGATTTTTCCAAAGGTCACATGACTGTAGGAAAATTCTTTGGCTTCTTTCTCGTAAAAGCAAAAGATATTCAAGCTGACTTATTCAACTTCAAAGACCCAAACATTGCCGCTGAAATCGCTGCGGTAAACCCCACTGAAATGCTCGACTTTTATAACATCAAAAATGGCATGCTTAACATGTATCTCGCCTATGGCAGAAAAGATGAATTTAACCTTGATGCCCAAGCAGAAAGCTTCCTGCATCACGCCCAATCCAAAGGCATTCATGTAGATGTTGATTACGATCCGCACGGTAGACACAATACCGCAACTGCAAAGAGATTCATTCCCAACATGATTGATTGGTTTGCAATCCAATTCAAAGGAATGGAACCCAAGTAAATAAAAAAGACCTGCGGAGAATATCTCCACAGGTCTTTTTTTTAGACAGCATGCAAATTAAATCCCATATTCGCGTTTGGGACGAATGAATTTCCCTGGTTGGGGAATTGGGTACTTACCATTCTTATCTGCAACCAATGGCGCAGGGCCATCCAAGGTAAGCTTGTCCACCGTTGGAGCAAACTCATGCTCACAATTAAGCATCTCATCATAAGTGATGATCTTACCTGTATGGCAAGCCATACGACCCATGGAAGTTACCAAGCTAGCTTCTGCACCACGACGGCACTCATTGTGCTTTTTGTCTTGGCGAATCGCTTCGATTAATGCATCCCATTCCAATTGGTAGGGGTTCAAATCTTCCTTGGTGTACTTCCAAATCTCGTTGGCAGTGGTCATACTCTGGCCCTTGTACATTCTTGCATTGGCTGGCCAATGGCCCCTTGCAGAAATGGTGGCAGAACCCTTCGTGCCATGTGCATAACTGGCGAATTCTTGATCGCAATCAGGCATGTAGCGGCCTTCAAGAATCAGTTTAGCGCCATCTGCAAAAGTGAACTCTGTCGAGTAAGAATCGAAATTCTGGTCGACATAATCTTCACGATAATGCCTGCCGCCGTAGCCCTTCGCAGAAATCGGCCAAGCATCTTTCATCCAACAAGATTCATCAATGTTATGGATGAGGAAGTCGGAGTAAGCACCACCACTGGCCCAAAGGAAGCCATGGAAGTTTTTGATTTGATAGAGTAGCTCGTTCATGTTGTCTTTTCGTGGCTTGACAAAGGCACTGCCTGTAGGGCCAGCAACACGATAAGCACGAAGAAGCGTGATATCGCCTATTTCGCCACCCTTGATTCGATCATGCAATTCGCCTCTGGCTCTACAATGCCTGCACATAAGGCCAACGCCAACCTTCAAATTCTTAGCTTCAGATTTCGAAGCCAATTCAAGCATCCTGCGGGTGCCTGGGCCATCCACCGTGGTGGGCTTTTCCATGAATACATTCAAGCCTTTTTCAATGGCATAAGCAAACATCACCCAGCGAAATGCTACAGGTGTGGTAAGAATAACCACATCGCCTGGCTTTAAAGAATCCATCGCATTCTTGTAGCCATCAAACCCAATAAACTGCCTATCAACTGGAACATCAACCTGCTTATCAAAAGCTTTTTTGATGGAACCATAACTACCTTTAAGCCTGTCTTCAAACACATCCGCCATCGCAGTAAGCTTAATGGGACCACTTTTAGTGGAAAGGGCATTTTGTGCAGCGCCGGTACCACGGCCACCGCAACCTATCAACGCCACTTGCACTGTATTGCTTTGGTAAGCGTAAACACCTTGCATGCTCATTGCAGCAACGGCCAGACTTGTGGCAACCGAACCAGTTGTCTTAATTGCTTCCCTACGAGAAATATTAGCCTTGTTGATCTTCCCCACTGTGGGTGCCTCCCTTGTTGGTATGAAAAAACTCTATGCAGTAAAACCGCTTGCGCCCTATAATTACAATCGAACAAAATGGGAAGGTCAATGTAAAAGTGAAGATAGGCAAAAAGCGGGCTTCCCGAGTTTCTTTGTTTCATGGTACTTTGACACATCATAAAACATCTAAACGGGATGGATCCCATGGCGAAAAAAGAAAAACCTCTGTTGAATTACGTAGTGTACCTTGCCATTCGCATCGTTGTAGCGGCGTTGCAGGCAATACCCCTTGAAGCAGGGAAATCCCTGGCAAGGGGCCTAGCTTGGCTAATTTATAAAGTGGATAAAAGGCACAGGCAGGTTGCGCATGAAAATCTCGCTCTCGCTTTCCCAGAACTTGCAGAGGATTTTCCGGCCCGCGATCGTATTGTGCGCAAAGTTCTCGAACACTTCTGCACCCTCCTTATTGAAATCGTGCACCTGCCCAGAATTATGAACAGTCGCAACTGGCGCAAATTTCTTGATCTAGGCGATAGCCCAATCATCGTGGATGCCCTTTTAAAAAATCGACCCCTCATGATTGTCACCGGGCATTTTGGAAACTGGGAGATGGCAGGATTTTCTCTGGGCCTGCTTGGCTTTACCACCCATGCCATCGCACGAACCCTGGATAATCCCCACCTCGAAAACTTCCTACGATCTTTCCGCGAACGTACAGGCCAAAAATTACTCGCCAAGAAAGGCGACTTCGATCAAATGACCAATATTCTCGCAGCAGGGGGAACCATCGCAACCCTTGCAGATCAAGATGCAGGCCCCAGAGGCCAGTTTGTTGATTTCTTTGGCAGGCCCGCTTCCACACACAAAGCAATCGCTCTTTTGGCAATGGAATTTAATGTGCCCATGGCTGTAGTAGGGGTGCCCCGAGTGGGTAAACCCATGAAGTACCAAGTCGTTTGCGAAGATATTATTGACCCCCAAGAATACGAAGGCCGACCCGATGCCCTTCATGCAATCACCCAGCGCTACACCAGCGCACTCGAACGCATGATCCGCAAATACCCCGAGCAATACTTCTGGCTGCACCGAAGATGGAAGCACCAGCCCCCTGTGAAAAAAAGTAAACAACCCCAGGCAGCATAGGTTGATGCCGCATAATACTCCGCAAAAGGATTGCCATGATAAGCAATGAATCCGATGCTCGATTCTATGTTGCAAAATCCACCATCAAGGGTGCGGGTAAGGGTTTGTTTGCCAAGATTGCAATTGCCAAAGGAGATAAGCTCGAAGTGTTAGGTGTATTAGTGCCTGCAAAATCGCTTGCAGATCGTTGCACCACCTATGCAGATGCCTACAAGTTTCGCATCGGGAAATATCTGCTGATCCCCACAGGACTAGGGGGCATTGCGAATCATTCAGATACCCCCAACGCGAAAAAAATCATCAAGGGTTCGAGGGTTTATCTAAGTGCCCTCCGAGATATCAACAAAGGCGAAGAAGTGCTTTACATCTATGGTGCCTACGCCCAAAAAAGATTCTTAAAAAGTTAACTTCTGATAAAAGCATCACCCCAAGATGCTACTTGACTGGGTCGATTTTTTTCTCTCGTTTGGTGACTTTCCAATCTTGAGTAACCTTAACAGGCCCGATGGTTGTAGACTGAGTCGTGATCCAATAAGCCGGGGTTTGCAATGCAACTAAATTGATGCGTTTGTTGCTCAAGGGATTATGCACATCAATATTTGGATCAACATGCTGGGTGAAAAATGCTGCGTAATCAATCCCGAAACACATATCCGGATCGATCTTATTCTTCTTGCTATAAAGCGCAGAACCTGGATCCGCAGGCACCCATCCGATATCGTCAGCAAAGAATTCACATCGTACACTCATCTGGCTGTATTCTTTGGTTTTAAGTTTTTCCATTTCTGTAGCACTCATAATCATGCGACCCCATAAAGACCTTGCAGGCACCTTGTTGGCGCGAAGTATCGCAACAAATAAATTCGAGATACCACCAGCATCAGACTTCATCATGACACTTACCGCAGTTGATTTGCGATCCATCTTGTCTGTAAAATCAAAATCGACCTTATAATTTATCTGCCTGAATACTTTGCGTGCGAAGTCAATATCGCGCTCTCCCTCTTGGCGAATCACTTTGTTGTTTTCCATCCAAATTTGGAATTCTTTATCTTTGAATTTCACATCGCCCCACTCCATCAGATAAAGATTTTTTTCCTGTTCCTTTAAAGGTTCAACTTTTACCACAGGCATATCAGCAGTAGCAGGTACTAATTTTCGTGCAGTCAACTCTGCCTGATAACTTACCTTTACATCTACTAAATCCTTGTTTATAGGCTCTTTCACAATAAGACGATTCAAATATACGGTTCGCATCAAAGGGCTAAAATCGCGCACCGGAACTGGCGGGGTCTTGGCATTCAACACCAGTACCTTCGTTTGTACATTTTTCTGAGTGGGAAGCTCGGGTGCCTTGCAGGTGAAAATACCCCACTCCTTGACATTCATATTTTCGCCACTGGCCCGGTATGAAAGTTCACCTTCAAACAAAACCGTTTCCACGTTCTCAAAGCTCCAGCGGGTTACCACAGGTTTCTTAACATCGTCCGATTGATTCAGCAGTAACCCTAATATCAAATTCAAGATCATGAGAAACTCCTATTACTTGTTGGATTCAATCAAGACTGGGATGCGCAAGACTTCCCAATCTTTTTTACCTTCCAGATGATTCAAATATTGCGCACAAGCAGAAATTAAATGGGCATAACCACCGGTATCTGAATAATGATCCCAATCTGCCCCGGTTTCAATTCCCGTTGGAATAAATCCCTTGGTCGCAAAAACTTTATTCCAGTTAAATATCCCTTCTGCAACTTCCCGCTCGATACTTTTAACGACATCCGCTTGGCTACTTGCCAAGATAAATTCTACCTCATCACCTTCTATTTTAATTGCATACTTTTCCAGCTCGATGGAATTCATCCAAGGAGACTGGGCTTTATTAACCGTGGTGGGAATGACGCAATCGATGGTTCTATTTACACCATTAAGTGTTGCAGAAAATTTTCCGCTGAGCAATACCCCTGCAAAACTTCTTGCCTCTAGATTCCCATCATCTTTGATGATCAAATCACATCCAAATCGCCCTGAATCTTTTACTTGGGTAATTGTGATTTTTTTGATGTTAATGGGAAGAGTCGTTTTGATCCCAACAGAAGAAGGCGTGGCTTCCAATGAAACAACATGCTTTCCTAACTTAAGGTAAGTGGGTACAGCACTCTTGCTTGGGCTGATAAGTGAATCATGAATATTCACCCTTGCAAGGCCTTTATAAAATGTCTCGATTGAAGTATCCCAAAGATCGGGGAATTGCTTGAATGCTTGCAACGCTAAGGCGCATTGGATCATATTTTGTGGCCCGAATCTCGAACCCATCGGCCTAGGCTTTCCTGACGGGCCTTTCTTGTCTGAACGATAATCAGCAGGCTTGCCACCGATGAAGTTAATCGGATGCAAATCAAATCGATTCATTCCCGCTGCAACTAATGCATCATCTGAATAATAACGATAAAGCTTTGGCTCGGTGAAGGCATCGTAAACGAGTTTAAATGCAGCAGCCCGGGGTAGTTTGCCATGCCTGGCTAAAGCAGAATAATACTTGTACTGTTGATCATCTGCAAAACCAGGGGTGGCGTATTTGCGATCAGAGATAGCAGCTTCCAGCGCCTGCCTGTAATGATTATTCAAAAGGGCTAGATTTAAAACCGAGGCATCAGGCACCAGACGCATAAACGCAGGATCTGAAAGTACAAGCGCAGCAGGCGCATCACACATGGGAATATGGCCATGATGCCTCATTCTGCAGGCCTGCAGGTTTTGAGCAGCATCAGAAAGTTCCGTACGGAAACAATCGCCATCGTTACCTTTATATTCTCTGTAATAAAGCCAGGAGAGCTGGAGTAAAACACCTAAATCCTGGGCAAGGTGGTTCGAAGAACCCAAAGAGAAGCCTGACAGAACAAACTCTGGGTTTGGTTTTTTATCACTGACAAACTGATCAAACGAAGGAAATGCAGGGAGCGGATTTTTATCACGCAATCGCTCTAAGCTAACCGAACCGCCATCATCCCACCAATAAGGAACAAAACCTTTTTCTCCTTCTTGAAAGAGCCATTCTTTTTGCTGTGCCCAGATTTGTTGAGATGC
>DBCB01000090.1:46874-51245 GCA_002303765.1 Planctomycetaceae bacterium UBA969
GGAAGCACATTCATTTCAAGAAGTTCGCGGTAAAGAGGATCGCCAGTAGCCAAGCTGGCATTAACCATGGCTGCGCCAAACCAAGCGCCATCATGCATGGTATCCAAGGCTTCGCCCTGAACAAAACAAGCGGGGGCTTTTTCCTTACGCATGTCTCTATATTCGTAAGTCATGCCATGCTGCATCGAACCTTTAATAGTTCGCATGTGTTTTTCTGCAACAAATGTTGCAAGTTTCTTCATGAACAAACGGGTGTCTTCTTTTGAAAGCTGATCTTGGGCAACGCAAGGCATTGCAAGCAAGCATATCAGCAAAATAATGCACGAAGATTTAAGCATGAAAGATGATCCGTAAGTTAAACATTATCGTAGGCATTATTATTGCAGCTTCAAAGCAATGCAACAATGTTCAACTTTAAGGTATCACAAGATAAAAGATGAGATGAATTTTGAAAGGTGAGAGAAAACAAATTGCTCTGGGGAAGAGGTTATCCCCAGAGCAATCAAACCAATCTACTCAGAAGCCGCTATGTTTTTCAGAGGGTGAAACCTGGTCTGAACCCATTCAAGCGCTTTGGGAACCGCTTTGTTACCGCTCTTCAAGTCATGCTGCCCATTCGGATCGTAATCAACGGTGATATTGATACCCCGCTTGTTTGCAACCTCGAGAAAACTTTGTACCTGATTGGGAATATGAAACTCATCTTTGCCACCATAGGAAATATAAAGATCCATTTCCCCATCTTTGAGATCATAGGCTTCCATGATTTCTAAAGGATTGATCGCACTTAAACCACTGAGAGCCTGATTACCCATGCCGAAAAGAGGTCGATACAAGGTACCAAATCGCAGCACGAAAAATTTTCTGGTGCCCAAGGGTTCAAGCCCTCTCATACGAGACCTGAAAGACCAGGCTTCAGGTACATATTTTCCCTTATAATCTCCCTTGCCATCCACATACCGAAGATTCAATAAGGGCATGAACGCTATCGCAACCTTGAAACGATCTCGATGCTTGATGCCTAGTGCAAAAGAAGCTGATCCGCCCATTGAAGGCCCCAATAGTGCGTGAAAATCCCGCTCTGGCCTGATGGAATAATTGGTCATCATGAAATTATAAACATCATCCATTACATAATCTTCAAAGTTCCCCGCACGGGAGTTCGCCCAAAAGGTTGCAGGCTTGCTTAAACTTGCCTTGCCATTCATGCTGCCATCAGGCGCCACAATAATTACCGGGTCCAACATTCCATCTTTAATGGCTTGATCAAACTGATCTACCTGAGCTTGGAAGAAGAATTCTTCGTCCTGGGCAGCGCCATGCAAAAACATCGCAAAGGGATACTTCTTTGCAGGGTCATATCCTGGGGGAAGGTAAACATACATATCCCTTTTTTGCCCCAAAGCAGAAGAGTAAATACGACGGTCTTTCCCATGATTATTGGTGTAATCAACCAAGTTGCCATGCAGCTTGCGGTTGACCCGTTCGAATTGGTGCCTGCCTAAAATCGCAGGAGGAGCCTGGCCAATGCCAACACCATCCACCCAGAATGAAACAATGAACGACCAGAATGTTTCCATAGTATTTTTTTGCATATGAGTTCAGATAGGTTTGCATGTTCAACCCCAATGGCTAGCATGCTTTCAGAAATAATGTGCACCATGCTCGGCATACAGGCGGTGTAAACTTTAATTAAAATTGAAATTTTTTCAAAATGGAGGGCCGATTATAACGACATTAGAGACAAAACAATCTTGGAAGAAAATACCTTCAGGAGGATAATCCCGATATTTTCCCAAGCTTTACCAATGCATTTTGTCAAATGCCTTATTGCATCTAAAAAGCTTTATTGTTGATGAGCTAGTTTTAAACCATCGGGCATCAGAGTAGAGGTGGTAACAATTATTTACTTTAATTGGATATTAACGGGTATTAGCACGCTTTGAGTTTGATTTCCTTTTAAAAGTACCCGAAGCTCTGCGATAGTTTCGCCTAGAGGTAGTTTCTTTTCATCTAAGAGTAATCTGATAGTTGCATCATCCCCCGGGCCTTGCGCCCAGGTGCATTTGAATGCAGGATGCGAACATTCAACTTTATCAACATTCACAGGCTCGGTGCCTGCCTTATTAATGCGAACCATTTTTGCCCCAAAAGGAATTCCAACTCTACCTTCCAAATACAACCTTGAAGGCGCTGCACTCGCTAGCTTCCCATCGCGTTTAACAATGGTCAGTGGAATTTTCATCTCCCCATAAGAGATATCATCAGAAACCAGTTGAATCCAAAGATCATGCTTACCGGGCGTTAACAACTCTGAAATAAAAACCGTAATAGTTTGAACGGATTCTTTATTTTCATTTAGGGTTGAAGGATGAATCTGAAATGTAACCAAAGAATTACTTGAATGTGCTGTAACAATTCGCATGGGCTTGGCACGCGTATCTTTCACGCTGAAAGTATGAGAAATCGCACGATCTGTAAATATTGCAGATGCTGCTGGGGTAACTTCCACTTCCACTTGAATCAAAGCTTTAACTTCTAATGCTAGCTCCTTGATTTCCCCTGCTTCTTTGTAACGAATGTTGATGCTAAAACGATGAACACCCTTCGGTTTGGTTAGCGTGTGGATTTCTATAGGCAAAGTAATTTCTTCGCCCGGATTTAAAATTGTCTTGGAAAGGGTGGGCCTTAAACAACCGCAACTAGGCAGAGTTTCCAGAATCTGAAGGGCTTCTTTACCTTTATTGTTTAGAGCAAATGAATGCTTGAAAGGCTTGCCCGCAAGCAAAGAACCTGCATCAAAAGAAGGTTGTGGGCAAATAAGTTCAGCCCGAACACGAGATGTTCCTGCCCATAACCCCAAACCTAACACAACCAGTGTTATCAACCTGCTTTTTGTCATTTACCTCTCCAGCCTGATTCTGGTATTTTTCACCTGCTGATCGACAACCTTGTAACCAAATTTAGGATTGGATCAATCTCAGTTGTGAACTGCAAAAATTTTAAAAACTTTTGTACGAAATCTCATGATTGATCCCACTAATAAGGTGGCTCGATTTCTTAATTTAATTCTTTGGGAATGCAAGCATGCGGATTAATTATAAGTTTCTCTTTAATTACCTCGATGATCGATTGGATGCCTCGCAAAACCACGAGTTGATGACTTTGCTTAAAGAGGAACCGCGGGTGCGCGAAATGCTCGATCGCTTAACGTATGTTTTAAAAAACCCTCTACTTCAACAACCCCATGGCAAAGAAGGCACCTGGCCCAATGCCAATCTGGTTTCCACCTACCTTGAAGGTTCCCTAAAAGGTGATGACCTAAAAGCAGTGGAAGATATTTTACAATCAGATGATCACTTCTTGGCACATGTTGCAACATGCCATAAAGTAATCAGCGGCTTAATTCCAATTCCCGTTCCAACCAGAACTTTCATACGATCCTATGAATTGGGTACAGAGGTGGGCGCAACACAAAGTGCCCCACCAAGGCCCAAGATAAAATCGTCTGTAATGCCAAAAGCCCAGACGCAATCAAAAGGCATCTCGAAAAACAAATTGATTCTAATGATAAGTGGCCCCATGCTTATGATCATTCTTGGGATGCTGCTACTTAAAATAATGCCCCCCACGGTAAAAACACCCGAAGAATCCAAGGGTATTTCAGAAGCACCCAAGGTAGAACAAGAAAATAAAACCCTTGCGAAGTTGCCTGAAAAAAAAGAACAGCTCAAAGAAGCCCCAAAAGTCGAAATGAAGAGAATTGAACCTTCAATTCCAATAACCAAAGCAGCCATCCCAATTCCCAAAGACGATCCCAAAGTTTTAAAAATGATTGGAAAAGCTAATGGTGAAACTCAAACCGAAATCGCAAGCTTGCAGGAAGTTGCACGCGAAAAAATTCTTCTCTTACACAAACCCCTTGAAAACCAACCTTTTACCAAGGCTCTAAATCCTACATTTCTAAGCACTTCGTTCATTTATATGTGCCTGCCAGGTAGTACGCTCAACGCCGAGATAAACAATGAATTGCAAATAAACTTCCTTGGTGAAACCAGAGGTGCAAGCTTTAATCCCATGCATGTTCCCTGCGTATTTCGGTTTTATGCCAGAAGTGTAAAGCAAGTGGATATGGCTTTAAAAAGTGGCAGGGCTTCTATTAAAACCAAAACTCCTGCAACAATCATCGTGCGCTCCTGGGATTTAAAAACAGCATGGGAAGTTAATCTAAAAAATGATTCAGAAATAGTACTCGAAGCAAATACAGAAACGATTCTTGTAGGAGTTTTGCAAGGATCTTGCAGCATTCATCAAGAAGGAAAAGAAAAGCCCTTACCAGAATTTCTTGCAGGCAGCTTACTTACAATCAAC
>DBCB01000337.1:0-6441 GCA_002303765.1 Planctomycetaceae bacterium UBA969
GAGTTGATTTATTAAATACCCACCCATACTATTGAATGCGGCCATAAGGCGGCATGCCCCAAACGCAGCACCATTAAAATCAAAGTGAAGATAGAAATAAAAATAATTGGCAGGTTAGGATTTTTCAAAGCGTTAATTTGTAGTTGAAAGTACTATTTTTTTATTTTTATCTTTTTATCTTTTTATCTTTTTTAATTGCATGCCCTAGACGTTTTGTTACTATGCGTAGCCTGCGTGAGAAAGTAGAGCCCGCTTGAATGCTAAATCTGGGCAATTTAGGATCCAGCTTTCTGAGTGATTATATTTGTATTTTAAGAGTACCCTCCCATGCTTAATTACGAAACCATTTGGCTTAACAAACTAATCGATAATCGTTTTAATGTTGTAAAAACCATCAGCTTAGGCGGCATGGGTGCCATATTTTTAGCATTTGATAATAATCTCAAGAAAACTGTTATTCTAAAAACACCTTTAATCAAAGATTCTTCTGCGAAAGCTGAAATTACGGAACGATTTTTTCGCGAAGTTTTTTGTTTAACTTCTCTTGAACACCCTTTTATCGTTCCCATCATTTATACTGGAATCCATGAAAACAACCCTTTTATTGTTTCTAGATACATCAATGGTGGCAATCTTCGCGATTTAATTAATAATTCTATTCTTAAACACATAACCTTATCTTTTGAATCCCTCTACGATTGGGTTCCCCAAGTTGGTGCCGCACTTTCTTTTATGCATGCCAATGATTGGATCCACCGCGATGTCAAACCTGATAACATTCTCTTTGATAACAATCACCATTGTTATTTAACCGATTTTGGAATTTCTAAACACCTTTCCTTTGACCCGACCAATTGCCTCACCACGGTTAATTCCATCTTGGGCAGCCCCATGTATATGGCGCCTGAACAACATCTGGGACATAAACCCACTCCTAAATGCGATCAATACAGCCTGGCTGTGGTTATTTATGAAGCTCTTTCTAATAAATTGCCCTTTAATGGTAGAACCCAAAGCGCTATCTTGCTTGAAATTATCAGGCAAAACGCAGTCCCCCTTACTTCTCGATATACAAACTCAATAATTTCTACTGAATTTAATAATGCATTAATGAAGGCGTTACATTTTGATGCTGATCAAAGGCATGATTCAATTGATATTTTTCTTAAAGAGCTATTTAAAGATTCTCATCACAAATCAGAATTAAACGGATTTCATAAAAACACCAATGGCGCCTTACCCGAAACAAATGGAAGTTTTCATGGTGCCAGAACACGGATTAAAAATACCAAACGCCATACAGACACCATATCTTCAGCAAATTTTTTCAACGGCTTGGAAAATGAAATGGCTAGAACATGCGACCGGATTTTAAGTGAAGAGGTGTACTTAAAACCTGAGCAATTAACAAAGCTTTTAAATTTATTGGTTGCCAGCGATATTTTTGACAAACAAAAATATAAAGAAATAATTGACTCACTTGAATTTATATTTCATTTAGAATCAAATAAAACTGATGTAGGAATTTTGTAAACAATCCAACTTTTCAATAATTTTTTTACTGAAACATCAATTATCTACGGTAAGAAATCCCTGAAAAAAGATGCGCATAATTATTATGCGGATCTGTTAATCCATAACTATGGCCAGCTAATATGAAATCCAGCTGAACCTAGGATCAAGCACCAATCCTGCATCCACAAACCATAGGTGATGCTAGTAAGAGCACTGACGGTAATAATAAAATGCCGTAGGCTGTTATGTTTTAGCATTAATTGCTCTAGGCAATTTGACTGCTTGGTTTGTTGATGATACAAATTAATTTTATAGGTAGCCCAGCCCATATGAATTTCTCCTTTAAAATTTTTTTAATTAATGAGCTCGCCTAAGCATCATTTTTTTGATTAATACACATTTAAATGCGGTTTAAAAAAGGCTCAAACTCTCGCAGCTTTACAGCTTTCCTTTGCATAAGTTATGCCATGCAAATGGATGTTTTAAATAAATTGAAATCTCTTCGCTTACTGAAGAATCAATGAGCGAAGAGATTTTTACCTGTTAAAACTAAATCAATATATAAATGATCATGGTGAAACCGTGATCATATTATCCACTGCCATGACTCCGGGCGCTGCCCATGCTACATCCTGTGCTTCTTCTTTCTCAGCCCAGGAGCGCACATTTCCATGTAAGGTTACTTTCCCATCGAGTGCATCAATGGTAATTCGCCTAGCATCGATATCGGCACTACGGTGAAACGCGGACTTGATTTTATCCAACAGATCTTTGGGCGAAACCCGTGATTTAACGGTCATTTGGTTGGATATAGAAACAACTCCGGGCAGGAAGCGCACGGCATTCATTGCGGCTTCCCTTTGGTATTGCCATTCTATTTCACCACTAAGAGTAACCCTGCCACTAGTTATAATAACTTTAATTTTTTCATCAGGTACCGAAGTATTATTCTTAAGAGCAGTAATACAAGCTTGAGCGATGTCTTCATCGGTATGTTTTGAAAGGCCTAAAAGTTTAACATCAATTTCATCAGCCACTGCTTTTACCCCATAAACGCGTTTGGCAGCTTTTTCTGCAGCATATTTTTCTGCAAAAGTTGCTACATGTCCGGTCAAAGTAATCACACAATTTTTGGCAACAACACCAATATGGGCCTCGTTTACACTGGGCTCCCACTTCAGTTCATTTTCCACATCGCGTTTCAATTCGCTATCAGTTTTCATCATAAAACCTCCGGTGTGATAATTCTTTAAAAATTAAGGCGGACATTCCCAGATGCATATCACACACCACTCTGCATCAGGGGAAACTGTCATCCCTTCAAGAACTAAAGTCTCTAAGCAATACAACGGACGGGAATAGGCAAAGATGCCAAAATTAGTTTAATTTTTTAAAATTAAAATCGCTGACCTATCTCAGAAAATTCTTTTTAAACCTGCTAGGGCATAAAGAATTAATTACGGGAAATTTGTATGAAAATCCGCAAGGATAGCACCTTTGGCAAATTCGATTTCCCACAAAAAGAATAAAAGATATATTTGTCTTGTTTTAAATACAGCAACTGTTATAATAAGTTTTAGAGTGGTCAACCAAACATAAGGAAGTTTTGAACTTCACAAGTTAAACCATTTTAGCCCAATAAGGAATCGCCCAATGATTAATCATAATTTAGAAAACGCATGGGTAGGCCAAAAAATTGCTGACAGGTTTGACATCATAAAACCTATAAGCAATAACGGTATGGGGATTGTCTTTTTAGCATTTGATAATAATTTGCAAAAAAACGTTATTTTAAAAACACCTTTGATCCAAGATTCTTCCTTGAAGGCAGAAATTACCGAAAGGTTTATTCGGGAAGTTTATGCTTTAACTACGCTGGAGCACCCTTTTATTGTTCCCTTCATTTATACCGGCGTCCATGAAGATCATCCTTTTGTGGTTTCCAGATATATCAATGGTGGCGATCTTCGAGACAAAATTAATCACTCAATTATTAACCGCAATACTTTAACTTTAGAATCTTTGCATGATTGGGTTCCTAGAATTGGGGAAGCCCTAACCTATATGCATGCTAATGATTGGATACATCGCGATATAAAACCTGATAACATTCTTTTTGATACTAATCACAATTGTTATTTGACCGATTTCGGAATTTCTAAACACTTGGTTTTTGACCCAACCAATTATTCAACATCTGCTAGCTATATATTGGGAAGCCCTATATATATGGCACCTGAACAACACTTAGGTCATAAACCTACTCCTAAGTTTGATCAATTCAGTTTAGCAGTGGTTATTTACGAAGCGCTTACCAATAAATTGCCTTTTTATGGAAGAACCCCAAGCGCAATTTTACTTGATATTATTCGATCCAACATAATCCCTTTAGCATCGCGTATTTATGGTTCCTCTATTACTACTTCCGCAAGTAATGCAATCATTAAAGCATTACATTTTGATCCTGATCAAAGGCATGAATCGGTAGCCGTTTTTATTAAGGAACTATTCCAAGATTTAACCAAGAATAATAAAGTTTATGCCGTTCCTACTTCACCAGAGTTACGAAATGCCCACATGCCTATTAACCGCATAGGCAAACACTTCCGAAAATCTCTTTTAGTTATAAGAAGTTAACCTGATATTTTAAAAAATTATAATCTGATATGTAAACCCTGCAAGTTACATTCATTAAAGGTACTATTGAAAGCTGCCTATCGTTTATTGTTTTAAATCCAAGCTTAACTTTTACTAACTAATTATTCGATTCTATCAAGTCGATTATTATCCATTAAACACTTCCCCGTCCCTAAGGGTTCGATCCCCCATCGACCGCGTTTATAAGGGGGTGGGCTTTTTCAAATCATCAATGAACACACTTCTATGATGGGTGCGACCGAGATTCCAAGAGATGATTATCTAGCAAGAGTAAAAACCGCAATCAAGAAAGATATCTATTTCTAAATCTAGACTAAGCTTTTAGTACGCATCGGATACTTCGCCACCCCGGGCTGTACCCAGCGCACGCCAAGTTGCAATCGAAATGTTATTTGTTACAAAGCGAATGGAACCATCCACCATGCCAGCGTTAACCCCACCCGAATGCCTACTTCTTGCAAATTGGTTGGAACCATTGCTTGCGGTGGCGTTCGTACAAGGCGGGTTTGGTGCAGCAGGATCGCAATTTTGAGGAGGCACATCTGGGGTGCTAGAATTCGGCCCAGCAAATGTGGTGACGCCACTCGCTGGCCCCCACCAACCAAAGCCGCGCAAATCAGCACGCTGCCCTTGAATCACCTCTGCTATCAACAAAGTATTCGAGGTTCCATCCGAAATATGCGAAAGAGGCGACCCTTTATTAGGGTAGAAGGGTGCTTCGCCAAAAGTAATCGTAACTCCGCCCACCGTGACTGTAGGCACTTGATAAATAGTGGTATTGCCGTAATTAATTGCATAATTATGTGATGTCATGCTGCCAATAGGAGCATTAGGGCTATCTTCGGTGGGGCAGGTTAAAACTGCAAAGCGCCTCTGGGTAACCTGCACGTTAACCCCCGTACCATAACGAGGGCCGGTGCTATCATCCCCTCCATAGTTCTGGTACATTTTAAAGGCAGCTTCTTGTTCGATGAAGGGCATAATGGCAATCTGCCAAGTGCCCCAGCAGCAATAAAGGTCACCATAATTTACGGTACCAGGAGACATCCCTGCAGGCAGGGCTTGTTTGTTATCATGATACGCATGAAAGCCAATTGAAAGTTGCTTGATATTATTCTGGCATTTCAATCGGGAAGCAGCCTCCCGCACCTTTTGCACAGCGGGAAGAAGTAATCCAATAAGAATGGCAATGATGGCAATCACCACCAAAAGTTCTATCAGAGTAAAACCTTTTGAACTACGTTGCGGAGAAGAAAACATAACTTGCTCCAATTGTAAAGGGAAGGATGAGATGGTTATTTGAGATGAAAGTCGAAATTATTTGGGCCCTGAAGTGTCACTTCAACAGCCAGAGTTGATTTGGTGTTATAGATTTCAGGAAACAATTCCTTGGATTGATAGACAGCCCCAGGCGCAGCTGTTGGATCGGGCTTTTTACCTTTGTAATCTGGTGCTGAAACAAGAACCTGATACTTACCGGGTAGCAACCCTTTTTGGGCTGGGATTTTATACTTCCCTTCTTGAATCATTGCGCCTTCCAAAAAACCTTCCGTTGGTACCAAGGGATGAAATTGGATGCTCCCTTCCATTACCGCCATGCCATTAAAGGTAATATTGCCCTGAATCGGCAGACGCTGCTTTTCGGAGCTGCAACCACTAAGAAAGCACAACAGGACTGCAACAAACAATTTGATTAATTTGATTAACATTTGATTAACATTTGAACCTGCTTTATTTTAGATTTCAATAAAAGCATGATGCTATATTACACTTTAATTTCAAATGTTTGATAATGCAACAACAATCCCAAGCAAAAGCGATCCCCCATTTCCTTAAGACTCTATTTTGTTGCTTCAATGATTTCGAGAACACTATAAAGAGTGCATCGCTATTTATACCAACGTAGCCATAACGGAAAAATTATGCTGAGCAGCACCTTCTGCCATATTCCCGGGGTTAGTGAGAAAACCGAGCAAGCGCTTTGGTCGCTAGGTATCCATTCCTGGGGCTGTTCGCATCCCCCAGCCGAGGTAAAACTGAAACGCGCAACTCGTGATTGCTGGGACCAACACATCCAAGATTCCCTAAGCCATCAAGAAAACCTTACCCCCAAATACTTCTCAGACAAATTACCCAGCAAAGAACTTTGGCGTCTCTTTCACGATTTCCAACAAGTCGCAGCATTTCTCGACATCGAAACCACTGGCCTATTCGGTGGCGATATCACAACCATCGCCCTCTACGATGGGGTTTCCATCAAACACTATG
>DBCB01000337.1:6510-6650 GCA_002303765.1 Planctomycetaceae bacterium UBA969
TACAATGGCAAATCCTTCGATATACCCTTCATTGAAACTTACTTTAAAATCCGCGTACCCCAAGCCCATATCGATTTACGATACCCATTAAAAAGCCTCGGCTTGCAAGGCGGCTTAAAAGGTTGTGAAAAACAATTGGG
>DBCB01000301.1 GCA_002303765.1 Planctomycetaceae bacterium UBA969
CCAACACCATGCGTACATTTTTCCAATCTTCATCCGTGGTATTTTCCACCGAGGCATAACCTTGCAATCTGCCTTTGCCATTGCCTAGCAAGGTAAGACGATAACTGCTTTTCCAAATTGGATTTTCAGCAACATAACCAACTTTCACCTCGCGCTTGCCCTCACCTTTAAATTGCAGCGTGACAGTTTTTTTCATTTGATCATGGCTAGTTGCGACAACTTCCAACGCTCTGCGTAGCTCTTCGTTCAAGGTTGGATTGATGAATTTCATGCGCTTAATATCTGTAAGTTTAATTCCTCGGATCCCATCAGGCCCGACCAGATTTAATTGGTGCACTTCCACTAGGGCATCTTTAGGGCCCGGTTGCATTTGTGATTCCATGCCAAGGATTACGCCAGTTTCTGGGGTGGAGTTTGAATTGAGCACGATCTCGATTTTTTCACCACGGGCCTGCTGCAATAACTGCCCCAGGGTCGGGTTCATCGTAAGATCTAGGGCAAAACTTCGCAGGGTTTTCTCCACAGGATCTTGCCCATCGTAACTGATGGCACTGATTTTCCCGCCCTTATCATCCTCCAAAATCATGCTTTTCAAAAGATCATTGACATCAGCGGCACTAACCCGAAGTTCAATCGTGGCATTCCCCTCGACAGGCCCTTGGCGCTGAAAATACCCAACACCACTAGAAAATAAAACGACCTGGGAAAGCGGCAATTGCGAGCGATCTGCGCCGCCAACCTGCCTTACTGTTGTTCCCTCGTCGGCAAATGCTGCCCCTTTCAAATCCCCTGAAGTCTTTCCAGTTTTCTGGGTATCTTGCTTGGTTACTCCCATAAAAATCAGATAGATTATTGCACCAACAACCATACCCGAAGCACCCAATAGATATTTGACTTGCATACATCACCTTCGCAAATAGTTTTGACAATGACGATTAAGCTTTCATTGCTTAGACGGATTATCTCCCCATTCCTTTCCTCAGGAAAGTAAAAAGAATTGGGATTTATTATAATGGAAGGGTTTTGAGGGTATCATTCACCACGCCAAGGCTGATACGCTTGGAAATCTTGCGACCTATTTGATAACAGAGTTGTAAAGTCAAACACACTCCAACATAACTAAACAACTTGAGTTCAATTAATTACGAAGATGGGGGGGAAGATTTTATTTGCATCGTTCCAGAATCATTTGCCATTCTTCATTAACGCCCAACTTAATCGCCCATGCATTAATGTATGGATAGTCTAGATTTTCTCGCAGCAACTTTAGCATGCCAGCAATATCTCGAATATGTTTTTCACTACCACCTAATTGGTAGTAAGTAAGTTTGTTTAAAATCACCCCCTCAGGCGAACCAAACCATGCTGAATATTCGCCATCACTAGTGATGCGCCTGCCCCGACCCATCTCGGATCGTGAAAAATCCGTGTCTGCTGGAAGAAAGAAATCAACCTTTAAACCTGAAGCTGGATGAATTATGTTGAACTGAAATTTATGTAAAATGGCATCCCTAGCCGCCTGTTCGGAAAAGTAATATTCAGGCCCAGTAAAAGCTGCAAACAAATCCGAAACCTTGCTCATTGGCAAATCTACAACTATATCGATATCGTTGGTAAAGCGCGGTTCTCCATAAACCATGCTCGCAATCGATCCAACAACTCTGTAATTGATCTGGTGCTCTTCAAAAAAATCAGCAAAGGTTTGCATTAACTCATGGGGTAATAATTCACCGGGGGTCATCATTCACCACGCCATGGCTGATACGCTTGGCAATTTCTCGGTTGACCTGATCCTCATTCCAATCAGGGTGTTCGGTACGAATGGCGCCCCGTAGAAACACCCTCGCAGACTGCCACATTCGCCCCGCAATGCGCAATTTTTCGAACGCGGTTTTTTGGCGCAGGATATCAGCCATGGCATCATCCATGACTTCAATAACCAGCTTCTTTGGTGTCATCCCAAGAACTCCACGCCAAATAGAAAAGAAAATTAGATCCAGTATTTTACAATCCCATACTACGATAGAAATCCCTACCTTGCAACCTTGGTGAAATAAAAGGCTCTCGTAAACCAACCCAGATTGTTTAAAGCAGATGCTTCTTTTCCCAATCAAAACAAAACTGGACAAACTTTCTTTTTCGATGCATAATCATGCCAATATTGGTATCCACTGTTTTCACAGACCTGAGCATTCACATGAAACGCATTTTAATTTTATCCCTGCTTCTTGTTTCAACCTCAATTCTTTTTGCAGAAGATACATTCAAGCCAGCTCCTAGAAACAAGGATTATGGCTGGATGAGCATTTCTTTGTGGAAGCAAAAGCATGAGAAGAATCTTGCCCGCGCCAAGCAAGGCAATGCTGATGTAGTGTTTTTCGGAGATTCCATAACCGAGGGCTGGGGCAATAACGCGCCTTGGAAAAAACACTTCGAACCCCTCAAGAGCGTCAATTTTGGCATCGGAGGCGATACCACTCAAAACGTACTTTGGAGAATCACCAACGGCGAACTCGAAGGCATCACGCCCAAGGTTTTTGTTGTGATGATAGGTACGAATAATTTTGGTTTACACAACGATAAACCCGCAGATGTTGCGAATGGCGTAAAAGCGATCGTGGAAACACTGCAGAAAAAAGTGCCTACCGCAAAGGTACTTTTGCTGGCAGTTTTCCCCCGAGGCCAGAAACCTGAAACTGATTTTCGTAAGCGTATCACAGCCCTTAACGAGGAAATATCCAAGCTTCAAGATAGCAAGAAGGTTGTATATATGGATATCAAAGATACATTCTTGGATAAAAATGGGAACCTGCCTAAAGAACTCATGCCCGACTACTTGCATCTATCCGAAAAGGGATATTTTCTTTGGGCCGAAGCAATTGAACCCACCGTGAAGAAAATGCTCGCAGATTAAAGTGCAATCAAGGGGAAGATTATTTCCCCTCGATCAATCGCCAAACTTCAAGTGCGCATTCTTCGGGGCTTTTAGTGCTGGTATCGATCACCATTTCGGGGTTTTCTGGTGTTTCATAAGGGCTATCGATGCCAGTGAAGTTTTTCAGTTCGCCCTTCCGTGCCTTGGCATATAAGCCTTTAACATCGCGCTTTTCGCACTCCGCAATCGGGGTGCTCACATGAATTTCAACAAACTCTTCGGGGCCAAATAAATCTCTCGCAGCACGCCTTTCAGCACGAAAAGGCGAAATAAAACTCACGATTACAATAAGGCCGGCCTCTACCATCAACTTGGCAACCTCTGCAACCCTGCGTAGATTTTCTACCCGATCTGCATCAGTAAAGCCAAGATCGCGATTTAGCCCATGACGAACATTGTCGCCATCTAGCATGTAGGTATGCCTGCCCTCTGCATGCAGCCTTTTTTCCAACTGATTTGCGACCGTCGATTTGCCTGAACCAGATAACCCCGTAAACCAAATACATCGAGGGGTCTGGTTCTTCAAAAGCGCACGCTGGGTCTTGCCCACTTCCAGCGATTGCCAGTGTATATTGGTGGATCGCCTGAGCGCAAACTCGATCATCCCTGCGCCAACCGTTGCGCAACTTAGCTTGTCGATAAATACAAAACCGCCCAGAGTTCGGTTCACCGTGTATGGCTCAAACGCAACCGGATGCGTGGTACTTATTGTGACCACTGCTATTTCATTGAGGTTTAAAACCTTGGCAGCAAGGTGAGAACCTGTGTTGATATCTTCACGATGCTTGATTTCCATCACCGTCGCGCTGACTTCCTTAGCGTGAACCTTCAGCCAATACGATCGGCCTGGAACCAATGGTTCTTCTGATAGCCAAAGTAATTTTACCTGAAACTGATCCGCAACTTCTGGTGGATGATCAGTGGTAACAATAAGGTCGCCACGGCTTACATCCACTTCATCGTTTAAAGTTAGAGTGATGGAAGCGCCAGCTTCGGCTTCGGGAAGTTGATCTTCGAAAAAGTCGATGGTCTTTACCGTGGTGGTTTTACCCGAAGGCAACACCCTTACAGCATCGCCTGTTTTAACACTTCCTTCAGCGATTCGACCACAGAAACCGCGGTAGTTTAGATTGGGCCTGCTAACCCATTGCACTGGCATGCGGAATGCCGCGCGGGTTGCAACTTCCCTTACGGTCACTGTATCCATGTGATCAAAAAGAGTCGGCCCCTTATACCAAGGCGTATTCTCGCTGCGCTTTAAAACATTATCGCCTGATACCGCGGCAAGTGGAATCGCCTGTAGAGTCGTCAAGTTTGCATCCTTGGCAAACTCGCGATAATCAGCTTCAATTCGATCAAATACACTTTGCTCGAAGCCCATCAGATCCATCTTGTTAACAGCAAGTACAATGTGGCGAATGCCCATCATGGTTACAATGCGATGGTGCCTACGCGTTTGCGGAAGAATCCCTTTGCGAGAATCGATAAGCAGAACAGCCATTTGCGCGGTGGATGCGCCGGTTGCCATGTTTCGTGTGTATTGTTCATGGCCTGGGGTATCCGCAACGATGTATCTACGGTGATCGGTAGAGAAAAACCGGTAGGCAACATCGATGGTAATGCCTTGTTCTCGCTCGGCTTCAAGGCCATCCACAAGAAGGGCAAAGTCTATTTTTTCGCCCTGGGTGCCATAGCGCTTGGATTCAGTTTCAAGGGCTTTTAGCTGATCATCAAAGATGCATTTGGATTCGTAAAGAAGCCTGCCAATGAGGGTGCTTTTGCCATCGTCCACGCTACCGCATGTGATGAAACGAAGGGTTTCTTTCCCCCTTTGCTCTTCGAGATATTCAACGATGTTTTTCGCGTGCAGTTCTGCCATTAGAAATAACCTTCCTGTTTTTTCTTTTCCATGGAGCCCGGCTGATCGCTATCGATGAGGCGGCCCTGGCGTTCAGAACTAACGGTGTTAAATGTTTCTGCGATGATTTCTTCCATGGTGGTTGCAGGGCTATCGATAGCAGCAGTTAGCGGGTAGCAACCTAGTGTGCGAAATCGAATCATGCGCATTTGCGGTTTTTCGCCCGGCTCGATGGGAATCCGATTATCATCCACCATGATCAACTGACCATTACGAATAACAACAGGCCTTTGCTTGGCGAAATAGAGCGGCACGATCGGAATCTTTTCGACATGCAAATACTGCCAGATATCTAGTTCGGTCCAGTTAGAAAGGGGGAATACACGAATGGTTTCGCCTGGGCGCATGCGGGTGTTGTAAAGGTTCCAAAGTTCGGGGCGTTGCAATTTCGGATCCCAACGATGGCCTGCGCTTCGAAACGAGAAAATTCTTTCCTTGGCACGCGATTTTTCTTCATCCCGCCTAGCACCACCAAACACCACATCAAAACCATGGTGATCCAGCGCCTGACGCAAACCTTGGGTTTTCATTACATCCGTGTAATAGCTCGAGCCATGGGTAAACGGATTAATACCGGCTTTCTTACCTTCTTGATTGGTATGGACGATCAGTTCCATGCCAGATTCATCTGCCATCTTTTTGCGATGGGCATACATTTCCTGAAATTTCCAGGTGGTATCGATATGAAGAAGGGGGAAAGGCGGGGGCGCAGGGTAAAACGCCTTCCTCGCCAAGTGCAGCATTACTGAAGAATCCTTGCCGATCGAATACATCATCACAGGCTTGCGCGAGCCGGCAACGGCTTCCCGGATGATTTCGATGGCTTCTGCTTCCAACTGTTTATAATGGTTCATAATTTCTATTCTAGGTAATAGTTACTTAGGATTTTATAGCAATTATGCCGGATTAGACCAATACCAGAAGCCCCGGAATGAGGGCGGACTTTGCATGGGCTTTT
>DBCB01000227.1 GCA_002303765.1 Planctomycetaceae bacterium UBA969
AACCCACGAAAGAATGCAAGATACCGCCATTCGTTTTTCTGAATCATTAGAAAAAAAAGGCAAAAGGCTCGAAGACACCTGCCCCCAGGAAGCGATCGATTTGCTACGCAATTCGATGCGAGACTAAAAAACCCTCCTCATAGATTTATCTACCTAAAAAACGAGAATTTTTCATGCAAGTAATTAACATTGCTAGGTTTGTATTTTTCATAGCATTGCCAACCGGAATCGCATTATTTCCAACCACCTCCTTTTCTCAACAAGATGTCGCAACAAAACAAGGAAAAGAAATAAATCTCAAAGAAGAAATCTCTAATCTTTTGACAAAAAGAGCCCTTATAACAAAAGAACTGGAATCACTTAAAAAAAATCAGGCTCATGAGCACGATTTACCTGATATCGAAATTTACATCAAAGCGATTGATTGGCTTGTTAGAACCAAAGATTTTGATCAAAAAGATACATTCAAAAAAGCGAATTTTATCGCAGACCAAGGCATCGCCAGGGCTTTAAAACTTCAAAACAATCAAAAACCTTGGTTATCGACTTTCAACACACCCCAAGCTAGGGCTTATCGCTCCGCAATTGATAATTCACTGCAAGCGTATGCAATCATTTATCCAAAAGATTTTGGTTTAATTAAAACAAAGAAATACCCTTTACATTTAGTGCTACATGGAAAAAACGAAAAGTTAAATGAAGTTAATTTCCTCTATGAAAACAGGGGTGATAAACCGCTTTCAGGTGATCAGGATTTTATCCAGCTTTCGATATATGGAAGGGGAAATAATGCATACCGCTGGGCAGGGGAAACCGATCTCAATGAAGCCATACAAAACTTTACAGAACAAGAAAAACGCCAAGGACGGGACCACTTGATTGATAGTGCCCGTTTTGTTGTTCGCGGTTTCTCCATGGGGGGTGCCGGCACTTGGCATCTGGGTTTGCATCAACCGGATCGCTGGTGCGTGATGGGGCCGGGAGCCGGCTTTACAACCACTCATGGTTATGCTCCAAATTTGCCTGCAAAACTTCCCGATCAACAGGAAGCATGCTTGAGTATTTACGACGCGTATCTTTATGCCGAAAATGCGTTCAATATTCCGGTGGTTGCCTATTCAGGCGAAATCGACAAACAAAAGCAAGCTGCAGACATCATGGAAAAACACATCAAAAGTTTTGGTTTGCCGATAGAGCACTTAATCGCTCCGGGGTTGGAACATAAATTTCCCCCTGAATGGCAACAAAAAGCGTTTGCTGCTTATGCGCCACATATTGCCAAGGGCAGGGCACCTTATCCAGAAAAAATCAAATTCGTAACCTACACGCTCAAGTATGCCAAATGCGATTGGATTGAGATTTTAGGATTAAAAAAGCACTATATTCGATCCAGAGTTGAAGGCTCATTTAACGGCAAAAGCTACGAGTTACAAAGCGAAAACATTACAAAAATCTCGATCAGTTTACCATCTGACAAAAGTAAATCCATTCTACCAAGCAAATCAATTGCTATGGTTTTTGATGGGCAAAAAATCTCCGCTACTCCAATATTAGTGGATGGTGCAATGAAAATAATTCTGGAAAAAGATGATAAGAACATCTGGTCTATGGCTGCGACAAAACCAGGGGTAAATAAGGCTAAAGTTCCCGGCTTACAGGGGCCGATCGACGATGCTTTTACCAAGGTTTTTTTGTGCGTGACAGGGAGTGGCACTCCATGGAATGAGCTTGCGCACCAAGCATCACTTCAAGAACTTGAACGATTCAAAAAAGATTGGGAATTGTTTTTCAGAGCGGAACTTCCCGTTAAAAAAGATTCCATGGTTACCACCAAGGATCTTGAATCAAAAAACATCATTCTTTTTGGAGATGGCGGCTCAAATTCATTAATTGCAAAAGTTCTGCCAATGGCACCAATTCAATGGAATAAATCATCCATACTTTTAAAAAACAAAACCTTTAATAGTGCGGAACATATGCCTGCATTAATCTTCCCAAGCCCATTTTCAAGTAAAAATTATGTAGTCATCAACAGTGGACATACTTTCCGCACAGAAGATTTAAAAGGAACCAATGCGCTTTTATTTCCACGTTGGGGAGATTATGCGATTTTAAAAATCTCGCCTGCAATGCCCATGAAAACTGAACTACAAGAATCAGGGATTTTTGATGAGTTTTGGAGTTTGACAGAGCAACCAAAGTGAAATGATTAATGATCGTCATGCACAAACCGGGAAGCTGAATATTTGAAAAGACCGGATTAATCGATATTTTTAAACCACTTCGATTTTATTCTTTAACATGATTTTTCCCTCTTTATTCCTATTCCGTTAGAATAAGAGGGAACATTTGTGGTATTAATGCAGGCAATTTAAAATAGCAGGCAATTATAAGTGCTATATTTTAAAAATAATAGCTGGCCCCATTTAAAGGAAAACATCAATGGATATGGATAAACTTGTTTCGCTTTGCAAAAGAAGAGGCTTCCTTTTCCAGTCGAGTGAAATTTATGGCGGCCTTAATGGCTTTTGGGATTATGGCCCCTTAGGAGTCGAATTAAAACGTAACATCAAGGAAGCTTGGTGGCAGGATATGATTTCAGGCCACAATGAACTTCTTATAAGTAACGGGGCCCCCTCCGAACACCAAATGGTTGGTATTGATTGCAGCATCATCATGCATCCCCAGGTTTGGAAGTGTTCGGGCCATTACGATTTATTTCATGACTTCATGGTCGATTGCAAGGAATCAAAAAAACGCTACAGGCATGATCAGGTAAGGGGTCGATGGGCTCTTGCCAAAGAACAGCGGATATTTATTGCAACTCAATCTGGTGGTGAAGAAGGGCTACAAGAAACAGAACAGAAGGCATTAAAGTTCTTTAATCTTCGCGCAAAATCATTGGAGGAAATATCTTGGGATGGGCCTTTGGTTTCACTAATTACTATTACCGATTTCGACAAAGTACTGGGGCCAGATGCAAAAGCTATCGGCACACTTACGCCGCCACGCGAATTTAACCTGATGTTCAAGACCATTGTTGGGGCCATGGGAGGCGAAGAAAGCTCGGCGTTTCTAAGGCCCGAAACTGCTCAAGGAATTTTCGTAAACTTTAAAAATGTTGTCGATTCAACCAGAGTAAAAATCCCATTTGGCATTGCCCAGATAGGTAAAAGCTTCCGAAACGAAATTACTCCTCGCAACTTCACATTTAGATCCCGTGAATTCGAACAAATGGAAATTGAGTTTTTCTGTCACCCAAGCCAATCACCAGAATGGTATAAATATTGGCGCGATCGCAGATACAAATGGTATACCGATCTTGGCTTATCTTCTTCCAGATTACAATTACGCGACCACGACAAAGACGAATTAAGCCATTATTCTTGTGGCACCGCTGACATTGAATACGCTTTCCCATTTTTACCTCCAGGCGAATTTGGCGAACTTGAAGGCATTGCCCATCGGGGTGATTTTGATCTTAAGAGCCATATGGAAGGAAAATTAGTTCGTTCTGGTGATGAACTAGTAGTCGAACTAGGTGAAGATGGAAAACCAAAACACCGTGGTTCAGGCAAAGACCTCCGATACTTCAATGACCAAACTCGGGAACGATTTATCCCCCATGTGATTGAACCATCCGCAGGCGCAGACCGGGGCACTTTGGCTTTCCTTTGCGAAGCATACTTCGAAGAGGAAATCGAAGGCGAAACCAGAGTTGTCTTGCGTTTAAATCCTAGAATCGCCCCTGTAAAAGCAGCTATTTTCCCACTCGTCAACAAGGATGGTATGCCTGAAAAAGCGAAGGCTATCTATGGCGATCTTAAAAAAGAATTTGCTGTATATTTTGATGATGGCGGAGCCATTGGCAGAAGGTACCGTAGGCAGGACGAAATCGGCACCCCGATTTGCATCACCGTCGATGGCCAAACCAACCAGGACGATACGGTTACCTGGCGAGACCGGGATACTCTCCAACAGAAACGCATTCCCATCCAAGGCTTGAAGGAAGAGTTGCGAAACTTATTGAAATCCTAGGTTTTAGGGCTTTTTGTGCAACCTTAAGGCATCCAGCGTCTGCTGGATGTCTGCAGGTACGGGCGCCTTTATTTCCAACAGTTGATTCGTTCGCGGATGCTTAAAACGCAATCGAAATGCATGCAACGCCTGACGCCTAAGAAGTAAGGAATCTTCCTCATCTGGCAGATTTGGAAGGAAGCTTTTCAAGTGGATACTATCCCGACCGCTATAGATTTTATCCGCTAAAACTGGGTGTCCGATACTTCCCAAATGCACCCGAATCTGATGTGTCCGCCCGGTTCTGGGTTGCACTCGCACATAGGTATAACCCTTGAATCGCTCGATTACCTCATAATAACTGCAGGCATCTTTGGCGTCTTCATTTCCCACGTCATTAGTAACAATCATTTTCACCCGATCGGTCGGGTGATGTGCAATTTTCGCCTCTATGTAATCGGTATCTCTTTCTATAACACCCGAAGTGATTGCAATATATTCCTTAAACACTTTCCGCTGTTCAAACAACATTGATAATTCGCGATGCGTTTGCTCATGCTTAGCAACAAGAATAACCCCGCTCGTATCACGATCAAGCCTATGAACAATCCCTGGTCTATAATCACCATTAATTGTGCTTAATGTCTCAAAATGAAACCGCAAAGCATTTACTAGGGTACCACTCCAATGGCCTTTCGCTGGATGTACAACCATATTTGGGGGCTTATTGATTACTGCGAGGTATTCATCTTCGTAAACAACATCTAAGGGGATATTTTCGGCCTGAGGTGCTGAACGCGTCGCGACAGGAGGCACTATTTTGATGAAGTCGCCATGCTTGACTCTATAGCTAGACTTAGCTATTTTCTGATTAACAGTAACCCCGCCGCCTTCTATCACCCGTTGAACAACAGCCCGGCTATAGTCAGGGAATTGCATGACAAGAAATTGATCTAACCTAACATTTTCAAGCCTTATTTTGGCATGAACATCGATTTCGCGTGGGGCAGGAGGCTGAGTTTCAGCATCAGGGGGTTCGATTTCTGCAAATTCAGTTTCATCTATATCAATATCATCAATTGGTTCAAATTCATCCATTATAATTAATCAAAATTCTTGTAGAAAGTCGCCAAATCAACCTGGTTATCCTGAAGATTTTTCAGGTATTTAACCGCAAGAGCACCAGCACCAGTTTTGTCGCCCAATAAACTAGCCTGAGTATAGTAATCTTTAGATTTATCAAAGTGCCTGAGGGCCTCATGGCCTTTTCCAGCATTAAGAAGAGATTGCGCCTTTAATTCAGGAATCAACATGGGGTCATCAATAACCTTTTCATAAAGTTCGATTGCTTTTTCAATATTGTTCGTTGCTTCTTTTTTAATCTCGACGTTGGTACTTGCGAAAAGAGTCATCCCTTGAGCAAGCAAAACTCTAGCAGCTTCAACTCGTGCAATTAAAGCTTGGCTTGTACCTGAATTTTTTTGTGCAAACTCTTGAAGCACTGCAGATTGCTGACTAAACCCGAGACCCGCCCAACGCTTCGATTCTTCTTCAAAAGCACTATTTGAAACCGTGCTTACAGTAAAATAAATTGCGCAAAGCAAGATGATAGAAATAGCAGCAACAATGATTTTCTTTCCATGTAGCTCTGCAAAATCAGCAAAGGACATCCTCATGGAATGAACTTCAACTAACTGGTTATGGGGTTGCTCTTGTGTAGTCATTCCTTCTCCAAACAATTTGAACTGATTAAAGTTCTAATGCCTAATTACAATGAAGTTGTTATATGGAAAATATAAAGGGGATTTAATGAGGGGTCAATCGCAAGCAATAAAGAATAGGTTAATTCTTTTCAGGTAGCTGAGCTTCATACCCAATTTTTTTTACTGCTTTTGCGAGAGTGTCTGCTTCCATCATTGCCTTGGAACCGCCTACACCTGCCCGAACAAGGGCAACATACCAAAAACGCAACCTATCCCTCTGCGGCAATTCAGAAGATTTCAAACCAAGGGTTTCAACATCATCAGGATTCCAACGGCTCTTTTTTAATTTTTCGGAAACCTGCCTAAAAGTTAATCCATTGGAAACTACTTGACCACTTTCATCCGTAATACGGTATGCAACCAACAAATTAAGCAACCCTAAGAATCTCCCGAGGTGGAGAGATTTGGTTTTTACTGCCAACAAAAATTGATCAATAGAATCCATGAACTTTTCAATTCAGCAAAATCACCTGTTACAAATCAACCGCCGACGATTCGGAATATAAAAGCAACTTGCAACTATTCAACAGAGTAGCACAAGACCACGATCATAAATATAGGGAATACTGGCAATTTAACCGCTTTGTACTAAATATGCCGATTTTAACTGAATACCCCATGTTTTCATTCGTTTTATCAGCAAAATAAAAACCTTATTTCCATGCTTTAACAAAATATTTATTCAATTAAGCATAACTTTTGTCAGCTGAACAATTTCCAAAAGTTATGTTTTTTTCGCTGCTAAGCTTCTCAATCTACTTTTTAGCATTACCTTACATGGAGAATTATTGATTTCTTCTTAGGAGGCCAGGATGGTCCAAGTTAAAAAATACAGTTCATCAACCCTTTTTGAACTAAGGTCGAATTTCCCAAAACTCCCAGAAATTCGTATCCATGATAATTCAAAGCGGAGTTTATATCATCTTTTCGACACAACAAAAGAAAGCATATTTGGCATTAATTTGGCTAAAAACTGCCCCTTTCAGCCTTCCCACCCAGGTTTAAACACCAACTTTCAGATGCTTGATTACAGTTTGCCTGTGAATGCGGAAGAAAAAACAAGTTGGGAAATAGAATTCAGCAAAACATTACCAGATGCTATTTTAATAGGCCAGAACTATGAGCCCTTTAGTTCCTTTGAAAAAACCCGAACTCTCGCTATTGGATTGGGGAAGTTCTTAGCAAATCAAGGATTCAAGATTTGGTATCAAACCCGAGCAGCCCTGGATCTCGAGCTCTTTGAAACTTTGCTTTATTTAGAAGAAAATGTGCAACTTCTATTACCTTTTCACACCTTAAACGATCGGGTCGCAAAATTAATCGAGCCTTTTGGTCCTGCTCCAATCACAAGGCTGAAACAGGTAGAAACTCTAAAGAACTTGGGGATTCCCTATGAAATATGCCTAGATTCGCTTATTCCTGGCTTAAACGACTCCAAAGCCAACCTATATCCATTACTGGAATCTATTGCAGAAAAAGGCATAAAAAGAGCCACCGTTTCGTATATGCACCTTCCAACGGGGTATCGTTCTAACCTAAACAAACAAAAGCAGCAGATGTTTTCCTTGTGGTCGGCTGGAATTGAGTTCGATTTTGCTGGTCTGGGTATTCGAAAATTACTTAATACAAGCTACCGCAAGGCAAAATATGCTGAAATCATGACATGGGGTAAGGAATTGGGCATTAAAATCGTTGTCGATGGGATTGCAAACCCCGACTTGGCACGAAAATCTCCGCCAGATACACAAAGTATTACATCAAATCTTAAAGAACGATATTTGGCACTTTCTAGCAAGTAGCAAAAAGCATCGAAAATTTTATCTTATTCAATCTCCAGTCTTGGTATAACAACTCAATTGAATTTGATGAATTAAAGTAATTTTAAAGCGGCAATTAAAATGGCAAACGGCATTGAGAAGATTAATAACGCACAGATATACCAACCAGCCAACACTCTTTATTCTCGGACTTTCATTGCACTATTGATTGCCCAATTTCTTGCTGCTTTTAATGACCAGGCGATTCATGCTTCCGCAATGTTTTTTGCAATCAATAAATCGATTTTGAATGAAGCTCAGGCTATTTCTCTTATGCCCATCCTTTTTTACGCACCTTGGGCGATTTTTTGCACTTTGGCAGGATACCTTGCAGATCGTTACAGCAAGCAAAGCTCATTAATATTTTGGAAAATGGCTGAACTTATAATCACAGCAATCGCATTGCTTGGATTCTGGCTGGGTAATCAGGATTACGATGAAGGCCCATGGATTGTACTTTCCACGGTATTTCTCATGGGCTTGCATAGCGCTTTTTTTGTACCTGCAAAATATGGCATCATGCCTGAAATCCTAAAATCACACATGCTTTCCAAGGGCAACGGCATGCTAGAATCCCTCTCGTTTCTTGCGGTGATCTTGGGCACCGTTTTTGGCGGAGTATTGTCCTACCATTTCAAAGGGCAGGAATATTGGATAGGCATCATCCTTTTCATTCTTGCAGCAATTGGGGCCATCGCTAGCCTTTGGATCGAAAAAATCCCTGCTGCAAATCCCGATCGAAAGTTTCCACCCTATCTTTATCAACCTGTTTACGCCAACCTTAAAGAAATGTTCCGCTCTAGACCATTAGCAATTGCAGTCATTGGCATTGCCTTTTTCACATTTATTGTCGCATTTAGCAGAGCCACCATATACATGCATGGCGAATCTCAACTTCCCAGATGGAGCGAACAAGAAACAAGTGTAATAGTTGGGATGGTTGCACTTGGAATAGGATTTGGCAGCCCTCTAGTGGGATATCTTTCAGGTGGAAAAATTGAAATGGGCCTAATTCCTATTGGCATAATAGGAATGGTATTTGGTCTAATTGGTGAAGCTTTGTTTCTTGACCACCTTGGATTTCTTATTTCCTTTATCATAACAACAGGTTTCTTTACAGGTTTTTATGTTGTTCCACTTTTTACCCTGTTGCAAGATCGCGCTCCAAAATCAAGCAAAGGCGATGTCATCGCCACAAGCAACCTCATCAATGTCACGGGAGCAATTCTTGCTTCTTTTTTATTCTTTATCATTGTAAAAATGGCACATTTATCTGGGGTTTGCCCAGAAATCCAACTCATTAAAATAACTGAGGGCAATCTTAAATCAATTCAATTGAACCACGGAAGGCCCATCAGTTATGAACTAAGCATTACCACAAATGATGGCAACAAAACCGAAACATTTTTCAAAACCTCTCCAACAACTGCCATTGATAAATTTTCAGAAGATGTAGTGATTGGTGCTCCAATCGTAGAAAAATCGTATCACCTAGGGGGTATTGAACACCGGAAGCTTTATGAACAAAACGAAAACCAGCCAGCAATGTTCGACAATCATTTTCTACCCAGATACCTTTTTCTTGTCGCCGCTTTTTTCACATTAGCCACTCTTATTATTATAAGAATCCGCATGCCTGATCTATTTCTAAGAACCATCCTTTGGGGTTTCTTCTTTTCGAAATACACTTTAAGAGCCCATGGCTTACACAATTTAAAAAGCCATGGACCAGTTTTAATTGTTCATGAGGGAAACAACCTTGAAGATTCTTATTTGATCCTTTCAGCAACCGACCGAACCCCAAGGAATCTTTTCCATGCAAATTCCTCTGGGGAAAACATCCCGGCCTTAATTAATCGGTTGGCAAAAAAGCACAGTTTGGCTTGGTTGAATTCTAACGAATGCTCCACAGAAGAATTAACTAAGATAATTGCAAAATCCCGCAAAAACATTGCAAAGCAGCACGCTATTTCACTTTCGTTAAACGGGCCTTGGATTACTGGCATACTCGAAATGATTAACGAATTGAATATTCCTGTGGTCCCTGTACTTATCTCACGCGAGCTAAATCCAACCACCAAGGCAAAAAACCTCGTATATGTTAATTTCGGCAAAGAAATTAATTCTAAAGTGAATCTGGAATCGCTGGTCTTAGCCTGCCGAGAAATTAAAACCCCGGTTAACGGAGCGATTCCAACGGCTTGATTCTCATTGCAGATAATGCAGGTAAAAAGCCACCTACCATACCCATCGCTACCGCAAATAGAATTCCACTAAAAATAAGCTTCATATCTACGGTAAGTCGAAGGAGGATGTTTTTACCACCACCTGCACCACTACTCATAATACTACTTGCAGTAAAACCATCAGCAAAACTTCCGACAATACAACCCAATACACCGCCAAAAAAAGAAAGTAGAATGGCTTCAAGAAAAAAGGAAACCAGTATTTGCCAAGGGGCAAATCCAACAATCCGCAACACGCCTATATCTTTGCTTCGCTGGCTAATCGCAGCAAACATTGTGTTCATAATTCCAAAAACACCACCGATGGCAACCACGGCTGCAACAAATAAGATCGCAACAAGAAACTGTTTATTAGTGTTGTTTAATTTGTCGTAGTAATCTGTTTCTACAAACGCCTGCAAAGCTGCCTTTTTAAAATTCTTTACAATATCTGTAGCGGTGGCAGAGGCAACTTCTTTGCTATCCGTTTTAATAACAAGGGTAGTGTATGTAACCTTCCCAAACCTTTCTGCAACAGTCTTCCATTTGGCCCAGATTTCAGAATCAAAAGTAGAGCCACCTGAATCCATGATTCCTGCAACAACCCAATACTTATCTCCCATATTAAAAACATCGCCAACCTCAAGGGTGGGCTTCATGTAATCAGGCCCGATTTCCTTGGCAATACCCTGACCTAAAACAGCTTCTGTAGCATTAACTTTTCTGGGTTCCTTACCAGGTTCTGAAACAGTAACTTCCCTAACCCCACCGCCAGCATCCCCAGTGGAAAACCAGTCTCCAGACTTCAAAACCAGATGATGAACTTTCCCCGATCTTGCAGGATCTAGAATCCCCCGGACCTGAATAAATCTCCTGCGCCTATCGCCTTTACGAGCGTGCAAGGGAATAGGCTGATTAACAATCACATAAGTTTCCCAACTGGTAAGGGGTTTCCCCAATTCATCACGGCTCACACCTGGATTGAATTCAATTTCACTAACATCGCTATATCCCAAGTTGCTGAAGATTTCATCGGTGGCCCCATCAGAAAGCACAATGATATTTTCAGGGTGGCCGCTACTTTCAGTCAATTTGTACATCCCATTAACAAAAGCAAGCATCACTATAAGAACGCCAATTACCATTGTGAATGCGAGTGCAGTCATAAGAGAAATGGGCCAACGAACAATTAGGTTTCGAATGCTGTAATTGATAGGAACCTTGCCCACCAAAGCTAGCAAAATAGTAAGGCCGACAATTGAAATCAGCGAAGTCGCAAGCATAGAAAAAAGACTCATATAAAGGCTCCGATATAACTTAAGAGGTTCTTGCAAATACTTCAGAAACCTTTACCCTGCAAGCAGAAAGAGAAGGAAGCAAGCTACCCCCCAATGCGGTACTAATTCCAATCGCAGG